>JAFXIE010000018.1 GCA_017533425.1 Clostridia bacterium | reverse complement strand
TACAACGGCAAAAAATTTGCAAATGATCTGGTTGCCGGTATTATTGTTGCGATCATTGCGCTGCCCCTGTCCATTGCGCTGGCGCTGGCCTCCGGCGTTGGCCCTGAAAAGGGTCTGTACACCGCCATTGTGGCGGGCTTTATCATTTCTGCCCTGGGCGGAAGCCGGGTGCAGATCGCCGGCCCGACGGCGGCCTTTGCCACCATTGTTGCGGGCATTGTTGCAAAGCAGGGAATTGACGGCCTGGTGTGGGCCACCATCATGGCGGGCATTCTGCTAGTGCTGATGGGGCTTTTGCGCCTGGGCAGCCTCATCCGCTTTGTGCCCTACACCATCACCACCGGCTTTACCTCCGGCATTGCCGTTACCATCTTTATCGGCCAGATCAAGGATTTCCTCGGCCTGACCTTTACCGGTGCACCGGTGGAAACGCTGGAGAAGGCGGAGGCCATCATCCATTCCATCGGCACCTTCAACTGGCAGGCGCTGGTGGTGGGCGCGGTGGCGCTGGCCATCCTCATTCTCTTCCCCAAGGTCACAAAGAAGATCCCGCCCTCTCTCATTGCCGTCATCGTCTGCGCGCTGATGGTCAAGCTTCTGCATATGGATGTCAACACCATCGGCTCCCTCTATGAGATCAGCGCGGCGGCGCCTGTGCCGGCGCTGCCTGCCTTTGACACGGCAAAGATCGTTGCCGTCATTCCCGATGCCATCACCATTGCGGCGCTGGCCGCGGTGGAGAGCCTGCTGTCCTGCGTGGTGGCCGACGGCATGGTTGGCACCCGCCACAACTCCAATATGGAGCTGGTGGCTCAGGGCGCGGGCAACATCTGCTCGGCCCTTTTTGGCGGAATTCCCGCCACCGGCGCCATTGCGCGCACTGCGGCAAACATCAAAAACGGCGGCCGCACCCCCATTGCCGGCATGGTGCATGCCGTGGTGCTGCTGGGCGTTCTCGTGGTGCTGATGCCCCTGGCGCAGTACATTCCCATGCCCGCCATTGCGGCCATTCTCTTCATGGTAGCCTACAATATGAGCGAGTGGCGCGAATTTGTGAGCCTTGTGAAAAAGGCGCCGAAAAACGAGGTGCTCGTTCTTGTGGTCACCTTTGTGCTGACGGTGGTCTTCGACCTGGTGGTGGCCATCTGCGTGGGTATCATTCTCGCGGTGGTGCTCTTTATGAAGCGCATGAGCGATGCGACGGATATCTACCCCTGGGCGCCGGCCGACGGCGAGACCTATCGCAAGGATGTTCCCGCCGGCGTTACGGTTTATGAGATCACCGGTCCCATCTTCTTCGGCGTTGTCACCAAGGTGACCGATATGATCGCCGCGACGGAGGCCAAGGTGGTGGTCATCCGCATGCGCAGCGTGCCGGAGATCGACGCCACCGGCCTGCACGGCATTGAAAGCCTGGTGGAGCGCTGCCGCAAGGCGGGGCAGACACTGGTCTTCTCCCATGTCAACGACCAGCCCATGAAAACCCTGCGCGCCGCCCGCCTCACCGAGGAGATCGGAGAGGATAATTTCCGCCCGAATATCGACGATGCTCTGGCCTATGCGGCGGAGCTCGCGGCAAAATAATGGCATACAAAGCGGATTCCCGACCCGGTGGGGTTCGGAGATCCGCTTTTTTTGCTCCGCGGCAGGCGCCTTTCGTTGCTTTTGCCGGGAAGAAATGCTATAATGGACAAAACTTGATGGAAGCGGGTGGAGCCAATGGGCAAATCCGGAAAAGCATATCTGATCATTATGGCGGTGCTGATTGCACTGGTGGTCATAACCAACAGCGACTGGTTTCAGGGGGATGCGGAGGATCCGGGCAGCACGGCCGATCCGGTGACCGTGACGACGGCGGCAACCCCGACCCTCGCCCCCACCAAAAAGCCGGTTGTGGTGACAAAAAAACCCACGGTCCCGGCGGTAAAACCCGCCACGCCCACCCCGGTGCCCGCAACGCCGACGCCGAAACCGGCCACGCCCACCCCGGTGCCGAAGGTCAATCTCTTTGCCGGCTATGACATTCCGCAGTACCGCACCATGTACACAAAGCTGACACCGGTGGCACAGCGCATCTATCGGGAGCTGCGGGAATGTATTGTCTACGATACGAAGAGCTGTATCATCTGGGATGTGGATTATAAAACCTATGCAAACCAGGTTGGCATTGCGCAGGAGGCGCTGCTTTACGACTTTCCGGAGTTTTTCTGGATAAGCCGCGGATGGAGCAGCAAATCGGTGTCCGAGAACGGCAGAGGAGGCATACGCATTACCCCGACACTGCGGTCATACTGGACAAAGCTTTCCAACCGCGAGCAGCATATTGCCGCCGTGATGGATCGGGCAAAGGAGGTGGCCAATGCGGCCATGAGCCGCTATTCCTCTGCATATGATCAGCTGAAATATATCAATGATTGGATTTGCCGGAACACCACCTACAATACGGCAGCAGCGGAAACGAATAAGTCCGAAAACCGCCCGGAGGAGCATCTGTATGCCTTTTCAGCCTACGGGGTTTTCGTGCGTAAGTCGGCGGTTTGCCAAGGCTACGCACTTGCCTTCAAGCTCATCGCCAATATGTGCGGCTACCCCTGCGAATATGTCAGCGGAGAAGGCAACGGAGGAGACCACGGCTGGAACTATGTGACCGTTAACGGAAAGAGCTACTGGATGGATGTGACCTGGAATGACAGAGATGGCGGAATGTCGGGCGCGGTCTGCCGGTACACATATTTTCTGGTCTCGTCGAAATACTTCTGTCGGGATCATATCGTGGACGATACCAATTTTACGGCACCGGTGTGCAACGACAACTCCATGGACTTTTTCAGCCGCAATTTGGCTCATTTTACCCAGTATGACTTCGCTGCCATCAATGCAAGCGTGAAAAAGCAGATCGCTGTGGATGATTTGGTGCATCTGCGCTTTGAAAACCGCGAGCTGATGGATATGGCGGTGCAGTATCTCTTCGGAGAGCCCAAACAGTGGAGACAGCTGGATATCGGCGCGTATAAAAACGTTACCTACTACCGCGATTACGATCAGCTTGTGATATCCATCAAATTCAAAGCCTGAAAAGCCCCTGCTACACAAGGGACAGAGCATGTTTGATTGCGTGCTCTGTCCCTTTTTTCTTGCAGGACTTGCGGGAAGCCGTAGGGACAGGCGTCCCCGGGATGCCCGGAAAGGGGCGAACAAAGTGCGAATATTTCTGCCGGGACCGGTTGCGAAAAGGCGGGAAATTTGATAAAATATAAGGAGAATTTGCCTGTATTGGGAAGAGAGAACGACCATGAGCGCAGAACGCCTGAAATATACAGAATTGCAGAATGCCCTTGCGGCGGAGGAGGCCGTACACCAGCGGCTGGCCGCCGTGCCGGGGGCGCATTATGCCTTTGTGGACACCTACGGCTGCCAGCAGAACGAGGCCGACAGCGAGTTTATCCGCGCCTGCGCCCTGCGCATGGGCTATACCCTGACGGAGGATCCCATGCAGGCGGAGCTCATCGTGGTCAACACCTGCGCCGTGCGCGACCATGCGGAGCGGCGGGTGCTGGGAAACGTCGGCGCCATGAGCCGGGCCAAGCGGGAGCATCCCGACCTCATCATTGTGGTGGCGGGCTGCATGGCCAGCCGTCCGGAGGTGCAGCAGCGGCTGAAAAAGAGCTTCCCCTATGTGCGGGTGGTCATGTCCACCAACAATCTGCACCGCCTGGCGGAGGACGTGTGGCAGGCTATGGCCACCGGCAAGCGGGTGTTTGATACCGACAATTCCTGCGACCGGGTGGTGGAGGCGCTGCCCCGCGACCGTGACCGTTCCCTGCGGGCCTGGGTTCCCATCATGTACGGCTGCAACAACTTCTGCACCTACTGCATCGTTCCCTATGTGCGCGGCCGGGAGCGCAGCCGCCTGCCGGAGGATGTTATCCGGGAGGCGGAGGAGCGCATTGCCGCCGGTGCAAAGGAGATCGTGCTGCTGGGGCAGAATGTCAATTCCTACGGCAAGGATCTGGAAACCGGCTACGATTTTTCCGATCTTCTCTCGGCAATTGCGGAGCTGCCGGGGGATTTCCGCCTGCGGTTTGTGACCTCCCATCCGAAGGATGCCTCCCGCCGGCTCATTGACACCATGGCAAAATACGATAAAATTTCGCCGGCGCTGCACCTGCCCTTCCAGTCGGGCAGCGACCGGGTGCTCAAGGCCATGAACCGCGGCTACACGGCGGCGGAATATCTGGATATCATCGCCTATGCCCGGGAGAAAATTCCGAATATTGTGCTTACCGCCGATGTCATCGTCGGTTTTCCCGGCGAGACGGAGGAGGATTTTGAAAAAACCTACGAGCTCGTCCGCAAGGTGGGCTTTGAGAGCCTCTTTACCTTCATTTTTTCCCCGCGGGAGGGTACCCGCGCCGCCGAGATGGAGGATCCCATCCCTGCGGCGGAAAAATCCCGCTGGTTTGACCGGCTGCTGAAGCTGCAGGGGGAGATCTCCTGCCGGCTGCATGAGGAGCAGGTCGGAAAGAGCTTTGATGTGCTGGTGGAGGGCCCCTATGAGGGCCGCCAGGGCGGATGTGCGGCGCGGACACCGGGCAACCGTCTGGTGCTGCTGCCGGCGGGGCTTACGGCGGGGGAGACCCTGCGCGTGCGCATCACCGGCGCGACCATGAGCGCCCTGATCGGCGAACCCATTCCGAGAGAGGAGTAACTGCGATGGCCGGATTTACCCCCATGATGCAGCAATATCTGGATATCAAGGAGCAGTATCCCGATACACTGCTTTTCTACCGTCTCGGAGATTTCTACGAGATGTTCTTTGACGATGCCAAAACCGCCAGCCGGGAGCTGCAGCTCACCCTGACGGGTCGCGACTGCGGCCAGGAGGAGCGCGCCCCCATGTGCGGCGTGCCCTACCATGCCTGCGAGGCCTACATTGCCCGGCTGGTCAAGCGGGGGTATAAGGTGGCCATCTGCGAGCAGCTGGAGGATCCCGCCCAGGCTGCGGGCATCGTCCGGCGGGATATCGTGCGCATTGTCACCCCCGGCACCGTGCTGGAGGGTTCCATGCTGGAGGAAAAGCAGAACAACTTCCTTGCCGCCATCTATCTGGAGGCGCGGGGCGGGGCGGTCTGCTTTGCGGATATTTCCACCGGCGCGGCCTATGCCTGCTTTGTGCAGGGGGAGGACGCCGGGGAGCGCCTGCGGGATGAGATCGCCCGCTACAACCCCAGGGAGATCCTGCAGAATGATATGGCGGCGGCGGATGCCGTGCTGTGCAAATATTTTGAGGATCGGGGGGATTTGCACCCCGAGACCCGCCCGGAGGCAGATTTTGACGAGGAGGGTGCCCGGGAACGGGTTGCCCGCCAGTTTGGCGCGGGGATCGCCGCCCCCGGTGCCACCGACATCCGCATTCTGCGGGCGGCGGGGGCGCTGCTTTGCTACCTTTCCCTGACGCAGAAGAGCGCCATGGAGCAGCTCAACCGCCTTTCCCTCTATGCCCAGGACAATTTCCTGACGCTGGATGTAACGGCGCGCCGCAACCTGGAGCTTAACGAAACCCTCATCCGCCGGGAGCACCGCGGCAGCCTTCTGTGGGTGCTGGATCGCACGCAGACGGCCATGGGCGGCCGCCTGATGGCCCGCTGGGTGGAAAGCCCGCTGACCAACCCCGCCGCCATCCTGCGTCGGCATG
This sequence comes from Clostridia bacterium, assembly GCA_017533425.1. Classification (GTDB taxonomy): domain Bacteria; phylum Bacillota; class Clostridia; order Oscillospirales; family QAMX01; genus RGIG1911. Next base: position 13,538 of record JAFXIE010000018.1, on the reverse strand, counting down.
CGGCGGTGGAGGAAATGTTTGAAAACACCGTGCTTCGCCGGGATACGGCGGAGATCCTGCGGGGTATTTACGATATTGAGCGCCTGACCAGCCGCATCGTCTACGGCTCGGCCAATGCCCGCGATCTGCTGTCCCTGCGGGATGCGCTGGCGCAGCTGCCTGCCCTGCGGGCGCAGCTTTCCTGCCTGGAGGCGCCCCTCTGGAAGGAGCTTCTGGAGCGCATCGACCCCATGGAGAGCCTTTGTGCCCGCATCCGCGACACCATCCGGGAAAATCCCCTGCCGCCGGTGGTCATCCGCGAGGGCGAAATGATCCGCGACGGCTACAGCGAGGAGGTCGATCGCCTGCGCAGGCTCTTTAAGGGCAGCACCGACCTCATGGCGGAGATTGAGACCCGCGAGCGGGAGCGCACCGGCATCCGCACCCTGAAGGTGGGCTACAACAAGGTCTTCGGCTATTATATTGATATCTCCAAATCCTTCCTTGACAAGGTTCCGCCGGAATATGTGCGCAAGCAGACCCTGGTCAACAACGAGCGCTTCATCACCCAGGAGCTCAAGGAGCTGGAAAACGAGGTTCTGAACGCCAAGGATCGCCTCTATGAGCTGGAATACGAGATCTTTGACACCGTGCGCCGTGAGGCTGCGGAGGCCGTCAAGAGCCTGCAGGAGACGGCGGCGGCGGTGGCGGAGGCCGATGTGCTCATTTCCCTCGCGGAGGTTGCAAGGGAGAATAACTACGTCCGCCCGGATATCGATATGTCCGACAACCTGCTTATTTGCGGCAGCCGCCATCCCGTGGTGGAAAAGCTGCTAAAGGGCAGCCGCTTTGTGCCAAATGACGTCACCCTGGATTGCCGCGACAACCGTGTCGCCGTCATCACCGGCCCCAACATGGCCGGTAAATCCACCTATATGCGGCAGATCGCCATCACCGTCATCATGGCGCAGATGGGCGGCTTCGTTCCTGCGCAGAGCGCCCGCATCGGCGTGGTGGATCGCATCTTTACCCGCATCGGTGCGGCGGATGATATGGTCGCCGGCCAGTCCACCTTTATGGTGGAGATGGTGGAGGTGGCAAATATCCTCCGGGAGGCCACCTCCCGCAGCCTCATCATCCTCGATGAGATCGGCCGCGGCACCTCCACCTACGACGGCATGAGCATCGCCCGGGCGGTGCTGGAATATGTGGCGGATAAAAAGCGCCTTGGCGCAAAAACCGTCTTTGCCACCCATTATCACGAGCTGACCGCCCTGGAATCCACCGTGGAGGGCGTAAAAAACTACAATATTACCGTCAAAAAGCGGGGAGATGACATCACCTTCCTGCGCAAAATCGTCCGCGGCGGTGCCGACCAAAGCTACGGCGTGGAGGTGGCAAAGCTCGCAGGCATTCCCGCCCCCGTCATTGCCCGCGCAAGGGAGATCCTGGCGGAGCTGGATGCCGGCCGCGGCGCCCTGCCGGCGGCGGTGGAGACCGAGGGGCAGGCAAGCCTGCAGACGGGGCTTTCCGGCGGTGAGGCCGAGGCCCTTTGCCGGGAGATCGCCGCCCTGGAGGCCGATACCCTGACCCCCATCGAAGCCCTGAATCTCATCTATCAGCTCGCGGAGCGGGCAAAGCAGATCTGAATCTGAAAGGAAGCAACATGGCCAGAATCGAAAAATTATCTCCCCATCTCGCCGACCTGATCGCCGCGGGAGAAGTGGTGGAACGCCCCGCCTCTGTGGTGAAGGAGCTGGTGGAGAATGCCATCGATGCCGGGGCGCGAGCCGTCACGGTGGAGCTGGTGCGCGGCGGCATGGAGGAGATCTCCGTCACCGACGACGGCTGCGGCATGTCCCGCGAGGATGCCCGCACCGCCTTTCTGCGCCATGCCACAAGCAAGCTCAAAAGCGAGTCCGATCTGGCGGCCATCGGCACCCTGGGCTTCCGGGGAGAGGCGCTTGCCGCCATTTCCGCCGTTTCCCGGGTGGAGCTGACCACCTGCGAGAAGGGGGCGGAGCTGGGTACCTTCCTGTATCTGGAGGCCGGTGAAATCCGGGAGGAAGAGGAGGTCGGCTGCCCGGAGGGAACCACCATCCGCATCCGGGAGCTCTTCTACAATACCCCGGCGCGGCTGAAATTTGTCAAAAAAGATGCCTCGGAGGGGGGCTTTGCCTCCGCTGCGGCGGAAAAATGTGCCCTTGCCCATCCTGAGGTGGCAGTCACCCTCATCCGCGAAGGGGTGGAGATCTTCCGAACCCCCGGCGACGGCGATCTCTATTCCTGCCTGTACTGCCTCTATGGGGCGGATTTTGCCCGCGGACTGCTGCCGGTGGATTATACCTACGAAAGCGCCTCCGTCAAGGGCTTTGTCACCCGCCCGGAGAAGGCGCGGGGCAACCGCACCATGCAGAATTTCTTTGTCAACAACCGCCCGGTGAAAAACCGGCTGCTTTCCGTGGCTATTGAGGAGGCCTGCCGCGGAAGCATCATGGTGGGAAAATTTCCCTCCGGCTTTTTCTATATCACCGTGGATCCCGCGGCGGTGGATGTCAATGTGCATCCCACCAAGAGCGAGGTGAAATTTGCCGCCGAGAAGGATGTCTTCGACGCCCTCTATTTCGGCGTAAAAAGTGCCGCGCAGCGGCCGGTGGAGACCTCGGCGGCAACCTTTGCCATGCCGGAGCCCACTCCGGTGGCCGAGGCACAGACTCTGACCGAGGCCAGCGCCCCGGCGGTGCGCTATGCGGCGCCGCCGCAGCCGGCGGAGAAGGGATTCCCGGTACCCGCGGCACCGCAGCGGACGGAGCCGGCAGCCCCGGCGGCCTTTATTTCTCAGCGTCCGCCGGAGGCGGAAAGAACTTCGGTCTTTTCCCAGACGCCCGCCAGTGCCTACAATGTGCCGACCGTACAGACCAAAAAAGAGGAGCCGCAGGGCTTTGCCGAGCGGGAATTCCGCATCATCGGCGAATTTGCCCGGCTCTATATCCTGGTGGAATGCGGCGAGGAGCTCATCGTTGTGGATAAGCACGCGGTGCATGAGCGCATCCTCTACGAAGAGCTCAAGAGCCGCCGGGCGGAGGAGACGGTACAGGTGCTTCTGAAGCCTGTGGTGGTCAATCTCTCCGGCGAGGATATGGCCGTATACGCCGAGAGCGCCCCGCTGCTTGCGGCGGCGGGCTTCGAGTGCGAAATTTTCGGCGAGATGAGCATCGTTGTGCGGGCGGTGCCGCTGGGTCTTGGGCGGGAGGATGTTGTGCCTGCCGTGACCGAGGTGCTGCAGGCGGCGGCCAACCGCCGGGATGCCCTGGAGGAGCGCCGGGATCGCGTGCTGCATACGGTGGCCTGCCGGGCAGCCATCAAGGCCGGGCAGAAAAATGCGCTGCCGGAGCTGGCGGTGCTGGTGCGCCGCGCCCTCTTTGATCCGGCCATCCGCTATTGCCCCCACGGCCGGCCGGTCAAGTGGAGCCTGGATAAAAAAGAACTGGAAAAGCGCTTCGGAAGAAGCGGAAACCTCGCATGAGCGCCCCCCGCATCCTGGCGGTGCTGGGGCCGACGGCCTCCGGAAAGACGGGGCTTGCGGTGGAGCTTTGCCGGCGCATCGGCGGCGAGGCGGTCTCCTGCGATTCCATGCAGATATACCGGGATATGAACATCGGAACGGCCAAGCCCGATGCGGCGGAGCGCCGGGGTGTGCCTCACCATATGATGGACATCTGCGATCCCGGAGAGGAATACTCCGTGGCTCGCTATGTGGAAGAGGCGGATGCCGCCATCGGCGATATCCTCTCCCGCGGGAAGGTGCCCGTGGTGGTGGGCGGCACGGGGCTCTATGCCGACTCCCTCATTTCCGGACTGTCCTTTGCCGGACGGCAGGAGGATATGTGCCTGCGGCGGGAACTTGGGGAGCGGTATGAGAAAGAGGGGGGCGAGGCGCTGCATGCAGAGCTTGCCTCCATTGACCCGGAGGCGGCGGCGCGCCTGCATCCCAATGATGCCCGGCGCATCATCCGCGCCCTGGAGATCTACGCCCTCACCGGCGAGACCCTGACGGAGCACGACCGCAAAACCCGGGAAAGGCCGCCGAAATACCGGGCGCTGCGCATGATTCTGTGGCCGGAGCCCCGGGAGATGATGTATGCACGCATTGATGCCCGGGTGGATGAGATGCTGCGCGCCGGACTGATGGAGGAGGTGCGGGCGCTGCTTTCCCGCGGGCTTCCGCCGGAATGCACCGCCCTGCAGGCCATCGGCTACAAGGAGCTGGCCGGCGTTCTGCGGGGAGAATGCACCCTTGAAGAGGCGCGGGAGGAGCTTTGCCGCGCCACCCGGCGGTATGCAAAGCGCCAGCTGACCTGGTTTCGCAGAGAACCCGGGGCGGAGCTGCTGAGCTATCGCGATGCGGCGGGCTATGCCGCCTGCATCGACCGGGCAGAGACCCTGTCCCGGCACTTTTTAGAGGAAGAATAAGAAAAAATTCCGGCAAAGATTAGCCTCGGGTGCTGAAGGACAGTTATAGAACTTTTACAAAAATTGAATATAGAAAAGCTTTCGATAAGATAATTGTCGAAGGCTTTTTTTATTACAAGACATTGTCAGAATGAACTCCCTGTGGTATAATACATTTGAAAGGAGGACCACGTGCTTAGAACGAAATATAATTTTATTGAACCAAGAAAACTATTGAACTCTTATAAAATGTATGAGTTCGTGTGCGTATTTCTTGGCTTTTTGTTTTATATACGTTCTTTGCACTTCCCGTAACTTTGTATTGTTTATTTATTTGTTTGCAAAATTAATCATAAAATTTACGGAGGATAATTAATGAACAATACTTGTTTTACTATTTGCAAAGCCAATCAAGAACAGAGAGATTATGTTTTAGAACGATTTCCTAAGATAAAAAAAGAAAAGCGAGAAAACGCAATTATATATGTGGCAGTTAATGAATTAGATAATATAATTGGCAGAATCCTTGTTACAGAGAACGATGTGCCGAAACCTCTCTTCGGAAAGTATTGGTATATTATTAATGTTTTCGTGCACCCAAAATTCAGAAGAATGGGTATTGCCACCGAGCTGGTGAATAAAATAAAAAGTCAAGCAGAACTATCCGAGGTTCTTTATCTTTATGGTTCCGCTAATGCAACTGTTGAAGCAAGTCTGTTTTGGTTTAATCAAAATTTCACTCTTAATTCATATGGTAAAAAGCAAGATAATGTGAATGAACCCTTACTTTATGGAAACTATCATCATCTTTTTAGTTACCGCGTTGAACGTAAAACTTTGATTCCCAACAATACTTTTAATCGCATCAAACGAGCTTCAACAGATGAAATACAACAAGCAATAGATACTTATATTTATGATGATAAGAAAAAAGCGTATTTTTTGAGTAAATTAAATAGCCATTTGGGATTTGTAGCGATAGGAGATAATGGAAATATACAAGGAGCAATCATAGCATGCCCCGACAGTATGCAGGCTCCGCTTGATTGTACTCGTTTGTGGATTCATGTGTTTGTTGAACCGGAATGTCGGAATCAAGGGATCGGAAAGGCTCTTGTATATGAAGTATACCGATATGCAAAAGAAAATGATTTCGTCCAATTAACTAATTTTGATATCACAGAAGATAATATCGGCTTTTGGTATGAAATAGGTTTCGATATTTTCTTTTGGGGAGTTAATGCCTCAACCGGAAAACGAGGTGCAACTGCAATGATCCGTGTTAAATAAAAACTCATAATATAAAGTCAAAGCCTCCGATAAGGAAAATCCTTGTCGGAGGCTGATGCTTTTTATTGAATTATCACCGCATTAGTGGTGAGTAAGTGCGCACTTGCAGGCAAACAAAAAGCCTCCCTTTACACAAGGGAGCCTCTGGCTGTAACCGTTCGCCTTACTGCTTAATCATTATAAAAACTGTCCTTAAGAACCCGAAGCATTTTTGTCGGAATTTTTTTGCCCCTTTTTGGGGCTTTTATTTTGCAGCAGGACAGAAAAAGCGGGGCTGTGCTACTGTAAATGCGTCCCGCAGGACCTGCGGGGCGAAATTTTTTGGACGGGTGCAGCCGTCGGAAGGAGAAAGAAATGGATGATCACATGATGGATCCGACCATCAGCACGGAGCCTGCGGAAGAACTGCAGACAGAGCCGGAGGCTGCCTCTGCCCCTTCGGAAAGCAGTGCAATGGGGGAGTGCGTGCAGGACGGCGAGCCGGCTTCTGCACCCGTCCCCGAGGACGCGGAGACGGAGGAGCAGACATCCTCCGGGGAACTGGAGGCTTTGGCACGCGAGGTTCTGCAGCTGCTTCGACGGGAGCAGAAGGCAGAGCGGAGCATTGGCGGAGAAAGCGCCGCGGGAAGCGCCGGCGCAGGCCTGACCCAGCGGGAGCGGGCCAACCTGGCGGACTGGAACCGCCGCTGGCCGGAGCTTGCCATGACCCCCGGCGAATGGAAGCAGAAGGGTATGTAGAAGGGAGGCGCCGGCATGAAGGTGTGCTATGACAAATGCGGATCTCAGCTGCGGAGCATGGCGGAATACCCCATTGCTCCCACGGAACGGGTGCTCGCGGGACAGGTGGTCATGCTTGTAAACGGTAGGGTCGTGCCCGCTGAGAGGCGGATGTGCGAGCCCATCCTCGGCATTGCCGGGGAGGATCATACCGGAAAGCAGGATGCCCTCAATTCCCGGGCAGTGGGCGAAAGCATTCTCATCTACGATTCCCCCATGGCAGTGTGCGAAAGCCCTGCGCCGGAGGTGATCGCCGCAGGCGGTGAAAGGGGCTGCGTGATCGCAGGGGAGGGGCTTTGCGGCGACTTTGCTGACAATGCCTTCGCCGGCGAGATCGCAGTGCTGACGGCAGGGGGACAGGACATTGCCGACGGGATCGGAACGGCCTATGAGATATGCGCAAGCCACGGGGCGGACCGGCGCATTTTCCTTGCGGGAATGCACGGAACCCCCCTTCCCGGAGACCGCTTTGCCATACTGCCGCCGCTGCTTTTCTCCGGCGGAGTGCTGGATGAGGAGCGGCAGAGGCTGGCCCTTTCCGATACCTGCCCGCTGTCTCTGCGCGTCATCGGCAGAGATGCTGCGCGAAAGCGCATATTTATGCTTGCCCGCCGGCACGTGCTGGCGGTAAGCGGAATTTGAATCAGGAGGAAACCAAATGTCTGATTGGAAGCTTGACAATTACAAGTTTGTGGGCAGAGCCTTTGACTATGCCTACGATCAGCGCATGAAGAAGATGCGCTCCATCATCACCGAAAGCGACACCAACAGCGATACCTACATTCTGGAGGGTCTTGGCGGCTACGGCGAGTATCAGCCCTACGACGGCACCAATCTCAATATGTCTGCCCAGCGTCGCGGCTTTGCCACCGTCATCTCTCCCGAGCAGTTCAACATGACCGTGGATATCCACCGCAAGCAGGCCAAGAACGATCTGCTCGGCGAGACCCGCAAGGTCGGTCAGCGTCTGGGCTACGGCGGCGCCATGAGCGTCTATATGAAGATCATCCGCACCCTGGGCGGCGCCTTCAACGGCATGGCCGGCGGCGACGGCAAGACCTGGGCTGCCACCGACCATCCCGTGGCGAGCAAGGGCGGCACCGGCACCACCTTTGAGGCCGATCCCGAGGCAGGAACCTATTCCAACCTCATCACCAAGTCCTTCTCCGTGGATGCCATCACCGGCGCCCAGTCCCTGGCCAACCGCTATGTGACTCCCGATGGCCTGCCCTTCCTGTGCAACATGGATCTCTGCCTGGTCTCTCCCGAGCTGGAGGGCAAGGCAAAGCAGTTCTTCGGCGAGAATGCCAAGCTGACCCCCGAGCGCCTGCCCGGCAGCTCCAACAACAGCGCAAACCCCGTGGCCGACATGAGCTACATGGTCATCGGCGGCGGCGATGCCGGCTTCATGGGCGAGCAGTGGGCGGTCTGCGACCGCACCCTCCTCAAGGAGATCTTCTGTGTGGTCTACAACAACCGCCCCGAGGTTCTGCAGGCAGAGCTGGATAACCCCCTGATCGATCGCTATGTGGGTTATATCGACTTTGCCGTGGGCTGGGGTGATGCCCGTCCCATCGTCTTCTCCAACAACAACTAAGGAGAACACAGACAAACCATGACAGAAGCCCTGCGGATCAAATCGGTCATTCACGGATCGGTCGGCAAGAAGGCTGTTGCGCAGGAGCTGGGGCATGCGACCTTTATGCTGCGCAATACCCATCCCACCCAGACCCTTTACTTTAAGGAGCAGGGACGGGACGGAATATCTGCCACAGCGGCCAATGCCGCAAGTCTCCCGGCGGGGGAGGTCACGGCCTTCCCCCTGCGGGCGGATGTGCTTTCCCTCGCGGGAAGCGACGGCGCCACCACCTACGAGCTTGTTTTGCTGGACTGAGCGAAAAACAGGAGCCGGCGGAGGATTTCCTTCGCCGGCTCCTGTTCTATTTTTGCCGGACAGGCATATAGATGAAAGCAAAGGAAGGGAGGGGACAGGCATGGAACCCTATGAAAGCGCGGCAGCGCTGCTGGCACCGTCCCTGCGGATGGCGGCGCTGCGCCTATCTCCGGAAATCCGCCGCCGGGCGGAGGAATTTCGCCTGCGGCTGGGCTATCCGCTGACCGTTCATATTGCGGGGCGGGAAATTCCCGCCGCCGAGACGGCGGTGGGAGAGGGGGAGATCCTCAAATGCATGGAGCTTTGCTCCGGCGGGTCGGCCTATGCGGTGGAGGATGAGCTGCGGGAGGGCTTTCTTTCCGCGCCGGGCGGTCATCGGCTGGGAATCTGCGGCCGTGCCGTGCTGCGGGGCGGGGAGATCGCGGGCTTTCGGGAGATTTCCAGCCTTGCACTGCGCATAGCCCGGGCTGTGCCGGGGGCGGCGGCAGAAATTTTGCCGGAGGTGCTCCGGGAGGGCCGGGTCAGAAGCACCCTCATTCTTGCCCCGCCGGGGCGCGGTAAAACCACCCTCCTGCGGGATCTCATCCGGGGCATCTCCGCATCGGGGATCCGGGTGGCGGTGGCCGATGCCCGGGGGGAAATTGCCGGCAGCTTCCGGGGGGTGGCGGCCTTTGACCTGGGAAGCTGCACCGATGTGATGTGTGCCGCCCCCAAGGGAGAGGCCATTCTGCGGCTGCTGAGGTGCATGTCTCCGGCGGTCATCGCCGTGGATGAGATCACCACTCCGGAGGATCTTGCCGCCGTGCGGCAGGCGGCCTTCACGGGAACGGCCATTCTGGCCACCGCCCATGCCTTTGCCCCGGAGGATCTTTCGCGCAGGCCTCTCTATCGAGAGCTTGCGGCGGCAGGAGTTTTTGAGAGGCGGATATTTATCGATGCATGCCGCCGGCCGGTCTTTTTCGGCGGGGAGGGGGAGGAATGAGCCCCGGCCTGATCGGCGGGCTGCTGGTTTGCGCGGCAGGCGGCGCGGGCGGGCTCATGGCCGCCGGAGAGCTTGCGGCGCGGCACCGATTTTTGCAGGCCATGGCGGCCGGAACGGCGCGGATGCGGGAGGAAATTGCCCGCTTTTCCACGCCGCTTGCCCCGCTGCTGGAAAGCCTTGGCGGCGAAGCGGAGGCCGGCTTCTTTTTTGCCGCCATGGGAAAAAATGGAGGCTGGAGCGCCGCCGTGGAGGAGGCGGGGCGCCGCTTTTTTCTCACCGAGGCCGACCGCCGGGCGCTGATGCGGCTGGGGGAGGGCCTCGGACGGTGCGGAAGGAGCGATGTGCTGCGCCGCCTTGCCGCGGCGGAGGGGGAAATCTCCCGCCGGGCGGCAGAGGCGGGAGAGCTGCGGCGGAAATATGCAAAAATCCTCCGCTTTGGCGGCTTTGCCATAGGTCTGACGGCGGCGCTGCTTTTATAGAAAGGAAAGAGGAAATATGCAGGTGGATCTGATCTTTCGCATTGCGGCGGTGGGAATACTCGTGGCGGTGCTCAATATGCTGCTGGCGCGCTCCGGCCGGGAGGAGCAGGCGCTGCTGGTGACCATTGCGGGGATGCTGGTGGTTTTTTCCATGCTGATCGGCCAGATCGGCAGCCTCTTTGAGACCATCCGGCGAACCTTTGGGCTGTGAGATATGGAAAGAATGATGGCGGCGGTGGCGGCGGCGCTGCTGGTGACGGCATCGGCGCTGCTTCTGCGGAAAACCAACCCGGAGCTTGCCCTGGCGCTGGGGATTGCCGGCACCGGCCTGCTGTTTTTTGCGGCGCTGCCGGCCATGGCGGAAACGGTGGATTTTTTTCGGGATATTCTCCCGCAAGGAAGGGCGGGAGAGGTTTTTTCGCCCCTTTTGAAGGTTGCGGGCATTACCCTTATTTCCCGCATGGGCGCGGAGCTTTGCCGCGATTCCGGCGAGGGCGCCATGGCCATGAAGCTGGAGCTTCTCGGCGCGGTGCTGGGATTTGGGGCGGCGATGCCGGTTTTTCGGCTGCTGGCCGGTATGCTTGCGGGGCTTGGCGGATGAAAGGGAAGATGCTTTTTGCGGCGGTGCTGCTGGCGGCAGTGTTTTGCCTGCCTGTCCGCGCCGCGCCGGCGGATGCCGTCCGGGATGCCATCCCATCGGAGGCGGAGGAGCTGCTTTCCGGGGTGGAGCTGGAGGAAGATCTCGGCGATGGGCTGTGGAGCCTTGCGGAAAATGCCCTGGATTCCCTCGGCGAGGGGGAGCTTTTGGCACTCATCCGGCACATTCTCGCCGCCGCCGTTATCTGCGGGGCGGTGTGCGCGCTGGAGAGCGCCGTGCAAAGCCCGGTGCTGCGGCGCGTGGCAGAAGCGGCAGGGGGCGCGGCGGTATTTTTGCTGGCCTCCGGGGGCTCGGAATCGGTGTTTGCCGCGGCGGAGCGCGCCGTGCGGGACATGACCGTCTTTTCGGAGGCCTACACCACCGTATACACCGCGGCGGCGGCAGCGGCGGGCGCTCCGGCGGCGGCAGCGGCGCGGAAGGCGGTGGCCGTCTTTGCCACCACCGCCTTTTCGGAGCTTTCCGGCCGGGTGATCTTTCCGCTGTGCGGCGCCTTTGCTCTCCTGCGGACGGTGGGGCTCTGCATGGAGGCGCCCCTCCTTTCCCGGGCGGCGGGAGGCCTCCGCAGCCTGCTTTTGAATGCCCTGCGCCTCTCTCTCAGCCTCTATGCGGCGGCCATCACCCTTTCCGGGGCTGTGGGCGCAGCGGGGGACAGCCTGCTGAAGCGGGGGGTCAAGGGGGGCGTCGCCGCGGCGGTTCCCATCGTGGGCGGGGTGCTCAACGAGGCCTGCGAGGCCATCTTTGCCGGCGCGGCGGTGGTGCGCAATTCCGTGGGCACGGCGGGAATTTTGGTGCTGGTGGCTACGGCGGTGCTACCTCTGCTGCGGCTGGGGCTTTGGTATGCCGGAATGCGCCTTGCGGCGGCGGTGACGGCCATCATGTGCCCCAATGCCCTGGCCGGTGTGACGGAAACGGCGGCGGAAACGCTGGGCATGTATTTTGCCGTGCTTGCCGCCATGACGGCAGCACAGCTCATCGCGGTATTTGCGGGATTTTTAAGCTTTGCGTGAAGGAGGCGGCGACGTGCTTTGGGAAATTGTGCGGCAGGGGGCGCTGCTCTCCTTTGCCGGGGCCGGAATGATGCTGCTGCTTCCGGAGGGTGCCGGGCGGCGGGTTTTGGCTTTGGCGTTGGGTGCGGCGGTGGCGGTTTGCCTGCTGGCGCCGCTGGATGGGATTGATGCCGGCGAAATCCGCCGGGCATTGCAAACGTATTTCGCCGCGCAGACGGCGGCGGAGCAAGAGGAGGAGATTTCCGTGCAAAAAGAGATACTACACGGACAGATTGTCGCATATATTGAAAACAGAGCTTGGGAACATGGAATTTCCTGCACCGCGGAGGCGGAGCTTCGCCATACGGAGGAGGGCTTTAGGGTGACGGAGATCATCCTGCATGCCGGCGAGGCGGAAACGGCGGAGCTGCGCCGGGCACTGCAGAAAGAGCTGGGACTCGGCGAGGAGATCATCCGATGCAGGCAGAGCTGATGGCGCGCCTGAAGGGGCTTTCGGGCAAATACCGGTATGTGCTCATCCTGCTGGCAGCGGGGCTGGTGCTGCTGCTGCTTCCGTCGGGGAGCAAAAGGGAAGCCGCCGCCCCGGCGGAGGTGCCTTCGGCGGCTGAGACCTGCGAGGAACGGCTTTCTGCCCTGCTTTCCCGGGCTGAAGGGGTCGGAAAGGCGCAGGTGATGCTCACCCTCGAGCGGGAGGAGGTGCGCACCTATGCCCGGGAGACCGAGCGGGAATCAAGGCAGGATGCCGATGGCTCGCAGCAATCCGAAAGCTCAACGCTGGCCATGGAAAAAAGCGGCTCGGACACCCTGCCCGTGACCGAACGGGTGGATGCGCCCACCTTCCGCGGCGCGGTGGTGGCCTGCGAAGGAGCCGACCGGGCGGAGATCCGCCTGTATGTGACGGAGGCGGTCATGGCGGTCACGGGGCTTTCCAGCGACCGGATTTGCGTGTTAAAACTTGGATGAAACATAGGAGGATGCAAGCAATGAAGAAGAAAACTGCGGTGGCGGCGGTTACGGTACTGCTGGTATGTATTGCCGTCTATCTCAACTGGAGCTATCAGCGGGATGCCCTCGACGGCATGGAGCCGGCGGACGGAAGCGCCGTGGAGAGCGTCGGAAACCTCGGCGATTCGGTGCTGGTGGGAGGAACGGTGGCCGATGCGGCAACCAAGGAGGCTTTGGACGCCTATTTTGACAGCGCGCGTCTGGCTCGCCGTCAGGCGCGGGATACGGCGCTGTCCATCCTGGAGAACACCCTGCAGGGAGAAGGCGCCGCCGAGGCAGCCCGGGCGGAGGCCTCTGCCGCCGTGCAGGAGATCGCGCGCAATACCATCAAAGAGGGAAATATTGAGGGCATCGTGCTCTCCAAGGGCTACACCAACTGCCTTGCCTATATCGGCGACGGCGGGCTGACGGTCATCGTCACCTCTGCAAGCGGCGCCATCAGCGCGCTGGATACCGCCAAGATCACCGATATTGCCATTGCAGAAACGGGGCTGTCGGCGGATAAAATCAAAATTGTGGAGGCAACCCCGGAAAAAGAATGATTTCCTTTGAAAAAAGGCTTGACAAACGGCCGCGAAACCGCTATAATATGCAATGCGCCTGCAAACAGGGCGTTTCATATGCGGTCGTGGCGGAACAGGCAGACGCGCACGTTTGAGGTGCGTGTGGGATAACCATGGGGGTTCAAGTCCCCCCGACCGCACCAAAAAAAGAACAGGTCCCGAATGGGGCCTGTTCTTTTTTTGTTCCGACCGAGAGCCGACGAAGAACCCCGGCAAATCGCAGAGAAAAGACGCGGAAGGATAAGAGTTCGGGCGATTTGTGCAATAAGCCGGCGAAAGCCGGCTTATTGCAGTTCAACAGTCCCCCCGACCGCACCAGAAAAGAACCCACATTTGTCTTAGACAAATGTGGGTTCTTTTCAACTAAATCCGTCCTTGCGGACGGGATAAATCCCACTTTCGTGGGATGAAATCACTTCGTGATGAAATCCGACTTCGTCGGGTAAAGGGAC
>JAFXIE010000017.1 GCA_017533425.1 Clostridia bacterium | reverse complement strand
ATTTTTATAGTATGACGCCGAGTGAATACCGTGAAAAGTATTCGGGAGAGGCGGTTACGTGGCACGACCTTTCCGGTAAAATCGCAATTAGCCATTTCAGACGAAGCTTTCCCGAATTAAAGGCGTCGGACATTGACCTCGCTCTTGACTTTTGCTTTACTCATAATCCGCTCAAATATGCTGAAGACATTGTAGGAATGACTGTTGCAGAATCTGAAATTCTCACACTTGGCAATCCCGAATCACTTGAACATTTTGTTTATGTATCGGATTACAATTCCGTGGAGCCTGCCGTAATGCTAATCTGCGAAACAGAGGCAGACGCGGTGCCTTATTTGAAACTCTTTGGCAAACTCACAAATCCGAGCTTTTCTGTACGCAGATCGGTTGATACGGAATGGGATCTCTTTGATGCCGAAGTAGCAAAGTTAGGGCTTACCTGCCGTTACAGATACGATATGATCTATCCCAAAGATACGGTTGCTGTTCCTGAATATGAAGATATGGGAATTCGCTTGCTCACCATAGAAGATATGCCTTTAATAAAAACCTTCAAGCAAAGCGGTGGATGTGCAGAATGCCATGTCAGAGCAATCCAAATTCACTTTGACGGGAAAGGCAACGCTGGTATGAAACCGATGGGTGTATTTGAAAATGGAGAGCTTGTCTGTCTTGCAATGCCTACACTTGACCAAATTCGTGAATTCAGAAAATACGATATCGGAGCTATTTTTACGATTAATTCAGCAAATGAAGAAAAAGCTATTGATTTGATCTGGAAGTATACGATTGACACTTGTTTGAAAGATAATTCTACCATTGGAAACGCTAACTCAGACGAGGATGACTCACCTCTTGGAGTAGCAATTTGTGAAAAAGTAGGCCTCGTAAAAGTTGCTAAAAATTGCGGTTATCATAAATGATTCTCGCCCCGCCTCGCGCGGGGCTTCGCTTTTGTGTCCACAAAAGCAGTGCTTGTCAGGAAAATTGACAAGTTATAGATGAACATAAAGAAAGGCTCCCTTTACACAAGGGAGGCTATATTACACCCGACAGTACACCAAAAGTGTAACACACTATATCTTGCAGGGCATATGAAAAAGGACAGAAAACGTGAATTTTTCTGTCCTTTTTCCGTAGGAGCGAACTGCGTTCGCCCGCGGGATGTTCACCCATTTCGGCTTCGCCGAAAAACGAACGCCCCTACGAAGATGATTTTCTATCGGCAGGTAAACCTGCTTTATGGAAGGCACCCCTTCAGCCTCCCGTTTTTTGTTTGAAACTCTGTCAGAGCTGCAGGGTGCGGAGCCGCTCTCCGTCCATGCCGCAGAGGGAGACTGTGCCATCCTCCCACATCATATAGGTGGGCGGGTTGCCGCCTTTGGGCAGGGAGACGGAGCCGGGATTTAAGTAAATATATCCCTCGCGCTGCTCCAGCGCGGGCAGATGGGTGTGCCCGTGCAGCAGGATATCCCCCTTCTGCAGGGGCGGGGGATCGTCGTGGCCGTTGTGATGGCCGTGGGTGGCATAGACGGTGTGTCCGTCAACAGACAGCCAGGCGAAGGTGGCCATGATGGGGAAGGTGAGCACCATCTGATCCACCTCGGCATCGCAGTTTCCCCGCACGCACAGCAGCTTTTCGGCGTTTTCGTTGAAAAGTGCGGCGGTTTCCTTGGGACCGAAGCCGGCCGGCAGGGGATTGCGGGGACCGTGGTAGAGAATGTCGCCGAGGAGCAGAATGCGCTCGGCGCCCTCGGCCTCTGCCCGGGCAAGAACGGTCGCGGCAGCCCGGGCGTCGCCGTGAATATCGGAGGCGATGAGAAGCTTCATGGTCTCAGGCGTTGAAGCTGACCTCGCGGCCGGACTCGGCGGAGGCGTAGATGGCATCCATGAGCTGGACGGTGGGGAGGATCTCGTCGATATGAGAGCGGATATGCTCGCCCTTCATGGCGCTGTCCACAAAGCAGGCAATTTCCTTCTGGAACATATCGGGAATCTCAAAATCGGGGGTCTCGGAGACCAGCTCGCCGTCGCGGGTGGTGAAGACGGTGTAATGGTCGCAGTATTTGAGCTTGGCGCCGCCCTTGGTGCCCATGAATTCCACGAACATGGCAGCCTCGTCAATGTTCTGCGCCCAGGCGCCGTTGAGGGTGAGGGTGGGGCCTTCGGTGCGCACAAGGCCGGTGACAAACTCTTCCACGTCGTAGGTGCCGGAATAATCGGGAGGACCTGCGTGCATATTGCGGTAAACGTAGCTCTCCATGGGATCTGCGAGCTTGGAGTGGCAGACGGCGGAAACCGTCTTCAGGGCGGGGGAGCCGATGATGTAGTTGATGAGATCCAGGAAATGCACGCCCCAGTCGATGAGGGCGCCGCCGCCGGAGAGGGCCTTGGTGGTAAACCAGCCGCCCATGCCGGGGATGGAGCGATAGTTGCGGAAGGAGCAGTAGATCTGGTAGATCTCGCCGAGCTCGCCGGACTGCACCAGCTCCCGCAGGTTCTCAACGCCGGCATTGAAGCGGTTGACAACGCCGATGTTGAGGATCTTGCCGGTCTCATCGGCGGCCTTCTTCATTTCCATGGCCTCGGCATAGTTCATGGCAGCGGGCTTTTCGCAGAGCACGTGCTTGCCGGCATGGAGGCAGTCGATGGAAACGGAGGCATGCAGATGGTTGGGGAGACAGACGGAAACGCAGTCCACCGTCTCATCCTTGAGCATGTCACGGTAGTCGGTCAGCTGGATGGCGCCGGGAAGCTCGAACTTTTCGGCCTTCTGCGCAGCGCGCTCGGGGATGATGTCAACGAGGTAGGCGATCTCCACCTTGTCTTCGATGGCTTTATAGCCGCGAATGTGAGAGTTGGAGATGGTGCCGCAGCCGATGACGGCCACACGGACTTTTTTGGACATGATAGAAAATCCTCCTCAAATTTATTCTTCATTTTCCAGCGGAAGGATGGAGCCCTTCCGCGAACGAGGCGGGTGATCCGGCGCCCAGCCGGGGAGAGGATAGCGCTGCATGGCGCCGAAAATGCGCTCCTTGACGGCCTTTTCCGTCAGGGAGAGGGTGTGCAGCAGCTCCTTGACCTCCGCGCGGTCGCTTTCGCCGTCCCGGGGGCAGGTGTTGTGCACCACGGGGAAGCTGTTGCGCCGGGCGGCGGCGCGCACATCCTTCTCATAGAGATAGAGCAGCGGGCGGATGACGGTGATATCCGTCCGATCCAGGTAGGTGACGGGGGAAAAGCAGGAAATGCGGCCCTCCCGGAGCAGGGAAAGCAGATAGGTCTCCACCGCATCGTCCAGATGGTGGCCGAGAGCCACCTTGCTGCAGCCGGCGGCCTTCGCGGCGGTGTTGAGAGCCCCGCGCCGCAGCTTTGCGCAGAGGCTGCAGGGATTTTTTTCCTGCCGCTCCCGGAAAACGATGTCATAAATGGCGGCGTCGGTGGAGATATAGGGAATGCCGCGGCTCTCGCAGAGCTCGGCCACGGGGGAAAAATCCATATCCGGAAAACCGGTAACGGTGATGGCCGTGACGGTAAAGCCGGCGGGATGGAATTTGGAGAGCTCGTGCAGCGCCAGCAGGGCGCAGAGGGAATCCTTGCCGCCGGATACCCCGACGGCCACCCGGTCGCCGGGGGCGATCATGCGGTAATCGTCCACACAGCGGCGGACGCGGGAGAGCAGCTTCTGCATTTATTTTGCGCGGTTGAAGGCGTCAAAGGCCTTGAAGGTCATGTAGCAGTCGAGCTTGCCGGTGACCTCAAAGGGGGCGTGCATGGAGAGCACGGGGGTGCCGACATCGATGGTGGGGATGTTGCGGTTGGCGACAAATTTGGCCACCGTTCCGCCGCCGCCGAGATCCACGCGGCCGAGCTCGCCCGTCTGCCAGATGACACCGGCATCGTCCATGATGCCGGCAATGCGGGCAAAGAGCTCGGAGGAGGCATCGCTGGAGCCGGATTTGCCGCGGGCGCCGGTGAACTTCACCAGTGCAACGCCGCTGTTTGCCAGGGCAGAGTTGCGCTTGTCAAAGGCCTCGGGGAAGTTGGGATCGTAGGCTGCGGCCACATCGGCAGAGAGGCAGAGGGAGGCGGCGGTGCAGGCATCGGCGCAGACGCCGGCGGCATGGCAGACGCGGCGCACAAAGGCATCGAAGAACTGGCTCTGCATGCCGGAAAGACCCTCGGAGCCGATCTCCTCCTTGTCGGCGAGGATGCAGACGAGGTTGTTTTCGGGAATGCCGGTCTGGGTAAGCAGTGCCCGCAGGGCGGCATAGCCGCAGACGCGGTCATCCTGGCCGTAGGCGCCGATGAGGCTGCGATCCAGCCCCACATCCCGGGCGCGGCCGGCGGGAACGAGGGAGATCTCGGCGGTGATGAGATCCCGCTCGGTGATGCCGTAGGTGGAGTGCAGCAGGGAGAGGAAGGTCAGGCGGATGCGGTCGCTTTCCTCGCCGTCATAGGGCAGAGAGCCTGCGAGCACGTTGAGGTTTTCGCCGGTATAGGCATCGGAGAGGGGCTTGCGGCCCTGCTCCTGGGCAAGGTGGGGCAGTAGATCGGTGATGGTGAAGACGGGATCGCCCTCTTCCTCGCCGATGACGATATCCATGCAGCTTCCGTCCCGCAGGGTGACGGTGCCGTGCATGGCCAGGGGGGTTGCCACCCACTGATACTTGCGGATGCCTCCGTAATAATGGGTCTTCAGAAGGCAGAGATCGCTGTCCTCATAAACGGGAACGCTCTTGAGATCCAGCCGGGGGCTGTCGATATGGGCAACGGAGAGCCGGAAGCCCGCAGAGAGGGGGGCTGCGCCGGCGATCATTAGAATGCAGTAGCGGTCGTTGTTGACGGCATACACCCGGTCGCCGGGCTTCAGCGTCTCGCCGTTGTAGGCCACAAAGCCGGCCTCCTCGGCCAGGCGGATGGCCTCGCGGCAGGCCTCGCGCTCGGTCTTGCCGGCGTCGAGATAGGCCTTGTAGTCCTCACAGTAGGCGTTCATGGCCACCGTGTCGGCGCTGGAAAGGGCGTCGTAGCCGTTTTTCTTCTGGTACAGCAGGGTATCCCGCAGGGAGGTATTCTCGCTCATGGTCAGTTGGTTTCCTTTCCTAACAGTGTTCGGCAGAAGCGGCGGCATTCCGCAAGAAATTCCGCCTCGCTGCCGTTATTTACAAGTATGGTGTCGCAATGGGCGCGGTAATATTCCTCCGCCACCTGTGCGTCGATGCGGGCGGCTGCCCGCATCTCATCCAGCCCGTCCCGGGCCATGATCCGCCGGATGCGCACATCCCGGTCGGCCAGCACGCCCACCGTGCAGTCGCAGATGCGGTGCATCCCGCTCTGCACAAGGCCGAAGGCGTCGATCACGCAGATGTTTTTCTCGGAGGCGGCCATCCGGCGGCGGATTTCCTCCGTCACGCGGGGATGGGTAATGGAATTGAGCAGATCCAGAGCGCCCTCTTTGGCAAAAACAAGGGCAGCCAGGGACTTCCGGCAGATTTTTCCCTCCGAGAGGATGCCGGTGCCGAAGGCCTCGGTCAGGGCAAGGCGCATATCGGCGCTTTGCTCCAAAAGCTCGTGGTAGATGGCGTCCGCATCCAGCACCAGGGCGCCGTATTCCGTCGCAAGCAGCCGGGAGAGGGTGCTTTTTCCGCTGCCGCTGCCGCCGGTGATGCCGATAACAGTCATAATTCCGCCCCCTTTTCATCCAGGTGAAGGATGTGGAAGCCCGCCGCCCGGCACAGCCGGTTGGTTACGGCGAGATATTCCTCCGACAGGGGAGGACACTGGGCAAAAATGCGGGCATGGCCGCCGCCGTCCAGCAGCCGCAGGGAGGCATACAGCCCCCGGGCCAGATCGGCGGCATCCTTTTCCCGTCCGTAGGAGACGCTGGGGCAGTCCGCAAAGGTGCGCAGATACTCCTCAAAGCAGAGCACGGCGTCGCCCTCCCTGCGGTTTGCGCGGATGTACTGCGCGCTGCCGGCGCCGGGGCCGGAAAGGGCGATGACGGGGCAATTTGGCGCATAGTGGCGGTATTTCATGCCGGGAGAGCGGGCAGCCTCCCCCTCGGCGAGGGGGCGCAGCACCGCAGGATCGGTGATGACATCGGGAATGTGGCTGCGCAGCATCTCCGGCGTAACGGAGCCGGGACGCAGCACGGCAAAGGGGGTGCGGGTGAGATCCAGCACGGTGGACTCCACGCCGAAGTCGCAGTCGCCGCCGTCAAGGATCATTTCGATCCGGCCGGAAAGATCCCGGCAAACATGGGCTGCCGAGGTGGGGCTCGGCGAGCCGGAAAGATTGGCCGAGGGGGCGGCAAGGGGCACGCCGGCGGCGGCGATCACCGCCCGGGCGGCGGGATGGGAGGGAAAGCGCACGGCCACGGTGTCCAGCCCGCCGGTGACCTCGTCGGGGACGGAGGGGTGCTTGCGGGCGATCATGGTCAGCGGCCCCGGCCAGAAGGCCTCCGCAAGGCGCAGCGCCTCCGGCGGAATCTCCGCCCAAAGGAGGGAGAGCTGCGAAAGCTCGCAGATGTGCACGATCAGAGGGTTGTCGGAGGGGCGTCCCTTGGCGGCAAAAACGCGGCTGACCGCCTCCGGCCGGAAGGCGGAGCAGGCGAGACCGTAGACCGTCTCGGTGGGTATGGCAACCAGACCGCCGCCCCGCAGAAGGGCGCCGGCCGCGGCCAGTTTTTCGCTGTCGTTTGCGCAGAAGACGGTGGTTTGCAAGGAATTTTCCCTCTTTTTTTGCTTATTCGTTGCCAAAGGCGGCCAGCTTTGCGGCCTGATCTGCGGCGATCAGGGCATCGATGACCTCTTCCATATGGCCGTTGAGAATATTTTCCAGCTTGTGGAGGGTGAGACCGATGCGGTGATCGGACACACGCCCCTGGGGATAGTTATAGGTGCGGATGCGCTCGCTGCGGTCGCCGGTGCCCACCTGGGATTTGCGCTCGCTGGCGCGGGCGGCGGCCTGCCGCTCCTGCTCGGCCTCGTAGAGGCGGGCGCGGAGGATCTTCATGGCGCGCTCGCGGTTTTTGAACTGGCTGCGCTCATCCTGGCATTCCACCACCGTGCCGGTGGGCAGGTGGGTGATGCGGATGGCGGATTCCGTCTTGTTGACGTGCTGTCCGCCGGCGCCGCTGGCACGGAAGGTGTCGATCTGCAGCTCGGAGGGGTTGATCTCCACATCCACATCGTCGGCCTCGGGCAGCACCGCCACGGTGACGGTGGAGGTCTGGATGCGGCCGGAGGATTCCGTTTCCGGAACGCGCTGCACGCGGTGCACGCCGCTTTCGTATTTCAGGCGGGAATAGGCCCCGTCGGCCTCGATGCGGGCGCTGACCTCGCGGAAGCCGCCGAGCTCCGTTTCGTTGGCCGAAAGGCGCTCAAATTTCCAGCCCTGCAGGTCGGCATACATGCCGTACATACGGAAGAGCACCGCCGCAAAGAGGGCGGCCTCTTCGCCGCCGGCGCCGGCACGGATTTCCAGAATGACGTTCTTGTCGTCGTTTTCGTCCCGGGGCAAAAGCTCGATGCGCAGGGCATCCGAAAGCCGGGAAAGCTCGGCCTCGGCGGCGGCCAGCTCCTCTTCGCAGAGCGCGCGCATTTCCGCGTCCGGCCGGGCGGCCAGCAGCTCCTCGGCGCCGCGCTTGTCGGCCTCGGCGCGCAGATAGGCCTCGTAAATCTCCATGATGGGGCGCAGCTGCTTCTGCTCCTTGAGAACGGCCTTGCTGCGGGCGGGATCGTTATAGAGTTCGGGATCGTCGGCCTCGCGGCGCAGCTCCTCAAAGCGGGCGCGGAGGCTTTCCAGTTTTTCCAGCATACTTATTCCACCGTTACATCAAAGGTGGCGAGGGTCTTGCCGTTGAAGGACACGGTCACGCGGGCGGTGCCGGGACCCATGGCAGTCAGGGTTCCGTTGTAGGCGGTCAGAACCTCGGCGGCGGAGGTGTTCCAGGAGAGGGCGGAGGTGTCTGCCCCGGCGGGCTCCGCCGTGAAGGAGACATCATAGGAGGAGTCGACCTTCAGGGAAAGATCGTCGCCGATCCAGTTGACATCCGATTTGTCGATGGTAAGGCCGGTGATGCCGCCGGCGGGGGGCGTGACGGTGCCGGAGCCGGTGACAACGATCTTGCAGGTGGCAACCTTGTTGCCGTCCTCCGTCTGGAAGATGGCGTTGACGGTGCCGGCCTTCAGCCCGGTGAAGGTGTCGCCGTAGCGGGAGACAATGCCCTCGGCGGAGAGCAGCCAGGTGCCGTTCTTATTGGAGGCGGTGCTCGGCACAAAGGAGGGAGTCAGGGTGAGCTTTTCGCCCACCTTGATGTGCTTTTCGTTGGGCAGATTGACCCCGGTGACGGCCACGGGACCGCCGTCCACGACGGTGATGACGCAGGAGGCGGATTTGGTGCTGTCGCCGAGGATATAGGTGGCAGTGACCTTACCGGCGGAAAGGGCGGTGAAGACATTGCCGGAGACGGAGACGATATTCTGCTTGGACAGGGTCCAGGTGCCGGCGGCGTTGGTGGCGTTGGCCGGCGCGTAGACGGGGGTGATGGTCAGGCTGTCGCCCACCTTCATGGAGGCGGCGGACTGCACGGCCAGGGTGGTGACGGGAACGGTGTCGGAGGTTTCCACCACATTCACGGCAAAGGAGGTGGAGATCTTCGTGCCGGGGATGGTGGCGGTGACCACGGCGGTACCGGCCTCCAGAGCAGCCAGAGAGGAGCCGGAGACGGATACGGCGGAGCCGGCAACGGTCAGCACCGGCTCGTAGGTCACGAGCTTTTGCAGGGCGGAGGCCCACAGGCCGTCAACATCGGGAACCTCGGCTCCCACCTCGCCGCGGCTGAAGCCGAAAATGGGGCGGAAGCTGTCGCCGATTTTCAGGGTGGTGGTGGGGTTTTCCAGCTCCATGCGGGTTTCCAGCACGGTCACGGAGGCGCTGACCTCCAGAAGCTCCGCCTTGCCGCAGCCCTTGATGGAGCCGCCGGCGGTAACGGTGCCGGTGCCTGCGCCGCCGGCCAGGAAGATCATGCTGTAGTCCGCCACGGCGGAAAGCTCGCCGGAGGGGGTGAAGGTCACCTCGCCCTCCAGCTCGCCGGCGTTGGAGATGGCGGCGGAGACGGTGTCGCCGGCGAAAACATATTCGGGCAGGGTGAGGGTCATGCTTCCCGCGCCGCAGCCGCTGCCTTCCGCGGTGCCGATGTTTGTCACGGCGTCCGCCGCGGCCAGCAGGACCGAGGGCAGAACGCAGAGCAGCAGGATGATGGCGATGGAAAGCGTGAAAAAGTGTTTACGGGTCATCGTTTGTAACCGTCCTTTCTCAGTGCAGGGATTCGGATGATGATTGAATATACGAGAACTCCCGCGAGAACCGCAAGAGAGATCTGCTGGGAAACGCTCAAAGGGATGCCGGGGATGAGGGTGCCGCGGTCATCCCCCCGCAGAAACTCCGCAAAAAAGCGAAAGAGGGGATAGGCGGTGAAATACCACAGGGCGGGATGGCGCGGCCGGCGCAGGTGCAGGAAGAAAAAGAGGGCGAGAAGAAAGGCTGCCTCCACCAACTGGTAGGGAAAGACCGTCCTGCAGCCAAAGAGGGAAATTTCCCGCCCGTAGCAGCAGCCCACGGCGGCACAGCCCAGCCGGGCGATGGCATGAAAGAGGGGAAAGGCGGGAACCGTCAGCGCAAAAATGCGGCCGACGGGCAAGCCAAGCGCCCGCCAAAGGATGGCGCAGAGGGAGATGGCGCAGATCATGCCGGGATAAAAGGTCAGCCCGGCGGTGCGGATGCGGGGAAGAAGGGGGAGGCCAAGCAGCTCCGGAAAGACCAGCCAGTTGAAGACATTTGCCGCGCAAACCCCGCAGATAAAGGCGGCGAGGGCGGACGCGAGAATGCGCCGGGTGGCGGGGCCGTCAAAGCCGCTTTGGCCAAGGCGATGCAGCGCATAGCCCAGGGCGGCGATGAGCCCCAGGGCGTCGATGAAATTGTAAAGGGAGAAGTGCGCGAGAAAGCTTTGAACAAATGCCGCCATATTTCTTCGCGCTCCTATACATAGTGATACAGGATAAGTATAGCACGGCGGAGAAAAAATGGCAACAATACAGGGGAATTTCTCCACAAATAAATTGCAAAAAAAGTGTGGCGCGGCCTTTACATCCAAGGAGTCGGTGGGGTATAATAGGCCCGGAGAGGTCGGCAGCCGCCGATTCTCCGAGAATACCTTGACCGCAGGGAGGAAACTGGCCATGGAACATAGCCGATATCCCGTATCCTACTGGTGCCCGCCGCCCCTTTCGGCGCACACCGCGCAATATCTGGACGATATTGCCGCCATGGGAATCACCCTAATACCTTCACCCTATTTTTCCGGTGCGCCGGAGGAAAAGGAGGCTGCCCTTGCCTTCTTTGCCGCCGCCGAGGCCCGGGGCATGGAGGTCGTGCTCAACGATGCGCGCCTGATGTTCCCCGCACATACGGCAAAGGATGCCGAAGGCTGCGCGGCGCTGGATGCCGATGCCTTCCGCGAAGCCCTTCACACCGTCCATGCCGAGTACGGCAGCCGTCCCTCGGTGCACTGCTATTACATCGGCGATGAGCCGGACAAGCGGAACTACGCGGCCATGTGCGATGCCGCCCGCATCGTCCGGGAGGAGACGGGCAAGGAGGGATATATCAATCTTTTGCCCTATTATCCCCGCTTTTTGAAGAATACCGGCTTCCGGGATTACGATGTCTACCTGGAGGATTTCCTCGCAAAGTCGGGCTCGAAGATCCTCTCCCAGGATTTCTATGCCCAGTGCCTGGAGGGGAATGTCATCCACGAGGATTTCTGGCACGTTCTCCAGTGCCAGTACGATGTGGCCAAGAAATGCGGCGCCGAGATCTGGCACACAGTCCTTGCCTGCAAGCATTTTGACCGCCGTCCGCCGGAGTTCGCCGATTTCCGCTTCCAGATCAGCATGGCCCTCTGCTACGGCGCCAAGCAGATCTCCTTCTTTACCCTCACCGCACCCCCCAACAGCAGCCCCAAGGAGACGAACTTCACCGAGGCCCCCTTTGACTGGTTCGGCGAGAAGACGGAGACCTATACTGCCCTGCAGAAGGCCCTGAAGGAGCTGCATGTTCGCTTTGGGGACAAGTTTATGGGTCTTGAGCCCCAGCGGGTCACCCATTTCCCCATCGTTCCCTACACCTATCAGCGTCCCCTGCCCCGCATGAACGTTAAGCCCTTTACCCCGAATGAAAATATCTATTCCGTTTCCGTGGTGCGGGGACTGCCCCGGCAGCACGTGGTCATTTCGGAATTTGTGGAGCCCGCCACCGGCGAGAGCTATGTCTTTATCGCCAATGCAAATCCCAAGGCGTCGGTTGCCCTCTCCGTCACCTTTGAGAATGCCCGCGAGGTGCGCCGCTACGATGCCCTCGGTCGGGAATACACCGCCGTGGCCTCTCCGGACGGAGCGCCCGCCCGCCTGAAGAACGGCTGCTTCTGGCTTTCCCCCGGTCAGGGAGAACTTCATCGGATCGTGAGGTAGAAAAAAATGGCTGAATATAAGAGAACCACCTTCCCCATCTATTTCTGGTGCGGTCGCGCCCACGCCTCCATCGCCGGCGATCAGGAAAAGGCCGACTGGAAGGATGCATACTTTACCCGCCTGCTGCTGGGAGCCGCAGAGCCCACTCCCGAGGGCGTCAGGAAGACCCGGGATTTGCTGGACTGGTGCTACGAGAATGATATCGACGTCATCCTGGAGGATCCCCGCATCGCCCTGCACAATTACGATATTCATAAGGACAGACCTCCCGAGGGCGGCCATCTGCCCAAGGAATACCGGGAAAATGTCCGCGCCGCCGCCAGGGATTATGCAGACCATCCGGCGGTTTATGCCTTCTGCATTCTGGACGAGCCGGGCTGGCAGGCCTATGAGCCCTGCGTGGACAGTGCCCGCATCGTCCGGGAGGAAACCGGCAAGGAGCCCTTCATCAACCAGAAGCCCCATTACATCGGCGTGGAGAAAAAGCTGCGCTTTGATACCTACCGCGAATACCTGGAGCAGTTTGCCAAGGACAGCGGCGTCGGTTTTCTGACCTTCGACCATTACGGCGCCGTATCCGACGGCAAATGGTGCAACCCCAACTACTGGTACACCCTCCGCAGCAATATGGAGGCGGCCAAGGCCACCGGCATCGATATGTGGACCATCGTCTGCTCCGTGCCCCATTTCACCTATTGCCCCGAGACCTATAACGACATCCGCTTCCAGGTCAATGCCTCCCTGGCCTACGGCGCCAAGGCCATTGCCTACTTCACCCTGGACACCCCCCGCCTCGGCGGCGGCGGTGAAAGCAACTACCGCCTCGGCCCCATCAACTGGTGGGGAGAGCGCACCCCCATGTACGGCTACATCCGGGATGTCAACCGGGAGCTGCTGGGGCGCTGGGGCAGCCGCTTCCTGCGGCTGGATGTGGATGAGGTTGCCCACTTCCCCTATGCCCCCCATGAGGAGGAAAAGGCCTTTGAGCACGGCGAGCATATCCGCGCCATTTCCACCCTGAAGGGGCCGGACAATCCCCACATCATCGTCAGCACCTATACCCACCGGGATACCGGGGATAACTACGCCTTCTTTGTCAACACCGATGTGCAGAATTCCGTGCTGCTGCAGATCTGGTATGAAAAGGCCAAGAAAACCTGGTCCTACCGACTGGATGGCTCCGAGGTTCCCACCGAGGAGCATATCGATCCCGAGACGGGCGCCGTCTGCCTGGAGCTGTGGCTGGCGCCGGGACAGGGCGAGCTCTTCCGGCTGGAGGAGTAAGAAAAGTTCAAACGCCGGGGCTGCACCGCAGCCCCGGACTTTCCATTTTACTGTAAGGAGACGCATCTGCATGAAACTGCGACTTTGCGCCCCCTGCCATTTCGGACTGGAAGGTCCGGTGGCGGCGGAGCTGCGCCGCATGGGCTTTGAAAATGTTACCGGCGAGAACGGCCGCGTGCTCTTTGACGGCGATCCCGCCGGCATCGCAAAGGCAAATATCGGCCTTGCCTGTGCCGAGCGGGTCATGATCCTCTGCGCCCGCTTTCAGGCAGAGACCTTTACGGAGCTCTTCGATGGGGTGCGGGTGGTTCGCTGGGAGGATTTTCTTCCCCGGGAGGCCGCCTTTGTGGTGGTGGGTCACACCGTTTCCTCCAAGCTCTTCTCGGAGCGAAGCTGCCAGTCCATCATCAAAAAGGCCATCGCCGACCGCCTGAAGGAGGCCTATCACACCTCCTGGATGCCCGAAACCGGCGCCCGCTACACCGTGCGCTTCCATCTGCTGAAGGACGAGGCCTCCATTTATCTCGACACCACCGGCGACGGCCTGCACAAGCGCGGCTACCGCGCCGTGGCGGGGGATGCCCCCATCAGCGAGACTCTGGCCGCCGCCATCGCCGATTTTGCCCATTTTGACGGCTCCCGCCCCCTGTATGATCCCTTCTGCGGCTCCGGAACGCTGCTCATTGAGGCGGCCTTCCGCGCCACCCACCGGGCGCCGGGGCTTTACCGTGCCTTTGCCGGCGAAAAATATGCCTTCCTGCCGCCGGATCTGTGGAAGGAGGCTCGCGAGGCCGCCGCAGCCCGCATTCTCGACATTCCTCTGGAGCTCTACGGCAGCGATATCGACCCGAAAATGGTACTCCGCTGTGAGGAAAATGCCCGCCTTGCCCGGGTAAAAGGGGTTTCCGCCCGCCGCATCGATGTGCACGATTTTACCCCCGATCCCGGCGTGCTCATCACCAATCCGCCCTACGGCGAGCGCCTGC
Source organism: Clostridia bacterium (assembly GCA_017533425.1). Classification (GTDB taxonomy): domain Bacteria; phylum Bacillota; class Clostridia; order Oscillospirales; family QAMX01; genus RGIG1911. The sequence continues at coordinate 9,650 of JAFXIE010000017.1, read as the reverse complement.
TGGATGCCGATGCGGCGGCAGAGCTCTGCCGCACCCTCGGCCGCCGGACGGCAAAATGCCCCGATCTGGATCGCTATATCGTCACCTGCGACGAGGAATTTGAGCGCAATTTCGGAGAGAAAGCGACAAAAAGGCGCAAGATCTACAACGGAATGATAAAAAGCTGCCTGTACATGTATTTCGATGCGGATAGGAATATAAGAAAACGCGAGCAATCAAGAGAAAACAAAAGTAAATAAAAGAAAAGGTCGTTGATTTCGAAAATCATTCCCTGCGACCCCCGAAAATCAATCCCTGGGGGGATTGTGTTTGGAAGAAAATGGGGGTATCATATACTGCGTTAGCACTCGAAGGGTTTGAGTGCTAAAACAAAACTTTATATAAAATCCTAAGGAGGAACATGAATATGAAACTGAAGCCTTTGGGCGATCGCGTCGTCCTGAAGATGGTGGAGAGCGAAGAGACCACCAAGAGCGGCATCATCCTGACCGGCTCCGCCAAGGAGAAGCCCCAGGTTGCCGAGGTTGTTGCTGTCGGCCCCGGCGGCATGGTGGACGGCGAAGTCGTCAAGATGGAAGTCAAGGTCGGTGACCATGTCATCACCAGCAAGTATTCCGGCACCGAGGTCAAGATCGACGGCGAGGAGCTCCTCGTTGTCAAGCAGGGCGACATTCTCGCCATTGTTGACTGATTTTTACAGGAGGTAATTCTACAATGTCCAAGGAACTGCTTTATAATGAAGAAGCCCGCCGGGCTCTCGGCCGCGGCGTTGACAAGCTTGCCGATACCGTCAAGGTCACCATGGGCCCCAAGGGCCGCAACGTTGTCCTCGACAAGAAGTTCGGCGCTCCCCTCATCACCAATGACGGCGTGACCATCGCCAAGGAAATCGAGCTGGACGATCCCTTTGAGAACATGGGCGCGCAGCTCGTCAAGGAAGTCGCCACCAAGACCAACGATGTCGCCGGCGACGGCACCACCACCGCCACCCTGCTTGCCCAGGCGCTCATCCGCGAGGGTATGAAGAATGTGGCCGCCGGTGCCAACCCCATGATCATGAAGAAGGGCATCTCCAAGGCCGTTGCCACCGCCGTGGAGGCCATTAAGGCCAACTCCGTCAAGGTCAAGGACAGCAACGACATCGCCCGCGTCGCCGCCATCTCCTCCGGCAACGAAGAGATCGGCACCCTCATCGCCGAGGCCATGGAGAAGGTCTCCAACGACGGCGTCATCACCGTTGAGGAGTCCAAGACCGCCGAGACCTACAGCGAGATCGTTGAGGGTATGCAGTTCGACCGCGGCTACATCACCCCCTACATGATCACCGATTCCGACAAGATGGAGGCCGTCATCGACGATCCCGTCATCCTCATCACCGACAAGAAGATCAGCAACACCCAGGAGATCCTTCCCCTGCTGGAGCAGATCGTTCAGTCCGGCCGCAAGCTGCTCATCATCGCCGAGGATGTGGAGGGCGAGGCTCTCTCCACCATCATCGTCAACAAGCTCCGCGGCACCTTTACCTGCGTTGCCGTCAAGGCTCCCGGCTTCGGCGACCGCCGCAAGGAGATGCTCAAGGATATCGCCACCCTCACCGGCGGCCAGGTCATCAGCGAGGAGCTGGGTCTTGAGCTGAAGGATACCGCCATGTATCAGCTGGGCCGCGCAAGCCAGGTCAAGATCGGCAAGGAGAACACCATCATCGTCGGCGGCGCCGGCGAGGCCGAGGAGATCAAGGCTCGCATCGCCCAGATCAAGGCGCAGATTGAGGTCACCACCTCCGACTTCGACCGTGAGAAGCTGCAGGAGCGTCTTGCCAAGCTCTCCGGCGGTGTCGCCGTCATCAAGGTCGGTGCTGCCACCGAGACCGAGATGAAGGAAATGAAGCTCCGCGTCGAGGACGCCCTCAATGCCACCCGCGCCGCTGTGGCCGAGGGCATCGTGGCCGGCGGCGGTGTTGCCTATGTCAACGCCATCTCCGCTGTGGAGAAGCTCGTCAAGACCGTCGAGGGCGATGAGAAGACCGGCGTTCGCGCCGTTGCCAAGGTCCTCGAGGAGCCCATCAAGCAGATCGCCACCAACGCCGGCATCGACGGCTCCGTGGTCATCGAGAAGATCCGCCAGAGCCGCAAGGTCGGCTACGGCCTGGATGCCTACCGCGAGGTCTACTGCGACATGATCGAAAGCGGCATCGTCGATCCCACCCGCGTCACCCGTTCTGCCCTGCAGAATGCGGCTTCCGTCGCCAGCATGGTCCTTACCACCGAGGCTCTCGTTGCCGATAAGAAGGAGCCCGCCGCTCCCGCAGCTCCCGCTGCCGGCGGCATGGATATGTATTAATCCAAACCCAAAAAACAGCAAAAAGCCTGCGCCGCAAGTTTCGCGGCGCAGGCTTATTTTTTGCCTTCTCAGTCGGTGATATAGCCGGTGATGCCCCTTTCGGTCATCCATTGCAGCTTGCTGTCCATCAGTAGCTGCAGGGCGGGATTTCCGCCGAGATACCGGTTCAGGGCATACAGATCGTTATAGGTCAGGTAGGGATAGTCGATGCCGCCAAAAGTGCCGTCGGGATAGCGGGCATAGTGCAGGTCTCCGTCGGGGCGGAGCCAAAGGGCGGCGGTGTCCTCGATGGCGAGGAGAAGCCGCCGGGCAACGGCCGTATACGCCGGCTTTTCGGTCTCAAGGAGAAAGAGAATCTCGGCCAGCTGGTGATTCAGCGAGGTCAGCGTGGGCAGATTTCCGGACGGATGGGAATAATCAGGGGCAAAAATGCCGCCGTTTTCGCTTCTCTCCGCGGCGGAGTCGGCATGGGTGCAGAGAAACTGCGCGTAGCCGAGGGCTTTTTCCCTGTAGGCGGAAATGCCCTCGGATTTCCCAAGCAGCAGCAGCGCATAGGCAAGATCTGTGTTGAAGCGGGTGTCGTGAAAGCCTGTGCCGATGGCGTAATCCCCGGAAAGCCAGCGGCTTTCGGGAAGGGAGGGGAAAAAGCCGGCTTCGTTGTAGTGGGCGGTGTGCAGATCCAGCATGGCGGCGGAAAGCTGGTGGGCGTGGTGTTCCTCCGTTTGGCGGGCAAGTCGCGTGGCGATATATGCGGCGGGAATGCGCCAGTAAAGGCCCGGGCCGGAGGGCTTGTAGTTTTCGGGGGTGGTGTAATAATAGCCGTCCAGGGTCATGCGGTTGTCGCCGCCGAATTTATCCACGGCGCACAGGGAGATCCAGGACAGCCAGTCGGCGGCTTTGGCACCCGGGGCTGCGTAGAGCCACCAGTCGGCGCATTCGCCCGAAAAGCGGAGGGTCAGTGCTTCTCCGCTGCAGGATACGGTGCCGTTGAGGGAATCCACCGCCCGGTAGTTTGAGCCGGTGAGCCTCGCGGGCTCCCGGGCAAGCGGCGGCTGCAAGAGCAGCAGGAGCTCCTCGCTCTCGGCGAGGATGGGAGCGCGGTTGTCGGCGGGGTTCAGGCGGGTCAGCCTCCAGCCGCCGGAGGCGGTCAGGGTGAGGGAAAAGGATTCGACGCTGCATTCGCACCAAAAGAGGCTCCCATCGGGGAAGCGGGTGCGCCGGGCGCTGCCCCGCGGTGTGCGGATATCCTCGCGGGAGATCTCACCGGAGCGGGAGGAAAGCGCGGCAAGCACCTCGGCCCTTTCGTCCGCAAAGAGGGGCGCAAGGTCGGAGAGTTCCGGGGACGGCCGGGCGCAGGCGGAGAGGCAGAGAGAGGCCATGAGCGCGCAGATCAGCGCGCAGAGGGGCTTGCGCCACATGAGGTGTCCTCCTTTCGGGTGAATTTGGTTAGGGCGCCAGCAGTTCCAGCAGCTCCTCCCGGGAAATGCCGGGGAAGGGGGAGGTGGGAATGGCCTCGCGCAGCGCCTCGGCGGTGTAGGGAATGCCGGCAAGCCGGGCGGAGAGGGCATCGGCATCGCCGAAAAAATCGCCGGAGAAGGAGACGGCGCGGAGCATGCCGCCCATCAGATCCAGTTCTGCCGTGATTTCTCCCCCGGAAAAGCGGGCGGAGCGGGTCAGCAGGCTTGCGGGATCGCGTCCCTCGAGGTTTTTCTCGCCGCGGAAGTGTTCGCAGGCAATGGCATCAATGCGGGCAAGATCTTCCGGCGTCGGATGATAGAGGGTAAGCTCACCCATGGCGGCGGCCAGAGCATCAATAAACTGCTCTGCCGTGCGCTCCGGGGTGAATTCGCGCAGGTTGCACACCCGTTCCCGCACGGAACGGATGCCCTTGGTGGCGAGCTTTTCGGGAGAGGGGGTGGTGGCCTGCTCCAGAACGGTGAGATCGGAATCGTAGAGCAGGGTACCGTGATGGATGCACATGCCGTCGCGGATGTACTGGGAGTTTCCGGAGAATTTGCGCCCTCCGGCAATCAGATCGTTGCGGCCGGAGATCTCCGCCGGGTAGCCGAGGCTGTGAAGGGCCTCGCACATGCGGGAAAGATAGGGCGCAAAGGAAATTTCCTCCCCGGCAGGCTCCAGAAAGGTGTACATGATGTTGCCCCGGTCGGCATATACGGCGCCGCCGCCGGAAAGACGGCGGACGACGGCGATGCGGTTTGCGGCGGTGTAGGCAAGATTTACCTCCGCCCGGAGATTCTGATATTTACCGATGATGACGGTGGGATCCGCCCGCCAGAGGACAAAAACCCTGTCGCCGAGCTTCTTTTCCAGGGAAAAATAGTACTCCAGCGCCAGATTCCAGGCAAGATCAAAGCATTCGCTGCGGATGAGGATCATACCCGGCTCTCCTTTACCTCGAGGGCACGCACAGCGGCCTCATCGGGGGTGATATAGGCTGTTTCGTAAACGTGGTAGATGACAAAACCGGGCTTTGCTCCGGCGGGCTTTTTGAGATTTTTCACCAGCGTGTAATCCACCGGCACCTGGGCGCCCTGCCGTGCCTTGGAATGCCAGGCGGCGATCATGCAGGCCTCGGTGATGCTCCGATCATCCGGCTGGCCGCCGTCGCATTCCAGAATGCAGTGGGCGCCGGGGGTTTTCTGGGTGTGCAGCCACAGATCAAAGCGGCCGGCGGTGTGCAGAGAGAGCTGATCGTTCTGCACATTGGAGCGGCCGACAAAGACCCGCAGACCCGCCGTGGTGCGGTATTGCAGCGGGGGCAGCTTGGGGGCTTTCTCCCGGCGGCGGGCGGCGCGGCGCTTGATGTAGCCCGTTTCGGTCAGCTCCTCGCTGACGGCATCCAGGTCGGTGTCGGTCTCTGCGCGGGCCAGGGCATCCAGCACCGTCTCCAGATAGGCGCGCTCCGCCTGCCCCTCGGCGATAATGCCGGCGAGGATCTTCGCGGCATTCTTCTTTTTGGCATATTCCTTGTAGTATTTCTGGGCGTTGTGGGCGGGAGAGAGCCGGGGATCGAGCTTGATGGTCACCTCTGCCCCTTCCTCGGAGTAGGGATCGGGCAGCGTGACCGACGCGGCACCCCGGGGGATCATGTAGAGATAGGCATTAAGGGTGTCGCCGCAGCGCAGCAGCCGTTCGCGATCCTCGGCGGCGGCATATTCCTCCTCCTGGAGGGAAAGCTTCCGGGCGAGCTTTGCATCGGCGGCGGTGATGACCTTCAAAAGGGCGCCGCCCCGGCGCTCCAGCCGCTCGGCGCGGTCTCTTCCGGCATAGAATTCCGAAAGCAGCTCGCCGATATCGGAATAGGGGCGGGTGATGACGCCGGAGGCATACTGATGGATGGGGATGATGGCATAATCCAGCAGCTTGCCCGTTGCGCGGTCCCGGAGAATGCAGCCCTCGGCGGCCGGGTCGGAAAAGGCATTCATCATCCGCCGGAAGGCAAAGACCAGCCGGTCGATGCGGTCGGCGGTGATGTCGGAAAAGACGGCGGTGGTATCCCCGGCGCAGGCGTGGGCAAGCTCCCGGGCATAGATGGGCGTGATGCCGAAAAATGTGGAGGAAAACCACTTGTCAATGCGCCCGGCGGGACTTGCGGCGCAGAGAAGCTCCCGCAGCTCCTCATCGGTGATGCGGGTGGGATCTTTCCGGTCGGGCAGGGGAGGGTAGCGGTAGAAAAGCCCCGGCATCAGCGGCCGCAGCGCCCCCTCATCCGGCTCAATGCGGTGCAGGCAGTCGAGAATGCGTCCCTCGGCATCGCAGAGAATGAGGTTTGCCGCCCGGCCCAGCGCCTCGCAGTGGAGGGTCTTGACGGAGAGGTCGCCCATCTCGTCGCACACCTGAAAGCGCAGGGAGATCAGCCGCTCGGGATACTCGGTGGTATCCGCGCCGAGAAAGCGGCCGCCCAGAAGATGCTTGCGCAGCAGCATGCAGAAATTGGGCGGCACATCCGGGTTTTTGCGCGGCTCGGTGAGATACTGCACCCGGGGATGGTTTGCATTGGCGGAGAGCAGCAGCCGCACCGTTTCGCGGCGGCCGCGCAGGGTCAGCACAACCTCCCAGCGCTCCGGCTGGGAGATCTTATCCACGCGGCATTCGGCCAGCCGCCGGTTGAGATCGGCGGAGAATTTTCGGATGGTAAAGGCATCAAAGGGCATGTAAATTACCTCGGAATATCAAAAGAAAATGACGGGATCGCGGTCACAGACCGACGGCAGTACCTCCACCCCCGGCAGGGCGACCAGCCGGCGCAGGCAGGGCAGCACGGTGGCCTCGGTGGCAAAATGGCCGGCATCCACCAGGGTCAGCCCCCGTTCCTCCGCCTCCAAAAAGGCATGGTGGCGGCAATCAGCGGTGACAAAGGCATCGGCCGCATCTGCCGCCAGGGGCAGAAACTCCGAGCAGGAGCCGCCGCCGACCATCACCCGGCGGATGGGACGGCTGCCGCAAACCGCCCGCAGGCCGGGGGCGGAAAGGGCGGCGCGAACCCGGCGGCAGAAATCCTCCGGCGCCTCAGGCTCTGCGGTTTCGCCCAGCCGCAGCAGCGGCGCGTCGGCGCACCGGCGGATATCGGAGAGCCCGAGGGCGGAAGCCAGGGCGTCGTTGACGCCTCCCTCGGCCAGATCGAGATTGGTGTGCATGGAAATGAGGGAAATGCCCGCCCGCAGAAGAAGAGCGAGCTTCTCTGCGTCGGGATCCCCCGCGACAAAGCGCTTCATCCCCCGGAAGGGGAAGGGATGGTGGGTGACGATGAGATCGGCGCCGCGGTCAAGGGCCTCGCGGACGACCCGCAGCGAGGGATCCAGGGCCACGAGAATGCGGGAAACGGGGGCGCCGCCGTCGCCGATGAGCAGGCCGGGGTTGTCATAATCCTCGGCGGTGGCAACGGGCGCAAAGGCATTGAGGGCGGAAAAAATATCCTGAACGGAAGTCACGGTTCTGACACCTCCCGAAGGGCTTGAATGGTGTTTTCCAGGGCGGTTGTATCTGCGCCCTGGGCGGAAAGGCCGGCGAGCCGGCGGGAAAGGCCGCGGATGAGATGCGCAAGGTAGGGATTTCGTACCTCACGGGGCAGGGAAAGCAGCGCCGGGCTGACATAGGCACAGAGGGGAGAGCTATCGCCCTTGCCGTCCCACTCTGCGCGGAAGGCGCAGTAGAGATGCCCCCGATCCTCGACGATGCGCTCCTCCCGGATGGAAAAGCCCAGGCCGGAAAGATAGCAGCGCAGGGTGTCCGCGTGGGACTGGGGCTGCAGCACCAGGGCGTGGCCACCCCGGGTTGCCCAGGGGGCGGCGGTGAGGATCTCCCGCATGGTGTCGCCGCCCATGCCGGCGATGCAGATGCAGGTGACCTCCTCCGGCGAAATGGCGGCAAGGCCGTCGGCCAGGCGGAGGGAGATGCGCCCGCTCTGCCCCGCGGCGGTGACATTTGCCCGCGCGGAGGAAAGGGGACCCTCGCGGATATCCGAGGCGATGCAGCCCTCGGCACGGCCGGAGGCGATCAGATGAAGGGAAAGATAGCCGTGGTCGCAGCCGATATCGGCCACGCGGGCGCCGCAGGGCACCAGCTCTGCCACGGCGGCGAGCCGGGGTGAAAGCTTCACGGTAAAATCCAACCTCCCTTCTCTCTTTTTCTTATTTTACCACGGATCCTGCCGTCCGACAAGGTGAAAAAGGGCAAAAAAAGCTCCCCCGCCCAATCGGACGGGGGAGCTCAAGCGCTGAAATGCTTTACTTTGCGGCGAGGAAGGCGTTGATCTTGGCGACGAGGGCGTCGGCATCGGTCTGATGGACGGCGCAGGCCTGCTCAATGGACTCGGAGCGGGCAGAGGGGCAGCCCAGGCAGTGCATGCCGATCTCGAGGAAGAACTGTGCGGTCTCGGGGGCGTTGTCAAGAACATCACCGATGATGGAAGCTTTGGTAACGTTGGTCATTTTTATTTCTCCTGTTCCGGTGCCTTCATGGCACCAAAGGTATTATACACGATTGCGGGGAAAATAGCAACCGCGGCAGACAAAAATTATGCCTTTTCTGCGAAAATCCGGCCGTCGGCAGTCATTTCCAGCACGGGTGCGCCAAGAAGGGCGGCCTCGGCGGGATCGTGGGTGATGAGAAAAACCGTCTTACCGCCGATGTTGGAGAGCAGAACCTGCACCGCGGCGGCGCGGCTTTCCTCATCCAGCCCCTTGAAGGGCTCATCCAGCAGCAGAAGCTCACCTTCGGCGGCCAGGGCGCGGGCCAGGGCGACCCGCCGCTTCATGCCGCCGGAAAAGGTGCGCACCGGGGCGGGAGAGGCGCCCGGAAGCCCCAGAGAATCCAATAGCGAAACCAGCCGGGCGCGGTCATGGGCGCGCCCCACGGCAAAGCGGAGATTGGAGAGGGCGGAGAAATCCTCGCAGAGACGATCCTCCTGAAAAACGGCGGAAATGCGGTGGGGAATGCCGGAAATTTTGCCGGCATCGGGGGAAAGTGTGCCGCAGAGCAGGCGGAAAAGGGTGGTTTTTCCGCAGCCGGAGGGGCCCATCAGGCAGGTGATGCGCCCCGCGGGCAGGGTGAGGGAAAGATCCTGCAGCACCGCCCGCCCCGCATAGGCAAAGGAAATGCCCTCAAGTCGGATATCCTTCATAAGCGCTCCAATCCGCGGAACAGCGCCCGCACCAGTGTGAGAAACAGCCGCTCAAAGAGAAGGCTTGCCGCCACGATAACCACCGTCCAGCAGAGCATATCCACCATATCAAGGTGAACCTTGGCCACATACATGGCCTCGCCCACCGAGCCTGAGGGAACGCCGATGACCTCGGCGGCAACGCCCGCCTTCCAGGAAAGTCCCAGGGCAACGCTGCAGGCGGAGATGAGATAGGGCTTGACGGAGGGAAGCCATAAGTACAGCACCCGGCGGGGCCACGGCACGCGGAAGAGCCGTGCCGCCTCCTCCATCTTCGGGTCAATGCTGCGGATGCCGCTGAGAATGTTGGTGTAGACGATGGGCAGCACCATCAGAAACGAGATGAAGACCGAAAGCCCGGCGGAGGAAAGCCAGAGCAGGGCGAGAATGATAAAGGAGGCCACCGGCACCGTCTTGATGGTGATCATATAGGGCGCAAGGAAGATATCCACCGCCCGGAAGCGCCCGGCCAGGGCGGCAAGCCCCGTGCCGAGAAGAAGAGCCAGCAGAAAGCCGCCGACAATGCGGGAGAAGGAAAACCACAGGGAGGGCAGAAAGTCCGCCTCGCGGAGAAGGGCGGGAAACCGCCCCAAAACCTCCAGGGGACCTGCCAGGAGAATGGTTGAAT
>JAFXIE010000016.1 GCA_017533425.1 Clostridia bacterium | reverse complement strand
GTGACGTCGCCGAACTTCTTGGCATCCTTCAGCTCCAGAACGACATGGTGCATATTGACACCGGTGCCGGTGGCGGGGCCGTAGCTTGCAGAAGCGTTCTTGACGTCGGCGCCGGTCAGGTAGACCTTGCCGGACTCATCCTCAAAGGTGAGCTGGGCGGTGGCACCAAGGAGCTTGATGAGCTCATCGGGATCGGAGACGGAGGGAACATCGGCGCGCAGGCGGTTCTCGCCCACCTGATAGACCTCAGCCTCGGTGTAACCGGCGCTGGTCAGGCGGGTACGCATGATCGCAATGGCGACCTCCATATCATCCGGAAGATTATCGGTATCGTACTTATCGTCGTACTTTGCCTCAAAGGTAACCGAAGAGCCGCCGACCAGATCCAGACCGCGGCGAATGCCATCTTCCGTATCGCGGACGCTGGCGATCTTAAAGCTGCCGATTTCGAGACCGAAAATAGCAAGATAGCCCAGCAGAGCGATGACGAGAATGATGGCAACGAAACCAGTGATTCTTTTTGCCATAGGAAAGAGTCCTCCTCTGTTTTACGCCGGAAGCGGCGTTCGTTGCATATGGGATATTATATAACAAATCATGGGCTTCCGTCAAGAGATTATACAAGATATTGTGGTCTTTGGCGGAAAAATATACAGGAAATATGGACAAAATATAAACCGGAACGGAGATACCGTTCCGGTTTTTGATAAATCGATCAGAGTCCGAGCAGTTTCTCCGCCGCGGCAAGCTTGACGCAGAGGCAGAGAAGCCGTGTGGCCACCTGCAGCTCCTCCACCGTCGGATAGGTGGGGGCAATGCGCAGATTGCGGTCACGGGGATCTTTTTTGCCCGGGAAGGAGGCGCCGGCGGGGGTCATCTCGACACCGATATCGGCAAGAAGCTGCCAGACGCGGGCAGCACAGCCATCCATCACATCCAGGGAAATGAAATATCCGCCGCGGGGACGGGTGTAGCTGCCGGTGCCGGTGGCGGCAACCTCGGCATCCAGCGCGTTGAGAACGATCTCAAACTTGGGCCGCAGGCACTCCGCATGCCGCATCATATGGGCCTTGACGGCCTGCATATCGGGCAGATAGCGGATATGGCGCAGCTGATTGAGCTTATCGGGGCCGATGGACTGGAGGGACATGATCTTCTTGTGGTAGGCAATGTTTGCCGCAGAGGCAGCCATGGCGGCGATACCCGCGCCGGGGAAGGTGACCTTGGAGGTGGAGGTGTAGGTAAAGACCATATCCCCTCTTCCCTGCGCCTCGGCCTCGGCCAGCAGATTCAGAAGGCAGTCGCCATCCTCATAGAGATCGTGCACGGCATAAGCATTGTCCCAGACGATGATGAAGTCCTTCGCCGCGGGGGAAAGCCGGGCAAAGCGGCGGACAACGGCATCCGAGAAGGTGATGCCGGTGGGGTTGGAATACTTCGGCACGCAGAAAATGCCCTTCACGGCGGGATCTGCAACGGCCTGCTCCACCGCGTCCATATCGGGGCCGTCGGACAGCATGGGAATGGCAATGAGCTCCATGCCAAGAGCCTCGGCAATGGCAAAATGGCGGTCATAGCCGGGACAGGGACAGAGGAATTTCAGCCCGCCCTGCTTCATCCAGGGCTCGGTATCCGCATGAAGGCCGAAAACCATGGCGCGCATCAGGGTATCAAAGATCATATTGAGGGCGGAGTTACCGCCGACGAGCACCTGGTCGGCCGGAGCATCCAGCATCTCGCCGAAAAACGCCCGGGCAGCCTCAATTCCCTCAAGCTTACCGTAATTTCGCAGATCCATTCCGTCCGCACGGCAGTCTGCACCGTGGGAAAGAGCCGTTAACAACGCCTCGGAAAGGTCGAGCTGGTCGGACGCGGGCTTGCCGCGGGACATATTGAGGGATAGGCCGAGCTTCGCGGCTTCCTCATACGCTTCCCGCAGCTCTCTGTGAACTGCGGCAAGTTCCTCTTTGGACATCTGGTCAAAGCGTGACATGGGTTCCTCCAAAAATGCTGTATCAAATGATAGAATTAGCGGTTTGTAATGCGGTGGTTTGCCTTTTCAATGCCCTTGGCCACGGCACCGCCGACAAAGAGGGTGACAATGGCCTCCAGAAGGCCGTTCAGACCCACAAAGGCAACGGCAAAGGCGAGAATATTCTTTCCGGCCTGCATTCCCTGGATATAGTCGGTTCTTCCAAAGAGCAGGATGAGCCCGCCGACAAAGAAAATGGTGTTCAGAAGGGCGCAGGACAGGGCGGAAAGGCCATAGGAAAGGAGATTGAGCTTTTTAATGCGGGAAAGTCCGCGGAAAATCCATGCGGGCAGAAGGCCGCAGAGAATGCGCGGCACAAGGCAGAGAAGCGCGGTGAAAACGGGGTTGATGGCAAAGAGCGTTGCCCCGAAGGTAGACATGCCGAGGGCTGCCTGCAGAAAGCTCGTGATGCCGAAGACGGCGCCGAGGATCATGCCCGGCACGGGGCCGAGAACGATGGCGCCCACAGCCACGGGAATGCACAGGAAGGTGATCTCCACGGCGGGGGTCTTCAAATAACCGATGGGGGTAAAGGCGAAAATGACGACGATGGCGGTGAGTATGGCCAGCTGTACCATCTCAAGGGTTTTGCGGTTGCGCATAGTTTGTTCCTCCTTGCTGCCGTTCGGTCGTGCCGATACGGTGCAAATTAAAATTTATTTCACAGGCAGGACGCCTTGTGATCCCTATTACTTTGCGTTGCGCTGATAGATGGAGAAAAGTCCCTCCAGCAGAAGATTTTCATCGTAGGTAATCTCCGTGCGGCAATGGGGATAGACCGAGCGGGCATGGCCGCCGGTGGCGATGACGGTGCACTTCTTCCCCAGCTGCTCCTCGATGCGCTGGCAGATGCCGTCGATCATGGCGGCATGGCCGTAGATGATGCCCGAGCGGATGCAGGAGGAGGTGCCGGTGCCGATAACGCGCTCCGGTGCCTCCAGCGCCACATGGGGCAGCTGCGCCGTCTTCTCGGAAAGAGCCTCCGCGCTGATGCGCACGCCGGGGGCAAACACCGCACCGCAGAGCACCTTTTCCTCATCGAGGATGATGAGCTTTGTGACGGTGCCCATATCGATGACCACCGTGGGGGCATCGTATTTTTCGGCGGCGGCAACGCTTGCAACGATGATATCCGAGCCGATCTCGTTTGCATTGTCCGTGCGGATGCGAAGTCCCGTGCGGATGCCGGGGCCCACCGTCATGGCATCGCAGCCGATGACCCTCTCCACCGCCCGGCGCAGAGCGCCGGTGATCTGGGGAACGACGGAGGAAATGATCGCACCGGATACCTCCTCCGGGGAGATGCTGTAGAGCCGAAGAATATCATCCAGCTCCACGGCATACTGATCGCTGGTCCATGCGCGGTTGGTGGCAATGCGGGAGACCATGCGGAGGTCATCCTGCGCTGCGTACACAGCAAGAACGATATTGGTGTTACCTGCGTCAATGACAAGAACCATCCGAATGTATCTCCTTTCGAAAAAATTACAGGGTGCCGAGGGTGCGGGGATACGGAATGACGTCACGGATGTTGGACATACCGGTGACATACATGATCAGGCGCTCAAAGCCCAGGCCGAAGCCGGCATGGCGGGTTCCGCCAAAGCGGCGCAGGTCGAGATAGTTTGCATAGTCCTCCTGGCTGAGGCCGAGCTTTTCCATCTTTTCCAGCAGAAGGTCGAGGCGTTCCTCTCTCTGGCTGCCTCCGATGATCTCGCCGACGCCGGGAACGAGGCAGTCCATGGCGGCGACGGTCTTGCCGTCGTCGTTCTGGCGCATATAGAAGCTCTTGATCTCCGCCGGATAGTCGATGACGAAGATGGGAGCCTTGAAATGCTCCTCGGTGAGATATCTCTCGTGCTCGGTCTGCAGATCGCAGCCCCAGGAGACGGGATATTCAAACGCACGGCCGCAGGAGGAAAGGATCTCCACAGCCTCCGTGTAGGTCACGGTGCGGAAGGTGGAGTTGACAACGCCGGTCAGGCGCTCGATGAGGCCCTTATCCACAAAGGAATTGAAGAAATTCATCTCATCGGGGCAATGCTCCATAATATAGCCGATAACGTACTTCAGCATATCCTCCGCAAGGGCCATATCGTCCTTGAG
>JAFXIE010000015.1 GCA_017533425.1 Clostridia bacterium | reverse complement strand
TCGGCGAAAACATGCTTGCGAGCTTGCCGGCCTCGATACAATGCCTGTCATCATTCGCAACATTGACCCTGATGCCGCAACCATTATCATGGTTGACAGCAATCTGCAAAGAGGTGAGGCAAAAATCATTTCTTCCGAGAAGTTTGGTGGAGATGAGGGACGGATCGCGCAAACGCCGCGCATGGCGCGGCTTATTGCCGAAGGGGTTCTCACCCCTGACTCCACGAAAAAAAAGAGCCAACCCTTCGGTTGACTCTTTTTCTGGTGGAGATGAGGGGGATCGAACCCCTTACCTCTTGAATGCCATTCAAGCGCTCTCCCAAGTGAGCTACACCCCCATATGAGGCACCGCCGCTGCGGCGCCCATATATAATACTCAATTCAAAGGAATTTGTCAACCCCTTTTTTCGAAAAAAGGTAAATTATTTTTCGGCAAGGATGCACAGCTGACCTTCAATATAGGCAGGAACCTGCTCCTCGGGAATATCCAGCGCCAGGGAAAGCTCCCCATGCAGGCGCTCGCGAGCCTCCCGCAGGGCGCGCTCATCGCTCTGATGGAGCTTTCTGCCCCGCTCCGCAAGCCAGTCCCGCCGGCGCCAGATGCAGCCCACCAACCGGGCAAGCCCGGCGGCACAGCCTTCGGCAAGCAGCGCGTCAAATGCCTCCCGCCGCTCGTTGTCATCCTCGATCCATTCCATCTCGCCCGCGGCGATTTCCGCCATGAGGGCAGAAATTTCCGCATCGCTCATCACGAGCTTCATTTTCGCCGTCAGCGCCGCATTTTCCGTCGGCACATAGATGGACTGATCCCGGCCGCGGACAGGCGCAAGGATATAGTATTCTCTTTCCGAGCCGTCAAAATTTCTTACCGCGATCTCCCGGATCACACAGGCGCTCATGCGGCCGTAAATGACCTTTTCTCCCGCAGAAAACATGAGATTTCCCCCACTCCCCACATGATACTACGCATATTTTACCTTTTTTTCTTCTTTTATGTCATAGGCAATTTACCCAAATTTTCATCACTTTTCCCCTTCCCTCCTGCGCCGGATGCTCCCCTTGTATTCCGGCAGAAAAAGAGGTATACTATGCTTGAAAATCAAATGTATCCGGAGGTTTTCTGCCATGCTTTCCAAATATACCGACATTGCCCTGCGTGAGACGGAGCAGTTGCTGGCCATCGACAGCCCAACGGGCTGCACCGCAGAGGCGGAGGCGCATCTGCTCGCCCGGTTTGAGGCCCTCGGCTTTTCTGCCCGGCGGCTGTGCAAGGGCGGCGTGCTTGCCGATCTCGGCGGCGAGGGCGAGGGAATTCTCCTCATGGCGCACACCGACACCCTCGGCGCCATGGTGGCCGAGGTGAAGCCAAACGGCCGTCTGCGCATCAGCCCCCTGAACGGTCTTGAGGCCAACAACGCCGAGACGGAGAATGTCCGCATCCACACCCGCAGCGGCAAGGTTTACGAGGGTACCCTTCAGCTGTGCAATGCCTCCGTTCACGTCAACGACAATTACAAAAAGTGCGAGCGCACCTTTGACACCCTGGAGGTGGTGGTGGATATGCCCACAGCCTCCGCCGCGGAGACCGCAGCCCTCGGCATCCGCACGGGGGATTTCATCTGCCCCGAGCCCCGCACGCGCATCACGGAATCGGGCTATATCAAGAGCCGTTTTCTGGATGACAAGCTCTCCGTGGGCATTCTGCTCAGCCTCGCCGACCGCCTGCGGGAAGCGCGGCCAAACCGACATGTTTACATGCTCATCACCGCCTTTGAGGAGGTGGGGCACGGCGCATCCTTCACCGTTCCCGCCGATGTGCGCGAGCTTTTGTGCGTGGATATGGGCTGCGTAGGGGACGGGCTTGCCTGCACGGAGCATACCGTTTCCATCTGCCCGAAGGACAGCCACGGCCCCTATTCCAAGGAGGTTGTGGACGGTCTCGTCCGGGCGGCAGAGGCCTCCGGTGCGGCCTACGCGCTGGATATTTACCCCCACTACGGCTCCGATGCGGGAGCTTGCGTGGCGGCGGGCAACGACGTGCGCTTTGGACTCATTGGCCCCGGCGTATATGCCTCCCACGGCTATGAGCGCAGCCACAGTGACGGTGTTTTGAACACCCTGAAGCTGCTCTTTACCTATCTCGGACTCTGAATACGCTCGCCTTTGGCCGGAGGGGACTTAAAAAAGTCTCCCCCGGCCGCGGCTTATTTGCCGAAAGAATTGACATGCCGCAAACATTCGTATATAATTAATAGGATAATCGGACAGTATATCTTTTTCCGGAAAGTAGGCCAAGGCTTTGAATCATTATAAAAACGACACCTCCTTCCGCGGGACTGCCCCGCGGGACGGAGACGAACTCATCGAAGGCCGCAACCCCGTACAGGAGGCGCTTCGCGCCGGCCGGCCGATACATAAGCTCTTCGTGCTGCGGGGTGCGGGCGGAGGGCTGTCCCCCCTGGTGGCCATGGCGAAGTCCGCCGGCGCCGTCGTTGTGGAAAGCGAGCGCCGGGCACTGGATGCCATGAGCGCCACCGGCGCGCATCAGGGCGTCATCGCCGTGTGCGCCGCCCACGAGTTTTCCACCGTGGAGGACATTCTCGCCCGGGTGGAGGAAAGCGGCCGTCCCGCCCTGCTGGTGCTGTGCGACGGCATTCAGGATCCCCACAATCTCGGCGCCATCATCCGCTCTGCGGAGACTGCCGGCGCCCAGGGCGTCATCATCTCCAAGCATCGCTCCGCCGGGCTGACCGCCGCCTGCGCCAAATCCGCCGCCGGTGCGCTGGAGCACGTTCCCGTTGCCCGGGTGGCAAACCTTTCCAGCACCATCGACGAGCTGAAAAAGCACGGCCTTTGGATCTACGGTGCCGCCGGCGAGGGAAGCTCCCTGGCCAGCCGCACCGACCTGACCGGCCCCGCGGCACTGGTCATCGGCAGCGAGGGCTTCGGCCTGTCCCGCCTGGTGGCCGAGCACTGCGACGCCCTCATCCGCATTCCCATGCTGGGAAAGATCAATTCGCTCAATGCCTCTGCCGCCTGCGCGGTGCTTCTCTTTGAAGCCGTCCGCCAGCGGCTGGATCAGTCTGAAGGGAGGTAATCGTCCATGTCCGACCGTACGGAGGAAAAGATCTCCGGTGCCGGCGAAAAGGAATTTGTTCTGGAGGATATCCTGCGGGAATTCCACACGGATGAGACCTTTGTGCCCGCCCCGCCCGAGCCTCCCCTGCCCCCGGCCGAAGCGCCCGCCGAGGAAATCAAGCCCTCTCTGCTGGATGAAACCTTTGATGCGGAGATGGAGCAGTCTCTGCAGGTGATCTTCGGCAAAAAAAGCGAGGCCGCGCCGCCGCAAAACAAAACAACCAAGCCGCCCCGGCTGCAGAAGCTGCGCCGCCGGGCTGCAGACCCTGCCGAAGCAGCAGCTCCCGCCGAAGCCGCCGAGGAGCCGGTGCCCTTCTCCTCGGATATCTTCAACGAGGCCTACGAGGAGAGCCGCACCGAGCCCGAGGAGGAATCCCACCGCACCACCACCATCCGTCTGCGCCGTCACGGCATGCGGGATACCCAGACCCTGCGTCTGCCCGGCGGAGAGGGCATGGAGCGCCTCGGCGAAGGCCGTTCCGCCGATCCTCATGTGGATCCGGAGGCGCTGCTTGCGGCCATGAGCCGTGCGCTGCGGTCGGTGCATTCCCGACTGCCCATCGTCATCCTGCTCTGCCTTCCCCTGCTGTATCTCACCCTCGCCCTTCCGCTGGGGCTTCCGCTGCCCGCCTTTCTTTCCTATATCGAGCATCCCTTTGTGTATGTGTTCACCCAGCTGCTCTTTATGATCGCCGTGGGCATTGCGGGGCTTGATATTCTCACCAACGGTTTTTACTGCCTGTTCTGCCTGCGTCCCGGCGGAGATTCCCTCATCGCCCTCTCCTATCTCGCCGCCGCCCTGCACTGCGCGGGCATCATCTTCTTCCCCGAATGGGGCGGCTATCTGCCGGTTTGCCTGCTGCCCGCCCTGTCCACCGTCTTTTCCCTCCTTGGCGACCGCTACAACCTGCGCGCCCGCATCCTTTCCCTGCGCGCCGTGCTGCGCCACGAAGACAGCGAATGCTCCACCCTCGTCGCCGAAGAGGCCGCCGGAAACCGGCTCTATCTGCGCGCCGGTGTTTCCGGCCGCACTGCCTTCTACGACGGGCTCAACCACAGCGATCCCGTTTCCCGGGCGATGGTCTGGTTTGCCCCGGCGGCCATGATTCTCGGGCTGATCTGCGCCGTCATCTGCGCCGTGCGCACCTCGCCGGGCATGTTCTTCTGGGCCTTTTCCATGATCTGCGGCATCACCCCCCTCTTCTCTCTGTACACCTGCTGCGCGCTGCCCTACCATGTGGCCGCCCGCAAGTGCTACAAGCACGGTGCCGCCATCGGCAACTGCGAGGCTTTTGCAAAGCTTTCCCGTCCCGGCGCCTTTGTGGTCACCGACCGGGATCTTTATCCCCTCGGTTCTGTGAAAATGAGCGGCTACAAGATGTTCTCCACCCTGCCAAAGGAGAAAATTCTCACCCTGACCGAGGCCGCCATCCGCGCCTCCGGCAGTTCCGTCGCCCCCGTTTTTGCCGACATTCTCAACGAGGAATGTCTCCGTCCCCTGGATGCCGAAACGGTGGAATTCTCCGGCCACGGCGGCATCCGCGCCGAGATCGACGGCTATTCCGTGATGGTTGGCACGGCGGAATTCATGCGCAAGGCCTCCGTGGAGCTGCCCGAAGGCATCCCCACCCGCAACACCGTCTTTGTGGCGGTGCATATGGCCCTTGCCGCCGCCTTCTCCCTGCGGTATGAGCATCACAGCCGCGTTACCCGCGCCATGGACACCCTGGTCCGCGGCGGCAGAACGCCCCGGCTGGCCTCCCGCAACTTCAGCGTGACGGTGGAAAGCGCCGCCGAAGGCTTCGACTTTGCCCCCGGCTGGCTCTCTCCCCTCTCCACCGAGGAGCAGGTTGCCCTCGCAAACCCCGACCGGGCTGTAGAAGCCGATGCCGTGCTTTTCCTGCGGGAGGGTCTTCCCGGACCGGCCGTTGTGCTGGAATGCGCCCGCCGCTATGCCCGCACCGCCCGCATTTCCACCCTTATTTCCCTCATTTTCGCCTTTGTGGGCTGCGCACTCATGTGCCTGCTGACCGCCATGGGCTGGACATCCTCCGTCACCCCCTGGCACATGCTCTGCTATATGCTCGCCCTTTCCCTGCCCGGATGGCTGATGGGCTTCTGGGTTTCCAAATTCTGAATTTTACACTTGATTGGAGTTTTATAGAACAATGGCAAACGACAAAAAGCTTGTGGAACAGATCACCTCCATGGAGGTGGATTTTGGCCAGTGGTATACCGACGTGGTCAAGAAAGCCGAGCTGGTGGATTATTCCGGCGTCAAGGGCTGCATGATCATCCGTCCCTACGGCTACGCCATCTGGGAGAACATTCAGAAGGATCTCGACGCCCGCTTCAAGAAGCTGGGGCACGAAAATGTCTATATGCCCATGTTTATCCCCGAGAGCCTGCTGGAGAAGGAAAAGGACCACGTGGAGGGCTTTGCCCCCGAGTGCGCCATCGTCACCATCGGCGGTCAGACGGAGCTTTCCGAGCGCCTCATCGTCCGTCCCACCTCCGAGACCCTTTTCTGCGAGCATTATAAGGACATCATCCAGTCCTACCGCGACCTGCCCAAGCTCTACAACCAGTGGTGCAACGTCGTTCGCTGGGAAAAGACCACCCGTCCCTTCCTGCGCACCTCCGAGTTCCTCTGGCAGGAGGGTCACACCATGCACGCCACCGAGGAGGAGGCCCGCGAGGAGACCCTGCAGATGCTCAAGGTTTACGAGGACTTCTACCGCGAGACCCTGGCCATCCCCGCCATCACCGGCCAGAAGACCGAGAAGGAAAAGTTCGCGGGAGCTGAGGCTACCTACACCATCGAGCCCATGATGCACAACGGTGTCGCTCTG
>JAFXIE010000151.1 GCA_017533425.1 Clostridia bacterium | reverse complement strand
TCAAAGTGAATTTGGATTGCTCTGACATGGCATTCTGCACATCCACCGCTTTGCTTGAAGGTTTTTATTAAAGGCATATCTTCTATGGTGAGCAAGCGAATTCCCATACCTTCATATTCAGGAACAGAAACCGTATCTTTGGGATAGATCATATCGTATCCGTAACGGCAGGTAAGCCCTAACTTTGCTACTTCGGCATCAAAGAGCTCCCATTCCGTATCAACCGATCTGCGTACAGAGAATCTCGGATTTGTGAGTTTGCCGAAGAGTTTCAAATAAGTAAGCGCATCTTCCTCTGTTTCGCAGATAAGCATTACGGCAGGCTCTACGGAATTGTAATCCGATACATAAACAAAATGTTCAAGTGATTCGGGATTACCAAGTGTGAGAATTTCAGATTCTGCAACAGTCATTCCTACAATGTCCTCAGCATATTTGAGCGGATTATGAGTAAAGCAAAAGTCAAGGGCGAGATCAATATCCGATACGTTTAATTCGGGAAAGCTTCGTCTGAAATGGCTAATTGCGATTTTACCGGAAAGGTCGTGCCACGTAACCGCCTCTCCCGAATACTTTTCACGGTATTCACTCGGCGTCATACTATAAAAATTTTTAAACGCGCGTGTGAAACTCTCTGGGCTTGCATAACCGAAATCAAGTGCAATGTCAAGCACGGTCTTTTGTGTTCTGCGAAGCTCAAGTGCGCTTCTCGTGAGTTTGTAAATACGAGAGTATTCCACGGGGCTGTATCCCGTATGCTGTCTGAAGATTGCATCAAAGTAGGTGAGTGAGAATCCTGCGTTGTCCGCAATGCTTTGTAGCGACAGATTGTCTTTTGGATTCTTTTGTATGAACCCGATGGCTTTGTCAATCAAGTTTTTGTTTTCCATAAAGTCATCTCCTTTCTGTGCTTACATTTTAGCATACGGATACTGCAATTGTCCTTGCAGAGATTATGCACTTATTTGTTATATCACATATTTTGCTATACAACAATAGAGAAGGCGCACCTGCTTTATCGCAGGTGCGCCAAAAGTCTCCTGTTTTTTGCACTATGTTCGGAATTTACAGGGAAATTGCCTGGATATCCGCATTTTCCTGCAGGATCTCCACAACCTTCTCCAGTCCCGCGGGGTCGTGCATCCGCACGTTCATGGCGAGATTAAGGCAGGTATCCGCATCTGCGGTGACCTTGGTGGAGACGATCTCGATGCGGCGCGCCGAAAGCTGCTCGCGGAGATGTGCCACCGCCTCCGGGCTGTTTTTGATGCGAACCAGCAGCTCGGCGGTGTTGTCGTTTGCCAGCACCTTGTCATAGCCGATGAGGAAGGTATGGAAGACGATCTGCACCACGATAACGAGGATGGTGGCGAGGACGCCGGTGATATACATGCCGCAGCCGATGGCCATGCCCACCGCAGAGGTCACCCAGATGCCCGCCGCCGTGGTCAGGCCCTTGATGGTGGCCCCCTTGACGATCATGCCGGCGCAGAGGAAGGAGATGCCGGTGACGATATTGGAGGCGATGCGGCCGGCGTCGCTGGTGATACCGTTGCCCACCACATCCGCAAAGCCGTATTTGGAGATGACCATCATCAACGCCGCGCCGAGGGCCACGATGACATGGGTGCGGAAGCCCGCATCCTTCTGCCGCAGCGTTCTTTCAATTCCGATGGCACCGCCGCACAGGCAGGCAACCACCAGCCGGAGGATGAGCTCACCCTGACCCTGCAGTGCCGCAAGGATCATTTCCCACAAATTCATGTCTACAAGCCTTTCTATAGGTAAATATTGGTGTATATTACCATAAATCTATGCCGATGTCAAATTTTTATCCCTGGTTTTCAGATTTTCAGGCGGTTAAGATTGCAGAGAGGCAGGCCTTCCGCGTACATATGCCCATTGTCCGACAGGCAGATGCACTTGGGGGCGCATACGTCCGTTCCCTCAAAATTGATGATGGTCACGCCGGTGTGGTTGATGCCGAAGGCGCGCCAGAAGAACTGCGGCGGCTGCCAGAGCAGATGGGAAAGCCAGGCGCAGCCAAAGCCGGCATGGCAGAAGCAGGCCACACGCCCCGCATCGGGACCGATGCGGCGGTAGACGCCGCCCTCCCGGGCAAGGCCGAGCTTGCGCATAAAGGCATCCGACTCGGCCACCATGGCCTCGTAGCCCTCCCGCACCGGAAGGCCGGCAAAAACCGGCGCCTCATACCAGCAGGAACGGGGCAAATCGTTCTCCGGCCGGTACATCTCCTCCCGCAGGACATCCTTGATCCATTGCCGGGAGCCGTCGGGCGCATCCATGCCAAAGCGCTCCATGGCAAGATCCTCGTCCATAAAGGGCTCGATCTCGCCGGTCAGCCCCAGCAGCTCGCAGGTGGGCTCCGCCGTCATTCTCGCGCGGCCGCGCGGAGAGGAAAACACGCGGTCCAGGCCGTGCACCGCAAGGCGCTTGGCCACAGCCTCTGCCTGCTTTCTTCCCTTCGGCGTCAGAGAATCGCTGTAATATATCGGATCTCCATGGCGGATGACATATAGAAGCATCTGGTTTCCTTCCCATTTTTTGCATTTTTTCTATTTTATCACATTTTCCGCCATTTCTCAATAGACTACCCAAAAAAACTCCGCCCCCGGATACGGAGGCGGAGAAAATTCACTTCTGTTCCGCAAGAATTTGCCTGCGGAGGACGGGAATGCCGAACACGGCGGCACAGCCGATGGCGGTGAGTATGATTTCCGGCACCATGTACAGGCCGTTGTAAACGGCGGAATAGACCACCGCCAGCCCGGTACCCGAAAAGCTTTCCAGCACCGTTGCACCAAAGGCATTGTTCATCACATCGGTGAAGAACCACTCCGCATAGCTGCCCCAGAGGATGACGCCGGAGGCGAAATGGCAAACAAAGCGGAGCAGAGCGCCAAAGGCGCCGCCCAGGGCTGCCGCGGCGGTGTGATTTTTCATCTTTCCGCGGAAAATACCCGAAAAACCGATGACGGCAAAGGCCACAAGGTAATCCAGCACAGCCATCAGCACCGTGCTCAAGGGATCCAGACCGGCGAAGGCCTGGCTGCCCACCGCGCCGAAGATTCCCTGCAGGACACCGTAGACCAGGCCGCAGCAGAGACCCCAGCGGGTGCCGTACATATAGGCGATGATGGCGATGGGCACCATGCTGAAGACGGTGACACCGCCGCCGTAGAGAAACTTCGGGGTGATGACGAGAAAGGATAGGACGACGGCGAGGGCGACCAGCATTCCGCTGGTGACAAGGCGTTTTGTGGATGCTTTCATTTTGGGTTCTGACTCTCCTTTTTTATTTTTCGGAATAAGTCATACCAAAAAAAGCACCGCGGGGATATCCCTCGCAGTGCTTTGATTTCAATAGGCATCGAATTTCGTGCTCCCTACGCTGGCATTATCCATATCAGGTTAAGGGTTCGATCCCCCTCCGGGATCATCTCAGCCGGCAGCTGGCGCCAGCACCCCTGACTTATTCACTTGACGGGGTTCATTATAGCAGAGGCCGCAGCCCCTGTCAAGCCCCGATTTTTTTCTTACAGATCCACGCGGTTGTTGTGCTGCAGCGGCAGCCGGTCGGCCAGCAGATGTCCGTTGTCCGACAGGGAAAGGCACAGCGGGGCGCAAAGCTCCTCCCCCTCAAAGCTGATGACGGAGACGGAGGAATGGTTGATATCAAAGCTGCGCCAGAAAAGCTGCGGCGGCTGATAGAGCAGGTGGGAAAGCCAGCTGCAGCCAAAGCCCGCATGGCAGAAGCAGGCCACACGCCCGGGATCGGGGCCGATGCGGCGGTAAAGCCCGCCCTCTCTGGCAAAGCCGAGGCGGCGCATGAAATCGTCCGACTCCTCCACCAGCGCCTCATACCCGGGCTTCACCAGCGGCCGGTCGGCAAAGACGGGAGCCTCAAACCAGCGATCCCGCGGCAGCTCATTTTCCGGCAGGAACATCTCCATCCGGCGTGCGCCCATGATCCAGGTGCGTCCGCCCCCCGGGGTGGGCACGTTGAAGCGCTCCATGGCGCGGCTCTCATCCATGAATATTTCGATCTGCGGCTCAATGCCCAGGGCTTCGCAGGTGGGCTCCGCCGTCATGCGGGCGCGCCCCTTGGGGGAAACATAAATGCGATCCAGCCCATGCACCGCAAAGCGCTTGGCCACCGCCTCCGCCTGCCGGCGGCCCTTGGGGGTCAGCGAATCGGGGGTATATATGGGATCTCCGTGACGGACGATGAAAAGAAGCATGTTTTTTCTTCTCCTTGTATGGGATCTTTGCTGTGAACACCCCTATTTTACCACATTCTCCCCCACATCGCAAGGATGTATATTTTACATTTTTTATGCATATTATTCAATCGCACATATACGCCCCTGTTATATATAAATTATTTTGTGTAAATCGACTATGGTTATGCGGGAAATCCCCCTTGACAAACCCCGGGAATGTGCGTATAATTTTAGTCACAGTTTGAATATTTATTCAGCCGCCCTGCGGCGAAGGAGAAACGATATGGATAAAAAGAACATCAAGAAGGTCGTTCTGGCCTATTCCGGCGGTCTGGATACTTCGATCATCATTCCCTGGCTGAAGGAAAACTACAACAACTGCGAGGTCATTGCCGTTTCCGGCGACGTCGGACAGGGCACCGAGCTGGACGGTCTGGAGGAAAAGGCCATCAAGACCGGCGCTTCCAAGCTCTATGTCATGGATCTCAAGCAGGATTACGTTGAGAACTACATCTGGCCCTGCCTGAAGGCCGGCGCCGAATATGAGACCTATCTGCTCGGCACCTCCCATGCCCGCCCCTGCATTGCCAAGGGTCTGGTGGACATTGCCCTGGCCGAGGGCGCGTACGCTATCTGCCACGGCTGCACCGGCAAGGGCAACGACCAGGTTCGCTTTGAGCTTTCCATCAAGGCCTTTGCCCCCGATATGCACATCATCGCTCCCTGGCGCGAGTGGGATATCAAGTCCCGCGATGAGGAGATCGACTACGCCGAGGCCCACAACATTCCTCTGAAGATCAACCGCGAGACTAACTACTCCAAGGATAAGAACCTCTGGCACCTTTCCCACGAGGGTCTGGATCTTGAGGATCCCGCAAACGAGCCCATGTATGACAAGCCCGGCTTCCTGGAGCTCGGCGTCTCCCCCGAGGCTGCTCCCGACAAGGCCACCTATGTCACCATCTCCTTTGAGAAGGGCATTCCCGTGGCTGTGGACGGCGAGAAGCTCGGCGCGGTGGAGCTTGTGGAGAAGCTCAATGCCATCGGCGGCGCCAACGGCATCGGCCTTCTGGATCTCGTGGAGAACCGCCTGGTGGGCATGAAGAGCCGCGGCGTCTATGAGACCCCCGGCGGAGCCATCCTCTACAAGGCTCACGCCGCCCTGGAGACCATCTGCCTCGACCGCGACACCCAGCACTACAAGACCCTCGTTGCCCAGAAGTTTGCGGAGCTCGTTTACTTCGGCCAG
>JAFXIE010000150.1 GCA_017533425.1 Clostridia bacterium | reverse complement strand
CAAGGATATCGGGACGGTTGGTCGCCGCGATGACGATGATTCCGTCGTGAGTTCCGAATCCGTCCATTTCAACGAGCAGCTGATTAAGGGTCTGCTCGCGCTCGTCGTGTCCGCCGCCGAGACCGGCGCCGCGCTGGCGGCCGACGGCATCGATTTCATCGATGAAGATGATGGCGGGGGAGGAGCGCTTGGCCTGGTCGAAGAGATCGCGGACGCGGCTTGCGCCGACGCCGACGAACATCTCCACAAAGTCGGAGCCGGAGATGGAGAGGAAGGGAACCCCTGCCTCGCCGGCCACGGCCTTGGCAAGATAGGTCTTACCGGTGCCCGGAGGGCCCACCATGAGAACGCCCTTGGGAATGCGGGCGCCGATATCGGCAAATTTCTTGGGATTTTTGAGGAACTCAACGATCTCCCAGAGCTCTTCCTTCTCTTCCTCGGCACCAGCCACATCGGCAAAGGTGATCTTCTTCTTGTCGGGGGCAATGGTGCGGGTTTTGGCCTTGGAGAAGTTCATGGCCTTGCCGCCGCCGTTTGCCTGGTTCATCAGGAAGAACCACATGAAGCCGAAGGCGATGATGAGGATGACATAGGGAATGAAGCTGACCCACCAGGGGGTCTCCTTCGGGGCGATGAGATCGTAGCCCTTGAAGGCATCCACGCCCTTTTCCTCATATTCCGCAAGGATTTCCTTGAAATCCTCATAGAATACGGAGGTGTAGGCCACCTTGTAGGCGATGGTCTTGCCATCGGTCAGCTTCATGGTCAGCTCTGCACCGTCCAGCACAAAGCTTTCCACCTGACCCTCGGCAAAATAGGCGAGAATATCGGAATAGATGAGCTTTTCCTCTTCGGGCTTTTGCTGCATATAGGTCAGCGCCAGCGCGCCTATGAAAAAGGCAAAGATCAGAACATAAAAGATTATGCCGCGAAAACTGTTTTTCTTCAAACAGTCTCACCCCACTTTCTTATGGAATCAAATTTTATAAATCCGGAACTTATTTTTCGTAAATCTCCGGCTTGAGAATGCCGACACAGGGAAGGTTCCGGTATTTTTCGTTGTAATCCAGGCCGTAGCCGACGATGAAGGCGTCGGGGATCTCAAAGCCGACGTATTTGCCCGTCAGCTCGGTTTTACGGCGGGAGGGCTTATCCATCAGGGAGCAGATCTCCAGCGAGGCGGTGCCGCAGGAGGAAAGCACCTTGCAGATGTGGCTGAGGGTCAGGCCGGTGTCCAGAATGTCCTCCACAAGCACCACATGGCGGCCGGTGAGATCGGGCAGCTTGTCGGTGTTTGCGCTGACGGTGCCGGAGGTCTGGGTGCCCTTGTAGGAGGAGGCGGAGATAAAGGCCATTTCGCAGGGGATAGTCACATTTTTGCACAATTCGGCCATAAAGATGTATGCACCCTTGAGAACGCCGATGAAGAGGGGATTTTTACCCTCGTAATCGCGGTTGATCTCAGCGGCAAGCTCGCGGACGCGGGCTGTGATCTGCTCCTCGGTATGTGTGATCATTAAAAGATCCTGCAGCATGTGTGTATGTTCCCTTCTGATGTTTTGAGATATGGGTCATTCCGCGGGGGATATGATCTCAATGTGGATGGCCTGTGCGCCGGGGAGGGCAAGCCGGTCGGCATCGGCGCCGTAGCCGATAATGGCGGCAACGGAGGAGCCGTCGGCGATGACTGCCTGCAGCCCGCGCAGGGCGGCGGGGATACGGTCGTCGATGAAAAGGCGTTTCAGGGATCGGCGGCCGGCCTTCGGGCTCTTTTTGAAGGTGTCTCCGGTTCTGCGGGAACGCACCACAAGATGCCCGTCTATTCTATCACAGGAAAGATAAAAAGAATTCAACGAATTGTGAACTTTTTGGGGTGCGGTACAGTAATTTGCCCGCAGGAGGAGTCCGGCCTCGGGAATTTCCGTTTCGCCGCCAAGGATAAGCCTCCGCTCGGGGAGGGCGGCGGGCTGCGCGTTTAAGGGGGCGAAATACAGCCGGTCGTAGGCGCGACAGAGCCGGCAGCCCGGCAGATGGATCTCTGCGGAGGGGCAGCGGCTGCGGCAGAGGGCAAGGGCGCGGTGGGTGGCCTCCTGCGGCAGGATGAGCCCGCAGAAATCGGTATATGCCCGGCGCAGACGGCGGGCAGCGAGGGGCTCCGGAAGGGCGGAAATTTCCTCGGCGGAGAGCTCGCCCTCCGAGAGGCTGCAAAGCAGCGCCTCGTCGGCGGAAAGGTTTTCCGTCATGCGGCGGACGGCCTCGGGAAAGGCGGGGTTGAGCCGCAAAAGCTCCGGCATAACCAGGTTCCGGATGCGGTTGCGGGAGAGATCGGTGCAGGCGTTGGTGGAATCGGTGACAAAGCTTTGCCCGCGCTGGGCGAGAAAGGTCTCAATTTCCCGGCGGGACACGGTCAGCAGCGGGCGGAGAATGTTTCCCCGCCGGGCGGGGATGCCGCAGAGACCGGAAAGGCCGGTGCCGCGCACGAGATGGAGCAGTACGGTTTCGGCGTTGTCCTCCAGGTTGTGGGCGGTGGCGATAAAGTCGCAGCCAAGCTCGGCGGCATGGGTCTTAAGCAGCCGGTAGCGCTCTGCCCGGGCGGTTTCCTCCAGCCCTTCGCCGCGGGCGGCGGCCAGAGCCGGCACATCCAGCCGGCAAAGCCGGAAGGGAATGCCCTGGGCATGACAGAGCTCGCGGCAGAAGTCGGCATCCCGGTCGGCCTCCGCGCCGCGGATGCCGTGGTGCACGTGCAGCGCCGCCGTGGGGATGCCCAGCTCTTTCAGAGCAAGCAGCAGAGCTGTGGAGTCGGCACCGCCGGAAAGGGCCACAAGGATCCGTGCACCGGCAGGAAGTCCGGCTGCGGATAATGCCTCAGCGATGGGGCGGAGCATCGTAATGGGTCTCCTGGGTGGAGAACTTGGTAAACTGTCCCAGCCACTGGAGCTTGACGGTGGTGGTTTCGCCGTGGCGGTTTTTTGCGATGATGCATTCGCATTCGTTGGTGGGCTCGCCGTCGCGGTTGTGATAATCCTCGCGGTAGAGGAACATGACCACGTCGGCATCCTGCTCGATGGCGCCGGAATCGCGCAGATCGGGAAGGATGGGGCGCTTGTCCTGCCGGCCTTCCGAGGCACGGGAGAGCTGGGAGAGGCAGATGACGGGAACGTTGAGCTCCTTGGCCATGACCTTCAGGGAGCGGGAGATCTCCGAGACCTCCTGCACGCGGCTGTCGATGCGGCGGCCGGACTGCATGAGCTGCAGATAGTCGATGATGACAAGGCCGAGCTCGTCGCCGAGGCGGCGGCACTTTGCCTTGATCTCACCGACGGTGATGTTGGCGGAATCGTCAATGTAGATGGGCGCGCCGCCGAGGGTGGAGGAGGCGTGGGCGATCTTTTCCCAATCCTCTTCGGTGAGATTTGCGGTCATAAGCTTTTTGGAATCCACCAGAGCCTCGGAGGAGAGCATACGCATGACCAGCTGCTCCCGGGACATTTCGAGGTTGAATACGGCGACGCCCTTGCGAGCCTTTTCGGCCACATTCTGGGCGATATTCAGCGCAAAGCTGGTTTTACCGACGCCGGGACGGGCGGCAAGGATGATCAGATCGGAGTTTTTCAGGCCGCCGAGGCAGGCGTCAATGCCGGAAAAGCCCGACTCCACGCCGGGATACTTTCCCTTGGAGCGGGCAAGCTCCGAAAGGGTGTTGTAGGCGTTGATGATGACGCTGCGGATGGGCATCAGGCCGTTGGTGGTGGAGTTGTGGCGCAGGGCGAAGATGCGCTGCTCTGCGCTTTCCAGAATGTCGGAGGATTCACCGCTGCCGGAGACGGCATTGTTGTAGGCCTCGGCGGAAATTTCCGCGAGGGAGCGAAGGGTGGCCTTGTCGCGGACGATCTCGGCATATTTGGAGACGTTGGCCGCCGTGGGGGTGATATCCATCATCTGGAAAAGGTATGCGCGGCCACCGGCCTCATCGTAGACGCCGGCGGTTTTCAGCTCTTCCAGCACCGTCACCGGGTCCACGGGACGGGACATGGTGAACATGGAATAGATGATTTCAAAGATTTTTCGGTTTTCGGGGATGTGGAAATCTGCGGCGGAAAGGGATTCCACCACCTCGGGGATGCAGTCCGGGTCGATCAGCATTGCGCCGAGGACGGCCTGCTCCGCATCCGCGCTGTAGGGGAGCTGTCTGCCCAACAGTTCATCCATGGAAGCTTCCTCCGGTAGTTAAATTTCGACTATTCCGCGATGACCTGCACCTTGACATCGGCAGCAATTTCGGGATAGAGCTTGACCTTGACGGTGTAGGTGCCGGCCACCTTGATGGTCTCGGAAAGAACGACCTTCTGCTTTGCAATGTCGGTGCCTGCGGTGCGGTTGATGGCCTCGGCCACATCGCCGGCGGTAACGGCGCCGAAGAGTCTGCCGCCGGAACCGGCCTTGGCCTTGAGGGTCACGGTGATGGCGGAGAGCTTCTTGGCATCGGCCTCGGCGGCGGCCTTCTCCAGGGCGTTTTTATGATCCCGGGCGGCCTGCTGGGTCTTCATCACGTTGAGATTTTCGGCGTTGGCCTCCACGGCGAGCTTGCGGGGGAGGAGAAAATTGCGGCAGTAGCCGTCGGAAGCCTCAATGAGCTCGCCTTTTTTGCCCTTGCCGCGGACATCCTGGGTAAGAATAACCTTCATAATGAGTATTTCCTTTCGAAGTAAAACTAAAGGGGGTTAAGCCTGGGTGGTGCTGGATTCGATATAGCGGTCGATGCAGGCCTTGAGCTCTGTCTCAACCTCGTCCACCGTGCGGCCGCGCAGCTGCGCGCCGGCAGAGGTGGTCTGTCCGCCGCCGCCCATCCATTCGAGAATGAGCTGCACGTTGACCTGACCGAGGCTGCGGCCGGAGACGCACACCTCACCGTCCGATACAAAGACGGAGAAGGAGGCGAGAATGCCGTAGATATCCAGCAGATTGTCCGCCGCCTGGGCGGCAACGGCGCGATCGGTATCCGAACGGGTGGTGGCGATGATAAATTTCTCGCGGTAGGTTTCGGCATTGCTCGCGAGGCGGGTTTTCTCCAGATAATCCCGGGCGCTGCCCTGGAAGGCCTGCTTTGCGCCCACGGTATCCGCGCCCACCCGGCGCAGGAAGGCGGCGGCCTCAAAGGCGCGGGCGCCGGTTTTGACGGTGAAGCCGCGGGTGTCGAGAATGATGCCGGCCAGCATGGCGGTGGCTTCCACGGAGGTGATGTGGTCCACGGGAACGACATACTGCAGCATTTCGCAGATCATTTCGCAGGTGGAAGAGGCCACCGTTTCCTGGATGTTGACGGCGGTGTTTTCAATATAGCCGGCGGAGCGGCGGTGATGATCGATCACGGCGATGCGGGTGAAGGAATCGATGAGCTCCGGTGCCTCGGTGTAATCCTTGCGGCTGGTATCCACCACCACCAGCAGGGAACGGCTGTTTCCGATGACCATGGCCGACTGCGCGTCGGTAAAGGCATTTTCATAGCCGGGCTGTGCGGCGAGGGATTCCACAATGCGGGGGCAGCCGCAGCGGTGGCGGTCGAGAACGATGTAGAAATCCTTGCCGCATTCCATGGCGATGCGGGCAACGCCCGCGGCGGCACCGATGCTGTCGGGATCGGCCATGCGGTGGCTCATGATGATGATGTTGGAGGAATCGTTGATGAGATCCTTCAAAACGGTGGCCATGATGCGGGAGCGCACCTGGCTGCGGCGCTCGGTTTCCACCGAACGGCCGCCGAAGAATTCGTAATTTGTGCCGGTGCGGACTACGGCCTGGTTGCCGCCGCGGGAAAGGGCCATTTCAGAGGCCATGCGGGCGGCCTGCATATTTTCGGAAAGGCTGCCGCCGCGGCCGACACCGATGCTGATGGTGATGGGCATGCCGCCGTCGGAGGGAATTTCCATCACGCGGGACAGCAGGTCAAAATTTCGTTCAGCAAAGGTTTTGTAGGCCGTTTCCGGGAAGATGAGCAGGAAGCGGTCGCGCTCGGTCTTGCGCAGGATACCGCCCTCGGCGGTGACCCACTGGTTGACGGCCTCGTCCAGACGAGCGGTCAGAAGGCTGCGGGAGGAGTCGGGGGTGTTTTTGGCCACCTCCTCGTAGTTATCCCAGACGATGTCGGCGATGACGGTGCGGTTGTCCTCGTGCTTTTTGGAAATCTCCCGAAGATCGGTCAGATCGGTGAAATAAAGTACCGCCATCAGACCTCGCATACCGGAGGATTCCATGGTGAAAAGGTTGCCGGAAACGGAAAAGGAACGTCCGCCGAAAAGGATGTCATTTGGATAAACGGAACCGCCCTCGGTGATCCAGTTGAGGGGGAGATCGGGGCAGATTTCAGAGAAGGAATGGTCAAATATGTGAGAATTCTGGGCGATGGTTGTGAAAAGCTCGTTTGCCCAGACAATGCTGTTGTTTTCCATGAGAACAACGGCCATGGGCAGAGGGAAGGAGAGCATCAGGGAGCCGGAGAGATTTTCCTGCTTGATGACGCTTTCCTTGATGTACTTATCCAGGGCACGGCGGCGCTTGTTGACGGCGGCGCGGTGGTAGATGAGCAGTCCGGCGGCAAAAATAACCTCCAGAATGAAGAAAAGCTTATTCTCCAGGAAAAAAGCGGGGACGATAAAGACGATCAGCAGCAGAAAACAGAGGTTAAACCCGGAATCCCGGAAGAGCTGGGATGTTTTTTTATCCATTTTTTCCATGTTTGGGCTTCTCCTTTCGCCGTGCCTTCAAATCTTTCCAATAGGCCGCTGTGGCCCCTTCCAGCTTGTTTTCCGCGGGGTGGTAGTAGGTGGTTCCCTTCAGAGAATCGGGCAGATACTGCTGCTCCACCCAATGCTCCGGGCAGTTGTGCGGGTAAATGTAGCCGATGGCGTGCCCCATCTTCTGCGCGCCGGCATAGTGGCCGTCCCGCAGGCTGTCGGGGATGGCGCCTCCCTTTCCGTCGGCCACGTCCTGCATGGCGGCAGCCATGGCGAGGTAGGCGGAATTGGATTTCGGACTGGTGGCCAGCAGAATGCAGGCCTCCGCCAGGGGCAGCTGCGCCTCCGGAAGTCCCAGCTGCATGGCGCTGTCCACGCAGGCCTTGGTGATGCTCACCGCCTGGGGGTAGGCAAGGCCCACATCCTCCGAGGCGACGCAAAGCATGCGCCGGCAGGCGGAGATCATATCTCCGGCGGAGAGCAGACGGGCCAGATAATGCAGCGCGGCATCGGGGTCAGAGCCGCGCAGGGACTTGTGAAAGGCGGAGAGAATGTCATAATGGGCGTCGCCGTCCTTGTCATAGCGCATGGCGGAGCGCTGGGTGACGGCCTTGGCATCCTCCAGGGTCGGATCGGGCTTCCCGGAGAGCATGAGCATCTCCACGGCGTTGATGGCCTTGCGGACATCGCCGCCGGCGGCGCGGGAAATGTGCTGCAGCACCTCCTCGGAAAGGGAGGTGTCGCAGCCGTATTCGGCGCGGGCAAGGCCGGCAGCCCGCTGGGCAACGGGAA
This sequence comes from Clostridia bacterium, assembly GCA_017533425.1. Lineage (GTDB taxonomy): Bacteria > Bacillota > Clostridia > Oscillospirales > QAMX01 > RGIG1911. The sequence continues at coordinate 2,252 of JAFXIE010000150.1, read as the reverse complement.
GAATCTCCTCCGGCAGGGGAGGCTTGAATTCAAATACGGTGCAGCGGGAAAGGATGGCGTTGTAGATGTAAAAATAGGGATTCTCCGTGGTGGAGGCAATGAGGGTGATGCGGCCGTTTTCAATGAACTCCAGCAGGGATTGCTGCTGCTTTTTGTTGAAATACTGGATCTCATCAAGGTAAAGCAGCGTCCCGGAGGCGCCAAGCAGGCTGTCGGTCTCGGCGATGATGTCCTTGATATCGCCGGTGCCGGCGGTGGTGGCATTGAGCCGGTGCAGCCGCCGGTCGGTTCGCCGGGCGATGATGTTTGCCACGGTGGTTTTGCCGATGCCGGAGGGCCCGTAGAAGATCATGTTGGGAATGTTTCCGCTCTCAATGACGCCGCGCAGAATGCCGCCGGGGCCGAGAAGATGCCGCTGGCCGGCAACGTCCTCAAAGCTTTCCGGCCGGACGAGATCCGCAAGGGGTCTGTACATGTCGGGTGCCCTCCTTTCCGCTGAAATGGTACGCGGGGCGGTTTAGCCCTCGTACATGGGATACTTGGCGCAGATCTCGCCGACCTCGGCGGCAATCTGCTCCTTCTTCGTGTCAAAATCGGTGGCGGTGAGGCGGATGAGGCGGGCAATGTGCTTCATATCCTCGCCGTCCAGACCGCGGGTGGTGGCGGCGGCGGTGCCGAGACGGAGACCGGAGGTGACAAAGGGGCTCTCCGGATCGTTGGGGATGGCGTTCTTGTTGGCGGTGATGCGAACCTCGTCGAGGCGGTGCTGCATTTCCTTGCCGGTGACGTTGAAGTTGCGCAGGTCAACCAGGCAGAGGTGGTTGTCGGTGCCGCCGGAGACCAGGTCGAAGCCCTCGGCAAGGAGCGCGTCGGCCAGGGTGGCACAGTTGTCGATGACCTTCTGCTGATAGGCCTTGAACTCGGGCTGCATGGCTTCGCGGAAGCAGACGGCCTTGGCGGCGATGATGTGCATGAGGGGGCCGCCCTGGGAGCCGGGGAAGATGCTCTTGTCGATGACCTTGGCATGCTTCTCGGGGCAGAGAATGAGGCCGCCGCGGGGACCGCGGAGGGTCTTATGGGTGGTGGTGGTCACAACATCGGCATAAGGAACGGGAGAGGGATGGAGACCCGCGGCGATCAGACCGGCAATGTGGGCGATATCCACCATGAGGGCGGCGCCGCAGGCCTTGGCGATCTCGGCAAAGCGGGCAAAGTCGATGACGCGGGGATAGGCGGAGGCGCCGGCGATGATGATCTTGGGCTTCTCCTTCATGGCAATGTCATAGACCTCATCGTAATTGATGCGGTGGGTCTCGTTGTCCACGCCGTAGGAAACGATGTTGAAATGACGGCCAGAGACATTGACGGGGCTGCCGTGGGAAAGGTGGCCGCCGTTGGCAAGGCTCATGCCGAGAACGGTGTCGCCGGGGTTTGCAAAGGCGAGGAAGGCGGCGAGGTTTGCGTTCGCGCCGCAGTGGGGCTGCACGTTGGCATGCTCCGCGCCAAAGAGGGCGCAGGCGCGCTGACGGGCGAGCTCCTCGGTCTTGTCGACCTCCTCACAGCCGCCGTAATAACGCTTGCCGGGATAGCCCTCGGCATACTTGTTGGTCAGAACGGTGCCCATGGCGGCGAGAACGGCGGGAGAGACAAAGTTCTCGGAGGCGATGAGCTCGATGTTGCGCTGCTGCCGCTGCCACTCGCCCATGACGGCATTGCCGAGCTCGGGGTCTGCGGCGCGCAAAAATTCCATATTTTCCTTGATCATTTGAAAGTTCCTTTCCGGTGCTTTACTTTTTTGAAAATTTGCGTTACTATATAAAATGTAAATAATAACCCATGTTAGAATATTATAACGGATTTTTGCATGAATAGCAAGGGAAAGGCATTAACAAAATGACCAATTCTACAGAAGAAAAGATACTTTTGGGGCGCAGGATTGTCAAAGCCCTGGAGGAGACCTATCCGGAGGCCGTCTGCAGCCTGAACTTCCGCGAGCCCTGGCAGCTGCTGTTTGCAACGCGCCTTGCCGCCCAGTGCACCGATGCCCGGGTCAACATGGTGACTCCAACCCTCTATTCCCGCTATCCGACGGTGAAGGATCTTGCCGAGGCGGAGCTTTCCGACGTCTGCGAGATCATCCGCTCCTGCGGGCTTTACCGCACCAAGGCCGAGCAGCTCATCGCCGGTGCCCGGGTGCTGCTTGCAGAATTCGGCGGCGAGGTTCCGCAGGCCATGGAGGAGCTGCTGCGCAT
>JAFXIE010000149.1 GCA_017533425.1 Clostridia bacterium | reverse complement strand
GGCCCGCTTTTCTCCAATGCGCGGGATCTCCTCTCCTTCCGTTTTGCCGATATCCGCGAGTTTTATCGCCGTGCCACCCCGGTCATCGCAAACGAAACCATGTGGGGACTCGGAACGGTGCTCTTTAACATCATCTTCTCAAACCTCGGCTATGTGCATTACGCCGCCGTTACCATCCTTCGAACGCTGGAGAACATCGCCTTCACCTTCTTTATCGGGCTGTGCAATGCCTCCTGCGTCATGGTGGGCAAATCCATCGGCCAGGGCGCCATTGACGAAGGCATTGCCGCCGCAAAGCGCTTTGCCATCACCGTTCCGCTCTTTTCCATCCTTGTCGGCGCGGCGGTCATTCTTGCCCGGGATCCCCTCATTTCCATCTTCAACCTCGGCAACGCCATCACCGAAACCACCATCAACAGCGCAAGATGGATCATCCTCATCTACGGCTGCGAGCTTGCCTTCCGGAATATTCCCTATATCGTCATTGTGGGCATATTCCGTCCCGGCGGGGATACCGCCATCGGCATGAAGCTTGACATGCTGACCCTTTGGGGCATTTCCCTGCCCGTCACCTTTGCCGCGGCCTATCTTTTGAAGCTTCCCTTCCCTGTCTGCTTTGCATTGAGCTACATGATGGAGGACTACGTTAAGGCAATTCTCTGCCTTAAGCACCTGAAGAGCTTGAAATGGCTCCAGCCGGTGACTGCCGAGGGGCAGGATGCGCTGAAAATCTGGCTTGAAAACAAACGAAAGTGAGAAATATACCATGGCCTTCAAAACCGAACTGCATTGCCACACCGCCGAAGTCAGCCGCTGCGGCCGGGTTTCCGCCGCCGATACCGTGGAGACCTATATCCGCCACGGGTATGACTCCGTCACCATCACAAATCACCTGAGCGCCTCCACCTTCAGCGAAAAGAACCAGAATTTCGTCTATACCGAGGACTGGCAGAAGCGCATCGACTTCTTCATGAACGGAATTCACCTGGTCGAGGAGGCTGCCAAGGGCAGGATCCATGTTCTTTGGGGCGTTGAGCTCTGCGGCGGCCATGACGGCAACGACTATCTCATCTACGGCATCACCGAGGAGCAGCTGCGCGCCATGCCCGATCTTCTGAACATTTCCATCAAGGAATTCGGCCCGCGCATTCGGCAGGAGCTGGGCCTGCTTCTCTTCCAGGCGCATCCCTTCCGCAACGGCGTGCGCATCGTTGTACCCGAGCGGCTGGACGGCGTCGAGGTCTATAACGGACATATCGGCCACGATTCCCGCAACTATATTGCCAGCGACTGGGCAACGCGCTACGGCCTGCGCCGCATCTCCGGCACCGATTTCCATCAGGCGGTGCACATTCCCACCGGCGGCATTCTGACCGAGGCTCCCATCCGCACAAATGCGGAGCTGGCCGCCACGCTGAAGTCAGGCAATTACACCCTCCTGCATGACGGCGAGGATCCCGTCAAGGTCTGCGAAAACCTATAAGGCGAAAAAAATCCCGGTAAATCTGCCAATGTCGGCAGTTTCACCGGGATTTATAATTCTTATCGACTTTTCTTCTTCATTCGCCCTAAGATAAATGCCGTAACGGCCATGACCGCCGGGAAGATGACCACACAGAGAAGCCCCGCATGGAGGCCGGCGGCCTCCCCCTCAAAGGAGAGGAAGCTTCCCTTTACCCCGGCGGATACCGCGCCGACCACCGCAGGGCCAAGGGAGCAGCCCGCATCGCCGCAGAGGGCAAGAATTGCAAAAATCGCCGTATTTCCGGCGGGACAGCGCTCCGCCGCAAGGCTCAGCGTGCCGGGCCACATGATGCCGACGGAAAGTCCGCACACCGCGCAGCCAAGGAGCGATACGATCGGCCAGGGGGCAAACACACAGACAAGATAGCTCACAACGCAGAGCATGGCGCTGCCAAGGATATAGCGGCGCAGATCAATTCGTTCGCAGAATTTGCCGTAAAAGACGCGGGAAACACCCATCAGCAGGGCAAACATGCTGGGGCCCAGCAGATCGCCCACGGTTTTGGAAACCTGCAGACCAAGCTCTGCAAAAAGAGAGGCCCACTGGGACATGGAAAGCTCGCTTGCACCGCCGCAGAGCATGAGAACCATCATCATCCAGAATATCTTCATGCCGAAGAGGCTTCCCACCGAGGCCTTCTCGTGCGATTCCGAAAGGTGACGGATGGGAACAAACAGAAACAGGAATGCGTTGACGAGAGGAAGCAGCGACCAGATGGCCGGAATGAGAAACCAGTAGCTCTCCCCCACCGTGACAAGAAAGAGGGTGGAGAGAAGCACCACAGAGAGCTGTCCCCAGCAATAGAAGGAATGGAGAATGCTCATGGCGCCGGATTTATGCTCGCTGGGAAGCGCCTCAACAATGGGGCTGACAAGAACCTCGATCAGTCCGCCGCCGATGGCATAGAAGACGGTGGCAAGCAAAATGCCCGCAAAGGCATTGCGGAAGAGATAGGGAAATAGGCCGAGGCCAAGGAGACCTGCAAAGGCAAAAAAATGCGCCGCAACGGTGCAGGGACGGTAGCCGATCCGGTCGGTAAAGCCGGCGCCGAAGGCATCCACGCAGATCTGCACGGCAAAATTAAAGCTCATCAGAAAGGCAACCTCGCCGAGGGAGAGGTCAAATTCGCGCACCATGATGATATAGAGAATGGGCGCGATATTATTTACCGCCGCCTGAACAATATAGGCGGCATAGCTGCAGTTTAAGGTGGCTCGAAAGCCAAGGCGGGAGGACATGATACAGAATACCTCACAGAAATTTTTTAACCTGCAAGAGTATAGCACGGAGCGGGAAAAGATGCAAGAAGAAAAGGACAGGATTGACGAATCCTGCCCCTTTGAACTTAAATCTCAGCCTCTGAGCTTGATGTAAACATTCTTTCCGTTGGGATTTTTGGTGTTCTGCTCGCTGGTGATCATGCGGATCTCAAACATATCGAGCATATTCAGGAACTGGATGAGCTTCTTGCAGCCGTAATTTCGCACGTCAAAATCGGGATAGCGCTTTGCGAGCACATCGCCGACCTCACTGGCCATGAGCCAGCCCTCGTCATCGGAATTTTTATCCACAAAATCGATGATCATCTCGCGGATGGTTTCCAGATCCGTCTGGGAGTTTTCCTGCACTTCCACCGGCTTCTGCCGCTCCCTGGGCTTTGTCTGCTTTGCGGTGCGGGTGGCGCGCATCTTCTGGGCATAGATCTTATCGAGGTATTTGAACTGATTGCAGGCGGCAACAAAGGGGCGCGGGGTCTTTTCCTCCCCCATGCCGATGACATCCATACCGGCCTCTCGCAGACGGGCGGCAAGGCGGGTAAAATCGCTGTCGGAGGTGACGATGCAGAAGCCGTCCACCTTGCCGGAATAGAGAATATCCATGGCATCGATGATCATGGCAGAATCGGAAGAATTTTTCCCGGTGGTGTAATTGTACTGCTGCATGGGGGTGACGGAGTTTTCAAGCAGGATCTCCTTCCAGCCGCCGGTGTGGTTCTTGGTCCAGTCGCCGTAAATGCGCTTATAGGTGGCAACGCCCACGTTGGAAATCTCATCAAGGATAATTTTGATATATTTTGCCGCGATATTCTCCGCATCGATGAGAATGGCGTATTTTTTATCGTTTTGCATATTGTAAAATTCCTTTCGCAGGGTGTGGGATGGAAATGCTGCACATTTTTATATCTTACCGGACTATTATACCACATTTTTGTAAAATGGCAAGATATTATGCGGGGATGATCCGTCCTGCCGTCGAATTTCCATGGATTTTTGATAATATTTTCCGAGAAAAAGCCTTTACAAACTGTCGGTTTTGGGGTATAATATCGAGCTGTAAGCGCCCGTAGCTCAACGGATAGAGTACATGTTTCCGGGGCATGGTGTTGGGGGTTCGAGTCCCTTCGGGCGCGCCAAAATATAAGCCACCCACCAGGGTGGCTTATATTTTTGTGTGTCCGGAGTCTTGACTCGAGCCCAATGAATTGCGCCAGCAATTCGTGCAATAAGAATGCGACAGCATTCGTTTGCGAGAGTCACCTTCGGGCGCGCGTGTCCAGAGCCTTGGCTCGAACCCTACGAATTGTGAAACAATTCGTGCAATAAGAAGGCCTGAGGCCTTCGTTTGCGGTCCCTCTCGGACGCGCGTGTCCGGAGTCTTGACTCGAACCCTACGAATTGTGAAACAATTCGAGCAATAAGAATGCAACAGCATTCGTTTGCGAGAGTCACCTTCGGGCGCGCGTGTCCGGAGTCTTGGCTCGAACCCTACGAATTGTAAAACAAGATGTGCCAAATTGCCAAGTCATGCGGGCACGAAATCCATTGCAAATTGCGTCCAATAATTGTATAATATAAGTTAAGTGTTATCACAATCCACCAACCGCGTAATTCTCCGCGCAAAGAAAGGTCGTCCCCAAGTTGAACAATCGCAAACGCTATCCCCGCCTCTTCAAATTCATCAAATCCCTGGTTCGATTCGTTTATCCGAAAATGACGGTGCTTGGATGGGAAAATCTCCCCGAGGAACCCAGCATCATCATCGCAAACCACTGCCAGCTCCACGGTCCCATTGCCTGCGAGCTGTATTTGCCTAAGAATTTTTACACCTGGTGCGCCGCACAGATGATGACCCTTAAAGACGTGCCGGGCTATGCATACAGCGACTTCTGGTCGCAGAAGCCGCGAGCCCTGCGCCCCCTCTATAAGCTCGCCGCATATTTGATCGCACCTCTTTCTGTGGTGATTTTCAACAGTGCGCGCACCATCGCCGTCCACAGAGACCGTCACCTCCTCAGCACCCTAAGGGATTCCCTTTGCCTTTTACAGGAGGGCAATCACATCGTCATCTTCCCCGAAGAGAATAAACCGCACAATCACATCCTCTATGATTTTCAGGAGGGTTTTGTGGATGTAGCCCGACTTTACCACAAGCATACCGGGCGGGAGATCTCCTTTGTTCCCCTCTATATCGCGCCAAAGCTGAAGCAAATGCATTTTGGACGCCCCATCCCCTTTTCTGCCGATACACCCATTCATGACGAGCGTCGGCGGATCTGTGATGCGCTTATGCGCAAAATCACAGATATTGCCGTCAGCCTGCCCGAACATACCGTGATCCCCTACCGAAACATTTCGAAAAGAGATTACCCCACGAATGTACGGAAGGAGGAGAAATCATGAGAAAACCCGAGGTCAACCTGCGGGAATTCCGCCTCTCAAAGCTCCGGGATCCGCAGTTTTCCCATCTTTTGCTTCTTCTCGGATGGGTAGGCTATTTTGCCATGTATTTCCTGACGGAAAACCTGATCCCCATCGAAAAATGCCATGTCATCCACTGCGGGCTTGACGATATCATTCCCTTTTGCGAATGGTTCTTTATTCCCTATGTATTCTGGTATGCGCTGGTTTTTTTCTCCCTGTTATATTTTGCGATCTATGATATCGACAGCTTCCGGAAGCTGCAGACCTATATCATCATCACGCAGGTTCTTGCAATGCTTGTGTATATTTTTTATCCCAATTGCCAGAATCTCCGTCCTGCAGAGTTTCCGAGAGAAAACATTCTGACCGACTGCATCGCCTTTCTCTATTCCTTTGATACGAATACCGGCGTCTGTCCCTCGCTGCACTGCGCCTATTCCCTCGGGATCGCCAGCGTCTGGCTCAAAGCACGGGAGACCTCCGGGGTCTGGAAGGCCTTTGTCGTGGTGGCTGTCATTCTGATCTGTCTTTCCACGGTCTTTATCAAGCAGCATTCTGCGCTGGATTTCTTCGCAGCGCTTCCCGTATGCCTGATTGCGGAAATCCTGGTGTTCAAGGTAATCTACAAACCCAAAAAACTATGATAGGATGTGTGCATCTTGACCTCTGCGCTTCTGATCCTGCTGATCGTATTTCTATACAGCTTTCAGACCCTTTTCTGCGCGAAATATTCCGAGAATTATGCCGGCAAGAGTGAAAATTCCTCCGCCGTTTTCTGCGTGCTGGAAGGCCTGTTTATGGGTGTCTTTACCCTCTGCTGGATCGGGTTTAAGTTCGAGCTCTCCCCCATCAGCGCCCTGCTCGGCATTCTCAACGCCTGTGTGCTCTTTTGGTATAACATGTCGCTCATCAAGGCAAATGCCCGCGGCTCCTACGCATTTATGAATGTCGTCCTGCTCTTTGGCGGCATCCTGCTCCCGCTGCTTTATTCCACCATTCTTCGCGGCGACAGCCTGAAATGGTATCAGCTTTGTGCCATCGGGCTGATGCTTCTCTCCTTTGTGGTGATGAATTACCGGGAGATCAAGCTCAAGGGCGCGCCGCTGAGCTATTATGTAATCTGCCTCATTCTCTTTATCTGCAACGGTCTTTACGGAACCCTCCTGACCGTTCAGTCGGATTACAATGTGAGCCAGAAGAACGAGATGCTCATCCTCACCTTTGTCATCATGGGCGGCATCGCCTTCCTGCAGCTGGCCGCAAAGGAAAGGAAGGATGTGCTGAAGGCCTTCCGCATCGGCAAAAAGGCGGTTCTGCCGCTGCTTCTCTGCCTCATCAGCGCATCCGTCGCCGCAAATATTCTCATTCTCATCATCCCCATGGTCAACACCGCAGTGCTCTTTACCGTGCAGAGCGGCGGCGTGCTGCTGCTCTCGGTGCTCTATTCCTATCTCTTCTTCAAGGAAAAGGCAACAGTCCCCGGCATTATCGGCTTTATTATGGCGCTCATCAGCATCACGGTGCTGAGTCTGTGAAAAATTCTATATAACAGGTGGTATTATGAAAAAAGTTATTCTGATCTCCATTGACGGGATGAGACCCGACGGTTTTTTGAAGTGCGGCAACCCCTTTGCCGATCAGCTGATGGAGCTTGGCTCCTATACGCTGGATGCACGCACCGCCTTCCCCTCCGTCACCCTTCCCTGCCATTTGTCCATGTTCTACAGCGTACCTCCGGAGAGACACGGCATTACAACCAATCTCTACATACCCTTTGCCCGTCCCCTCCCCAGCCTCTTTGACCGGATCGCCGCCATGAAGGGCGTCAGCGCCATGTATTACGGCTGGCAGCCCCTGCGCGATGTATCCACGCCCAAGACCCTGCAGTATTCCTCCTACATCCAGTGCACCACCGGCGAGCATGTTGACGATGAGCTGACCGAGCTTGCGCTGGAGCGCATTGCAAAGTCACATCCCGATTTTGTATTCCTCTATCTGGTCGACACCGACAAGGACGGTCACGGCTCCGGCTGGATGAGCGAGAAATATCTGGACACCGTCCGCCGCGCCATCGAATGCGTCCGCCGCGTTTACGAGGCAGCCGGGGATGAATATACCATCGTCATCACCGCCGACCACGGCGGACACGACCGCGGCCACGGCACCACCATGGCGGAGGATATGACCATTCCCATGTTCTTTGTCGGAGATCGCTTTACCCCCGGCAAGGAGCTTTCCGATGTTTCCATCCTCGATATCACCCCCACCATTGCAGATGTGATGGAGATCCTTCCCGAAGAGGAATGGGAAGGAAAATCACTCGCAAACGGGAAATAAGCCATGCAGATCGCCCTACTGACCGCCCTTGGGGTTGGCGGTGCATCGGTAATCGGTGCCCTTCTCGGCTTTATTTTCCGCCGGATGACCCATAAATTCAGCGATATTGTCCTTTCCTTTGCCGCAGGTGTCATGCTTTCCGCCGCCATCATCGGCCTCATTCTGCCAAGCCTTGAGCACGGCGGAAAGTATCCCCTTCTCGTCACCGTCATCGGTATCTTTGCCGGTGCGCTGACGGTCAATGTGCTTGACAAAATTGTGCCCCATCTGCACAAGCTTGCCGGCGCCGATCAGGAATCGCATCCGCACGGCGGCGAGAATTTATCCCGCGTTCTGCTCTTTGTC
>JAFXIE010000148.1 GCA_017533425.1 Clostridia bacterium | reverse complement strand
GGGGTGGTGATTTTGATATTGCGGGGACTACCCTCCACAATGCGCACTTTCGCTCCGGCGGCTTCGGCAGCGGAGCAGTCGTCCGTGGGGCTTTCCCCGCGGGAAAGAAGCAGATCGTAGCCGCGCATCAGCAGCTCCCGGTCGAAAACCTGGGGAGTCTGCGCATTCCAAAGGCGGCTGCGGTCGGGGGTTTGGAGAATGGTGCCCCCATCCACCACCTTGACGGTATCCTTGGCGGGCACGGCAAGGCAGGCGGCGCCGCACTCCGCGGCGGCGGAAACCACAGCCTCGATCTCCTCTGCGGAGATGAGGGGACGGGCACCGTCATGCACGGCGGCGAGAGAGCCGGTGGCTGCAGAGAGGCCGAGGCGCACCGATTCGGCGCGGGTGGCTCCGCCGGGGATGACCCGGAAGGGCTTTGAGAGACAGCTGCGGCAAAGGGATTCCCCCGCGGTGATCGATTCTTTCCGGGTGACGATGACAAAATCGGCAATGGCTGCGGCCGCATTCAGGGCGCGCAGCGTCCGGGACAGGACAGGTTCGCCGCAAAGGGGGGCAAAAAGCTTGTCTTTTCCGCCGTTTCTGCGGGAAGAGCCGGCGGCGGCAACAATACAGGTGCAGGTCTTTTGCATCTTCTCGGATAAGCCTCCTTTGCGCAGATTATTATCCAAATTATTATATCACACACAGCCGCAAAAATCGACAGCAACGGAAAATATTTTGTGAATAAGATGTAAAAATGAGCGGCAGAGAAATTCCCTGCCGCCGGCACTTTCTTTATTTACCTCCGAGATATTTCAGACGCGTTGCGGCGCCGCCGCGCAGATGCCGCTCCTCGCGGTTCCGGCAGAGAATTTCCCGAACCCGGCTCCAAAGCACCGGATCCAGCTTTTTTAGCCGTACGGTTACGTCCTTATGTACTGTGCTTTTCGAAATTCCGTAAACTTTGGCAGCTGCCCGCACCGTTGCCTCGTGCTCTACGATGTAACGGGCAAGCTCTGCGGCCCGTTCCTCCGGCTGACCTTTCACGCAAACCCTCCTGCATGGTGATTTTTCTACATTGTATGCACAAGAGGGCGAAAATAGTCATGATGTCAGTGCGGTATGATAGAATTTGTCTTATGTTTTGTTTGGAGCACAAAGCTTGGTATAATGCACGATTTTATGGCAGCCGAGCTGGGAAATAAACTCCAGAGGGTTTGTGTGATGGTAGGTAAAGCCGCATTTCTCGCCCACCCGGCGGGATTGCACGTTTCCGTCAAAATAGCCGCACCAGAGGGCGGTGCAGGAAAGCTCGCCGAAGGCATAGCGGATGATGCGCTGTGCCGCCTCGCAGGCATAGCCCTTTCCCCAATGGGGACGGGCGATCCAGTAGCCGATCTCGCCCTCCGTGTCGGAAAGGGGGGCATGGCCGGCCTCGCCGCGCATAAGGCTGACGGAGCCGATGAGAACGCCGCTTGCTTTGCGCGTGATCGCCCAGCAATTTGGGCGGGCAAGCACCGTGCGGATGACCTCCAGGCTGTTTTCGCGACTCGTGTGGGGCATCCAGCCGCAGCGGAGACCGATTTCCGGATCCCGCGCATGGAGATAGAGTATATCGGCGTCGCTCTCCTGCCAGGGGCGGAGGATGAGCCGTTCTGTGTAGAGGATCATGTGGCATCTCCCGGGGTAAAAAGTGATATTTATTGGTAAAATAACATGTTTATTCTCATTTGTCAAGAAAATACTTGACAGAATTTTTATCTCTGTTGTATACTGTAAATGTGATCGGGGACGGCACCCATTGCAAAAAACGGCATCACGCATTTACAATAAGGGGGATGATACCCATCGAAAAAAACATTTTTGTTGTAGATGAACAGGGAAATACATATGAGGCGACCTATCCGAAAAGGGCAAAAGGTCTTGTAAAAAGTGGCAGGGCACGCTTCATAGACGAAAACACCATATGCCTTGCGTGTCCGCCAAAGATGAAATTGGAGGACAGTCAAATGTCAGAAAATATGGAAAATACTGTCATTGAGCAGAAGGCAAAGGAAAACGCTGCGCAGAGCGGCGATATGTGCGCGGAAAAGAAGCCCGTGTCCAGACTCAACGTAGAATATGCACTGGAGAGACTGGAGGAGGTTTCCCGCGATCAGGCCTACCTGACGGAGGCGCTGGCAAAGCTTTACAGCCTGGAATCCAAAGGCCCGGGAGATGTCGGCGCCGCGGAGCAGGCTCGTGCCATTGCCGAGGTGGTAAAGGCAAGAGAAAAAACCAACCAGATGCTCATCGATATGTACCGGCAGATGTATAAGTATCTGCGCCCGGAGAAGCCGAATGCAAATATGGGATGGTCGGGTAAGCCGCCGATCCCGACGCAGTCGAGAACTTCGGACAAAATGGCACTTTTATCAGAAGTGATCCAGGCGCTGGCTTGCTCGGATACGCCGGAGGAGTCGATGCCGATGCTCAATGACATATTCAAATTCATTTCTGAGAAGCCCAACTTTTAATTCTGAACAGCCGCAGAGAAAATCTGCGGCTGTTTTTCTGCGTGTGGGAAAATTGGGGCTTGCGGGGAGGAAAAATTTATGTATAATAGTACGTGGAAAATCCTTTGTAAGGAGTGATACCATGAAGAGAAGCGAAATCAACCGCGCCCTGCGCGAGCTGGAGGCCATGTGCCAAACCCACCGCTGCTATCTGCCACCCTTCTGCCATTTTACCCCGGAGGAATGGGAGAATAAGGGACATGAATACGACGAGGTGCGGGACTGTATGCTCGGCTGGGACATCACCGATTACGGCTCCGGCGACTTTGATAAGATCGGTTTTTCCCTCATCACCATCCGCAACGGCAATATGGCCATGAAGGACAAGTATCCCAAGGTTTATGCCGAAAAGCTTTTGTACCTCAAGGAGGGACAGTATGCCCTCAACCATTTCCATTGGTTCAAAACGGAGGATATCATCAACCGCGGCGGCGGAAACTGCCTCATCCGCGTTTACAATTCTCTGCCCAATGAGGAAATTGATTACGAATCCGATGTGACCGTCTATACCGACGGCCGCAAATATACCGTTCCCGCTGGAACGCAGATCCGTCTCTGCCCCGGTGAGAGCATCTATATTCCCCAGTATCTCTACCACGATTTCTCCGTGGAGGAGGGAAGCGGCGCCGTGCTTCTCGGCGAGGTCAGCCAGTGCAACGATGACAATTGCGACAACCGCTTCAATCCCCCGGCGGGCCGTTTCCCCGAGATTGAGGAGGATGAGCCCCCCTACCGCCTGCTTTGCAATGAGTATCCCCCGGCAAAAGACTGAAAATTGAGGTAATCTGACATGAAAAAGGTAAAAATCGGCGTCGTGGGCGCCTTCCGCGGCAACAGCATGATCAAATACTGTGCCCAGGCAAACAATGCGGAGCTTGTTGCCATCTGCGACATCCGCCAGGATCTGCTGGATAAGCAGCGGGAAAAATACCCCGACCTTCCGATCGCCTATTATACGGATTTTGAGACCTTCCTCGGCCATGATATGGACGCCGTGGTGCTGGCAAACTATGCCAATGAGCACGCCCCCTTTGCCATCCGCTGCATGAAGGCCGGAAAGCACGTCTTCAGCGAGGTGCTCCCCGTGCAGACCATGAAGGAGGCAGTGGAGCTCATCGAATGCGTTGAGGAGACGGGCAAGATCTATGCCTACGGCGAAAACTACTGCTATATGCCCGCGCCCTACGAGATGCGCCGCCTTTACCGCGAGGGCGTTCTCGGCGAATTTGAATACGGCGAGGGCGAATATATCCACAACTGCGAGCCCATCTGGCCGGGCATCACCTACGGCGATCCCAACCACTGGCGCAACAACTGGTATGCAAACTATTACTGCTCCCACTCTCTGGGCCCCGTGCTGTTCATCTCCGGTGAGCGCCCCAAGCGCATCGTAGGATT
>JAFXIE010000147.1 GCA_017533425.1 Clostridia bacterium | reverse complement strand
TTATAATTTCAATTACTGTTTATGAACAACTGCTGTTTCAACAGAAACTCATTCTTTGTCTACTGCGGATCAAATTTTGATATAGAGAATGGCTGTAAATAAAAACAACCTTGCAGCGTCTGAAAATCCCAACACTGCGAGGTTGTTTTTTTGACCACAGTTTATCCCACTTCTGTGACCGGAACACACGGATATAAAGGAGATAAAAGCATCAAAGAGGATGTGATTTTGAGCGGAAATGGTTAGAAATAACCGGAAATGTCTATAAAGTAGGGTTTTCCTATCATTTGGGAGCAAGAGGCACGGGGTTCAAAGTCCCCGAAAAAGTCCCCACAGGGGGCTTTTTTGCTGAATGCAAACTACGCGGTTTCTCCCGTCACCCGGATTTTTATCCGCGAAAATAGGCGGCGATTTCCTCCATTCGCGCTTCCTGGCGGACGGAGAAGGGGCAGCGGCTTTTGCAGTGGCCGCAATGCAGGCAGGCTTCGGCATTGACCGAGAGCTTGGTGTAGTGGTTTGCGGCGATGGCATCCCCCGCCAGGGCGAGATCGTAATATTTGTTCACAAGGCCGATGTCGATGCCCGCCGGGCAGGGCTGGCAATGGTTGCAGTAGACGCAGGTGCCCGTGATGGTATCGGCGGTGAAGCCTGCGATGAGCGAATAATCCTTTTCTTCGTCGCCGGCGGTGAGGAACTGCAGAAGCCTGTCCAGATGCTCCATGGTCTGAACCCCGGGGACGGCGGTCAGCACACCGGGGCGGTCCAGGGCATATTGCAGGCACTGGTTGTGGGTCAGCGCCACGCCGAAGGGGGATTGCCCGGCAGAAAGCAGCTGCCCGGCGAAAAAGGGCTTCATCACCGAGATGCCGACGCCCTCCCGCTCGCAGCGGCGGAAGAGCTCGAAGCGCTCCCCCACCGAGCCGACGCCGTACTCGTCGCCCTTCTCAAAATCGTAGGCGGGATTGATGGAAAACATCATCATATCCGCAAGCCCCGTGTCAAGAATGCGGTTTGCCACCCGCGGCGTATGGGAGGAAAAGCCGATGTGGCGCACAATTCCCTGCGCCTTCAGCTCCTGGATATAATCCAGCACGCCGATCTCGCAGAGTTTCTCAAAGTCCTCCTCCTCGTCCACGCAGTGCAGAAAGCCGAAATCCACATAATCGGTGCCAAGTTCTGCCAGCTCCCACAGGAAGGTCTCCCGGATGGTGTCAAAATCGCGGCACCAGCCGTATTCACCCTCCGCATCGTAAACGGCGCCGAAATGCACCTGCAGAAAGACCCGGTCGCGGCGGCCGCGGATGGCTCTGCCGATGGGGGCGTAGGATGCGCCGGCGGTGCAAAGATCAAAAAAGTTGATGCCGTTGTCCAGAGCCTTGCGAACAATGGCCTCGATCTCCTCGGCGGGGGTCTTTCCGATGCCGCCCATGCCCAGGCCGAGCACGCTGAATTTTTCCCCTTCGTTTCCGCGGGGCAGCTGTCTGTATTCCATATTTCACTCCGAAAAAACATTTTCTGCTGCCGATTATAGCACAAATTGCAAAAAAAGCCAACCGGCGCACCGCGCATAATCTCCCCGGAGGCTGCATAGCATAGGCCAGAGCATATGTGCGGGGAGGTGAGGTGCGCTTGCGGAGTTTTTCGCTTTGGCAGCTGGCGGGCTTTGGCATCACGGCGGTTTGCGGCACGGGGCTGCATTTTCTCTATGATCTTTGCGGAGAAAGCCCGCTGGCGGGGCTCTTTTCCGGGGTCAACGAATCGACCTGGGAGCATATGAAGCTGCTGTATGTGCCGCTGGTGCTGTACGCCCTGGCGGAGCGGCTCTTTTTTCGCGGGGTGGCGGGCTTCTGGCAGATCAAAGCGGCGGGGATCGTGACGGGAGTGATGCTCATCCCCCTGCTTTTTTACACCTGGAACGGCGCCTTCGGAAAATCGCCCGACTGGGTCAATATAGGCATCTATTTTGTCGCCGCGGCGGCGGCCTTTATGCTGGAGGCGCGGCTGTATACGGCGCCGTCGGGAGCTTTGCCGCGGAGCTGGCTTGCCAAGGGGGCGCTGCTGCTTCTCGGGGTGCTTTTTGTGGTCTTTACCTTTGCGCCGCCCCATCTGCCCCTCTTCCGCGATCCGCTGACGGGGGGTTACGGCAGCTTTCTGCCTGTCGGAGGGTAAATGAAGGACAGCGAGCAGAAAGGTGCGCTCGCTGTCCTGTTATTTTTCATATTTTACCGCAGGGTTTTGAAAAAATCCTTCAGAATGTCCTCGCATTCCCGCTCCAGAATGCCGGAAATGACCTCCGGCCGGTGGGGAAACTGGCCGCGGCAGAGATCCTCCACGCTGCCGCAGGCACCGGCCTTGGGATCCCACGCGCCGAAGACGACGGTGGAAATGCGGGCGTTGAGAATGGCGCCGGCGCACATGGGGCAGGGCTCCAGGGTGACAAAGAGCCGGCAGCCCGAAAGCCGCCACTCCCCCAGGGTGCGGCAGGCCTCGGCAATGGCTTCGATCTCCGCATGTCCCAGGGCGGTGTGCTCCGCCTCCCGGCGGTTGCGGCCCCGGCCGACGATGACGCCGTCCTTTTCGATCACGCAGCCCACGGGGATCTCCCCCTCGGCGGCGGCCTGCGCGGCGAGGGAAAGCGCCTCGCGCATAAATTCCGTCATCATTTTTTATAAAGCAGGCGGGCAAGATAGGCCTCGCGGCGCTGCTTTTCCGCCCGGCGGCGGAAAAGGCGGAAGACCGCTTCGGCCACGGCGCCGCAGGCAAGCCCCACGGCAAGGGAGACAAACAGGCGGATGAGTCCGTAGGAGCCGAGGGAATCCCGCTCAAAGGAGATGGCCAGCAGCAGAAGCCCGATGGCCAGCCCCGCGCCGAAGAAAATGAGCACCACCGGCCAGTTCCGGGCAAGATAGGCGGCACCAAGGGCGCACAAAAGGGAAAAAAGCACGATGAAGATGAGGATCTGCGGGGTCCATTCCGCCAGCAGAAGAATGGAAAAGACCGTCAGCAGCCCGGCGGAAAGAATGCCGAAGCCCAGGGCGGCAAAGAGGGCGGCGCGGCGGGAGAGGGAATTCATAATTTGCCTCCTTTACAGGAAAAAAAGAGCTGCCCGGCGGGGGTATTGTGCGGCGATCAGGCCGGCTGTCACCGACGGGGCGCAGGATAAATAGTATGGGGTGAGCGGATCAAGAGATCCGAAATGAAGAAGGAGGGAAGACAACATGGCATGCTGCAATTTCTTCGACGGTGACAACTGCTGCTGGTGGATCGTCATCGGCGCCCTGGTTCTGCTGCTCATCAGTGGCTGCGGCTGCGGCTGTGGCTGCAACAACCGCTGAGACACAGGCAAAACGGGCGGCGGGGCAGAAATGCTTCGCCGCCCCCTCCTATATTTTGCGGCGCTCCAGCCGGGAAAGGGCCGCGGCCTTGGCCTCGGCATCAAAGCTCTCGCCCCGGGCTTGATAGCGCGAACCGGCAAGCTTTGCGACGATTTCCTCCAAAAGCTCCGGATTGCGGACAAGCAGGGGCCCCAGCAGGTAGGTGGCATAGAGATTTCCGCGGAAAACGCCCTCATAAATGGCCTCCGGCTTGTCGCCGATGCCCCGCAGGGTCTGAAAGAGGGGACGTTCGCTGGCGGCGTCGGTTTCCAGCTCCCGGTCAAAGCTGCCGAGATAGGCCGTGTTGCCCATGCCGGGGCGGGTGGCAACGACCTCGCCGGTAAAGCGGGCAACCTCCCGGTGGGATTCCGCCAGAATGCGGGCGCCGGAAAGGCACTGGCCGCTGCGCAGGCGCAAATCTCCGCCCAAAAGGCAGCGGGCGCTGCCGGTGAAGAGAAATACGCGGCCGGCCTCCATGGCAGCCCGAAGCTCGGCGGCGCGGGGGGCCATATCCCGCATGGCGGCAAGCAGGGCGGAAAGGGGGGCGTTGCCCGCGAGGATGAGATCGTATTCGCCAAAGGGCATCGGATCGCCGACGGAGGCGCGGTCAACCTCCCAGCGGAGACCCAGCTCCGAAAGCCGGCGGGTGACGGCCATCAGGTTTCCGATGTCGCCGGAGAGATTCATCAGCTCCGGATAGAGCTGCAGGATGCGGATGCTCATGCGCGGTCTCCTTTCTGCAGCGCGCGGAGAATGCGGCCTGCGCGCTCCCGGTCGGCAAGGATATAGAGGGTGCCGCGGGTGGTGGAAAGGAGGGGGGCAAGCTCGCCCTCCTGCCCGCAGAGCAGGATGCTTTCCCGCGGCAGCCCGGCATAAACAAGCCGTGCGGCCACATCCAGCCGGCAGTCGCCGGCACAGACCACGCATTCAGCCCTGCCGCGCAGCAGCTCAAAGGTGGTGTCATACAGCCAGGAGACGTCCTCCTCCGCCGGATGGCGGGGGCGATCCACCCACAGAAGCACCGTCTTGGTCTCCGCCCTTCCGGCGGCATATTCCAGCCCCCGATCCAGGGAGATGGGGTTTCCCGTCCGGCAGAGGAGGGAAACGGCGCGGCGCCCCTTCAGGGCGCATTCGGTGTAAAAGGCGGCAGGCAGGCGGTAGCCCGCGCAGAGGCCGGCGGCCTCCCCGGGGGTGATGCCGAGGGTTTCGCAGATCAGGGCGGTGGCGGCGGTGATATTCAGATAATGGTAGGGCGCGGCCAGCTCCGCCGGGAAGGGAATGCCGTTGACGGCGCATTCCGGCGCCGAGGCGGAAAAGGAGGTGAGCAGATAGTCCGCCCGGGGGGTAACGGCGCCGCAATGGGCGCAGTGATAGTCGCCGATATGGTGATGGAAGACAAAGCGGTAGGACAGGGCGCGGCCGCAGCGGGGACAGAGGGAGCCGGCGGAAACCAGGTTATGTCCCTCCGCAGAAAGCCCCTCCGCGGGGGAAGCCCCAAAAAAGGTGCGGCCAAGCTCCGGCCGCAGGTCTGCGGCGGCGGGCTCCATGGCGTTGAGAATGAGCCGGGTGTGCCCGTCCACCGCCCGGTCAATGAGGGAGAGCAGGGCGGCGCGGCGGCTGGAGGTGGGGCCGTGATGGGCAAAAAGATCGGTCACCAGGAGAAAATCCGGCTTTCCGAGGGAAAGCAGGGCGTCGGAGGTGCGGCCATCGGCCTCCAGAACGAGATAATCGCAGGGAATTTTACCCTTCAGGGTGGCGGCGGAGACCAGGGCGGCGGCGGTGCCCACCGAGCGGCCATCGGCCTCGCAGTTTGTGACCACCCGGTGTCCCGCGGCGCGGAGCATATGGGTGACGAGGGCGCAGACGGAGCTTTTTCCGTCCGAGCCGGTGATCACAAGAATCTTTCCCTCCACAGAGAGGCGGGAATAGAGATTGGGACAGAGCACCAGGGCGGCGGCGCCGACGGCGCGGCCGGATTTTTTACCCCGGAGCAGCCGCAGAAGCTTTCCGGTCAGAAGCGCGGGGCGCAGCATGGTGCGCACCTCCTTTTTTTATCGTGCTTGGAGTGCCTTGTCCAGCCGGGCGACAAGCTCGGCGCTGGGCTGGAAGAGGGCGGAACAGGCCTTGCCCTCCCGGCGGAAGCGCAGCAGCCAGACGGTGTCCTCCCGGAAGAAGGAAAAGCGGAAATCCAGCCGTTCCTCCCCCGGGGTGCGGGCATTTCCCTCCGGCGGCAGGGGAATAAAGGCGGAAATGGCGGAAAGAGGGATCTCCTCGATGACCGGCAGGCGGGAGCTGTCCTGCAGCATGAGGGTTAGAGTATTTTCATCCAGCGAGTAGGTATAGCGGCGCAGGGCATAGCGCAGGATGTAATAGACGGCGATGCCCGTCCCCACAAGGCACAAAAGGTGCAGCGGGGCGGCAAAATACACATCCACCGTAAACCACATCACCGAAAAGCAGATGAGGCAAACCAGCCCGGCGGCGAGCAGAACGCTCTTTTTCTGCCGGGGGTTTTCGCGGGTTTCCTTGTACATAAAAGACTCCTTTTTTCAGACGGTGCCGCGCACACCCTCCAGGGTGCGCACCTTTTTGCGCCAAAGCAGCAGGAAGAAGAACAGATGCACCGAGCCGGTGACCAGCCAGGTGAAGGGATAGGAGAAAAAGAGGCAGTCGAGGGTAGGAACTGCGCGGAAGGCGGTGTAGATCCAGACGATGCGCAACCCGCAGGCGCCGCACAGGGAGACGATCATCGGCCGCAGCGAGCTGCCGAGTCCCCGCTGCAGACCCATAAAGACATCCATGATGCCGCAGAGGAAATAGGTGGAGCAGAGAATGCGCATGCGCACCATGCCGGCGGCGGTGGCCTCGGCGTTGGTGTCGTAGATGGAGAGAAGCTCCGGCCCGAAGAGGAGCAGCAGCGCACCCAGCGCAATGCCCACCACCGCGGTGGTGACCACGCACTGCCAGGCCACCCGGCCGATCCGGCGGTAAAGTCCCGCGCCGGCATGCTGGCCGGCAAAGGTGACGGCGGCGTGGTAGAGGGCGTTCATGGCCATGTAGATAAAGTCGCTGATGTTGGCGGCGGCGGTGTTGCCGGCCATAACATTGGAACCGAAGGAGTTGACAGAGGACTGGATGAGCACATTGGAGACGGCAAAAAGGGAGGACTGAATGCCGGCGGGCAGCCCCACCCGGACGATGGAAGCAAGGCGCCGGGGATAGAACCGCAGGGCGCGAAGCTGCAGCCGGGTGGCATCGTGGCTGTGCATGAGGGAAAGCACCATCAGCACGGCGGAAAGAGCCTGGGAGAGGATGGTTGCCAGGGCGACGCCGGCAACGCTCATGTGGAAGAGAATGACAAAGAGCAGGTTGAGACCCACGTTCAGAAGGCCGGAGCCTGCGAGGATGTAGAGGGGCAGCCGGGTATTTCCCCGGGCGCGGATGATGGCGGCGCCGAAGTTGTAGACCATGTTGAAGGGGGCGCCGGCAAAGATGATGCGCAGATAGAGACTGGCGAGATCCAGCACCTTGTTATCCATGGCCGCGAGGAGGGGACGGGCGGCAAACACGCCGATGCCGCCGATGATCACGCCGCCGATGAGGGCCAGCAGCATGCTGGTGTGCACCGTTTCGTGGACGGCGCGGTCGTCCTTTGCGCCGATGCCCTGGGCAACGATGACGCTGGCGCCCACGGAGAAGCCGATGAAGAGGTTGATAAAGAGATTGGTCAGCGAGCCGGTGGAGCCCACGGCGGCGAGGGCGTCATTTCCCGCAAAGCGCCCCACGACTACGGTATCCGCGGCGGAATAGAGCAGCTGCAGGATGTTGGAGAGCATCAGGGGGAAGGAAAAAATAAGGATCTTGACCCAGAGATTGCCGGTCAGCAGATCGGGACTTTTGTGCTTGAGCATGGATATATCGAAAACCTCCCCTGCAGTAAACAAATTTCCATGATAATTATACCCCTCCCGCGCAGGAAAGTCAATTGCGGGGCGCATCCCGTCGAAAGATCCGCATTGCGTTGAAGCAAAAGGTGTGCTAAAATATAGAAAAGAAGAAGTTTTTTGAAAGGCCGGAATGCCATGTATGAATTTGTAACCCCGGAAACCGCCGCGGAATTTGAAAGCTTTATTGCCGCTCATGAAAAGGGCCACTTTATGCAGTCCCGCCTGTGGGCCGGCTGCAAGACCGCCTGGGAATGGGCGGGCATCGCCGTGCGCAACGGCGAGGGGCAGATGGTGGGCGCCATGTCGGTGCTCATCCGCCGCATGCCGGGTATCCCCGTGAGCCTGATGTATGCCGGCCGGGGCCCCGTCTGCGACCTGACGGATGAGGACGTGCTGGCAGAGCTTTGCCAGGGCGCCCGCGCGCTGGCAAAAAAGTGCCGCGGCTATCTTCTGAAGATCGACCCCGACATCCTTTCCTCCGATACGGCGGCCATCGCCGCCCTCGGGCGGGCGGGCTTCCGTCTGCGGGATTCGGGCAAGAACTTTGAGGGCATTCAGCCCCGCTATGTCTTCCGGCTCTATCTTTCCGGCCGCACGGAGGAGGAGATCTTTGCCTCCTTTGAGCAGAAAACCCGCTATAACATCCGCCTTTCCGGCCGCAAGGGGGTGGAGGTTCGCCTCTGCGGCGAGGAGATGGTGGAGAGCTTTGCCGCCATCATGCGGGAAACGGGGGAGCGGGACGGCTTCATCGTCCGCAATGCCGAGTATTTCCGCGGGATGCTCCGCGCCCTGGGGGAGCACGCCCGCCTCTATATGGCCTTTTATGAGGACAAGCCCGTGGCAGGCACCCTGGCCATCGGCTACGGCGACAAGGTGTGGTATCTCTACGGCGCCTCCTCCAATTCCTACCGCAATGTGATGCCCAACTATGCCCTCCAGTGGGCGATGATCCGCTGGGCGGTGGAGCGCGGGGCGCGCATCTACGATTTCCGCGGGGTTTCCGGCGATCTGTCGGAGGACAACCCCCTGTACGGTCTCTACCGCTTCAAAAAGGGCTTCAACGGCGACTTTACGGAGTTTGCCGGGGAGTTTGACCTGGCCTTCCGGCCGGGACTTGCCTTTGTGCTGGAAAAAGGCCAGCATCTCTGGCGCCGGGCGCGGGCTATCCTGCGGGGTGTGGCCAAATGAGCCGCCCGGAGCTTGTGCTCAGCGCCGCCGCCCTGCGGGAAAACTGGCGCATCGTCCGGGATAAGGCGGGGGATGCTGCCGTCTGGTGTATGCTCAAGGGGGATGCCTACGGCATGGGTCTTGTGGCCGCGGCGGGCATTCTTGCGGCTGCCGGGGCGGATCGCTTTGCCGTCACCGAGGCGGAGGAGGTCACCGCCCTGCGGGCGGCGGGCATCGCCGGAAGGATCCTTCTCGTGCGAAACACCCTCCTTGCGGAGGAATATGCCGAGGCCTTCCGCGGCGGCGCGGAGGTGAGTATCGGCTCGGCGGAGGCACTTTCTCTGGCGTCGGAGACGGCGCAGAACCTTTCCCTGCGGGCGGGTATCCACATCGAGTTTGACCTCGGCATGGGTCGGGGCGGTTTTTCGCCGGAAGATGTGGAAAACCTTGCGGAAAAGCTGCAAAAGTATGAGAATATCACCGTCTGCGGCACCTTCGGACATCCGAGCCGTGCCTTTGAGAAGGAAAAATATACCCGCCTCGCGGCGGAGCGGCTTTCCCGCGCCGTTGAGCGCCTGCGGGCGGCGGGCATTGCGCCGGGAGAGGTGCATTTTGCCGATTCGGTGGCTCTTTTCCGCTTCCCCTTTGCGCGGTTTGATGCCGTGCGGGTGGGCTCTGCCCTGACCGGCGGGCTGCTTTCCGGCAGCCGGGCGGGTCTGCGGCGGGTCGGCCGGGCGGAATGCGCCGTGGCGGCGCTGCACACCCTCCGTCCCGGCGACTGCGCCGGCTACGGCGCCTCCTTCCGCGCAAGGCGGGAGATGATGGTGGCGGTGCTGCCCATGGGCTATGCCGACGGCGCCTTTGTTTCCCGCGCCCGGGATATGCGCCGGGCAAAGGATGCCCTCCACGGCATTCTCTCCGTTCTGCGGGATCGGCTGCGCAAAAAGGAGCTGTATGTCACCCTGCGGGACAAGCCCTGCCGCGTGGTGGGCTATGTGGGCATGAAGCACTTGCTCTTTGATGTCACCGGCCTTGCCTGCGCCCCGGGGGACACCGTTCGGGTGCCTGTGGATCTGCTGCTTGCGGGAAAAATGCTCCCGATCCGCTGGGAAGAGGAGTAAATGCCGCATTCGGCGAGAAAAATACTTGAAAAATCCGCAGATCTGTCATATACTATAAATAAGATAAAGCCGCCTCTCCGAAACGTCGCGTCCGGGAGAGAAAACCGGCTTTTGCCGCGGACGCGCGGCAGATAGGAGATTCACTATGAAAATGGTAATGGCCATCATCAACCGTGACGATGTGGCGGTTGTCGTTCAGCAGCTGACCAAGTCCGGCTATCAGGTGACCAAGCTTGCCACCACCGGCGGTTTCCTGCGCACCGGCAACACCACCATCCTGATCGGTGTGGACGATGAGAAGGTTGACCATGTCATCAGCATCATCACCAAGCATTCCAACAGCCGCAAGCAGCTGATGCCCGCCTCCGATATGGGCACCGGCGTCTATGCCAACATGTCCATCGAGGTCATGGTGGGCGGCGCCGCCATCTTTGTGCTGAATGTCGAGCACTTCGAAAAGGTCTGATCTTCTCTTTCCCCTTTCCGGCAACCGGCGCCTGGCCGAATACATCCGCTCCGGCGGTGACGGGCAGGCTGTCGTGCTTTGCGGTCCTGCCGGCTCCGGCCGGCATACCGCCGCGTGGAATCTTGCGGCCGCCGCCGTCTGTGCGGGGGCTGTGCGTCCCTGCGGGCAGTGTCCGGCCTGCCGCAAGGTAAGGGTGGGCGAGCATCAGGATGTGCAGCTGGTCTCCGTTCCGGAGGATAAGAGCGCCATCCCGGTGGAGCGCATCCGCGAGATCCGCGGCGAGGCCTATATCCGACCCGGCGAGGCGGAAAATAAGGTATATATCATTGAATCGGCGGAAACCCTCCAGGTGCATGCGCAAAATGCCCTTCTGAAGGTGCTGGAGGAGCCGCCGGCGCACGCGCGCTTTATTCTCATCACCGGGCAGGAGAGCGCGCTGCTGCCCACGGTGCTTTCCCGGTGCCGCATTTTCCGCATGGAGCCCCTTTCTCCCGCAGAGGGGGAGGCGCTGCTTGGCAGGCTGCACCCCGCCTCCGATCCCGAGGCCCGGGCGATCGCCCTGGCGGCGGCGGAGGGCTATGTCGGCCCGGCGCTGGCTCGGCTGACGGATGACCGCCGGAAGGAGCACGCCATCGCGTTGGATCTTGTCCGCGGCATGCTGCGCCATTCGGAGCGGGAGATGCTCGCGGCGCTGACCCTGCCGGAGAAAACCCAGCGGGACAGATATGCCGCCATGCTCGATTGCCTGACGGAGCTTCTTGCCGCAGCGCTGGAGCGCAAATATGGCCGCGAGACCCCCGGCATCGCCGAGGAAAGCCGCCAAATGGCGGCGGAATGGTCCATTGCCCTGCTTTTGCGGCTGCGGGATATCGTCGAGGCCGCCCGCGACCGCGCAAAATTCAACATTCAGCCCCTGACGGCGGCTCTGGCTCTGTGCGCCGAGCTGGCCGGGGCGCTTTCCCTGTAGATTTTCTATGGGCCCGCATCGGCTTTGGCGGGCAGAAAGGCAGAAATTCACTCGTGACGGAAGTTGTAGGTATCCGGTTCCGACAGTCCGGAAAGGTATATTATTTTGATCCCGGCGATATCCGCGCGGAGATCGGCGACAAGCTCATCGTGGAAACCTCCCGCGGCATCGAAATGGGCGAAACCGCCCAGCGCAACCATAAGGTGAACGATGAGGCGCTGGAGCTGCCCCTCAAGCGCGTGCTTCGCCGCGCCACGGCGGAGGATCTCGCCGCCGTGGAGGAAAACCGCCGCAAGGAGCGGGAGGCCATGGATGTCTTCCGCAAGAAAATTGCCGCCCACAAGCTCGATATGGAGCCGGTGGATGTGGCCTATTCCTTTGATTCCAGCAAAATCGTGTTTTATTTTATCTCCGAGGGACGGGTGGATTTCCGCGAGCTCGTCAAGGATCTCGCCGGCGTTTTCCGCACCCGCATCGAGCTGCGGCAGATCGGCGTGCGCGACGAGGCCAAGATGCTCGGCGGTCTCGGCATCTGCGGCAGACCCTTCTGCTGCGCCTCCTTCCTGGAGGAATTTGCCCCCGTTTCCATCAAAATGGCCAAGGAGCAGGGTGTTTCTCTCAATCCCGTCAAAATCAGCGGCACCTGCGGCCGTCTGATGTGCTGCCTGAAGTATGAGCAGGCGGCCTATGAGGATCTGACCCGCAACTCCCCCGCCGCCGGCGCCCTGGTGGATACCCCCGAGGGTCGCGGAACGGTGACGGAGGCGCTGCTGCTCAAGCGGCAGGTTCGCGTCCGCCTGGAGGGGGAGGAGCAGAAGGAAATTGTCATCTCCATTGACGATGTTCGCCTGCTTCGCCGCGGCCGCGGCGACGCAAAGCCCCAGGAGAAAAAGGAAGAATCCGAGGCGGCGGAAGAATAAATGCAAAAGCCTGC
The DNA here is from genome assembly GCA_017533425.1 of Clostridia bacterium. Taxonomy (GTDB): domain Bacteria; phylum Bacillota; class Clostridia; order Oscillospirales; family QAMX01; genus RGIG1911. The sequence goes on along the minus strand of JAFXIE010000147.1, from coordinate 1,944 downwards.
CGGTGTGTGCGCCACACCGGCAGAAATTTTACCCGGCGGAAGGAAAATATCCGCCGAAGGAGCCAGAAAGATGATTCTTCTCTTTGTTTGCACGGGAAATACCTGCCGCAGCCCCATGGCCGAGGGAATCGCCAACGCCCTGGCCGCCCGGCGGGGGCTGCCCCTTTTTGCCCGCTCGGCGGGAATTTCGGCACTGGAGGGCTGCGCCGCCACGGAGGAGGCGGAAATCGCCGCGGCGGAGTACGGCGCCGACCTTTCCGGCCATCGCTCCTGCCGGGTGACCGCCGAGATGTGCGCCGCCGCCGACCGCATCGCCGTCATGACGGAGAGCCACCGGGAGGTTCTGCTGCGTGCCTTTGACATCCCGGCGGAGAAAATATGCGTTTTGAACCTGCCCGATCCCTACGGACGGGGGCAGGATGCCTATTATGCCGCCGCCGCCCGCATTGCCGAGGCGGTGGAGGAGCTGCTGGAGGGGATGTAAATGCTGCCAAGAAAGCTGACGGCGGCCGATGCCCCGTCCCTCGCCGTGCTGGAGCGTGCCTGCTTTTCCGAGCCCTGGAGCGAGGACGGCCTGCGGGAAGAGCTTGCAAATCCCCTTTCCTCCCTGTGGGGGGTGGAGTGCGGCGGCGAAATTGTCGCCTACGGCGGCTGGCAGAATGTGGCCGGCGAGGGGTATGTGCTCAATATCGGCGTGCTGCCCGCCTTCCGGCGGCGCGGTCTCGGCGCCTGCGTGATGCAGAAGCTGCTGGAGGAGGCCGCCGCGACGGCGGATTTTCTGACGCTGGAGGTGCGTGCCGGAAATATTGCCGCCATTTCCCTCTATGAAAAGCTGGGCTTTGAAACGGTGGGAAAACGGCGGGACTTCTACCGAAACCCCACGGAAGACGCCATTTTAATGACAAAATTCTTCAAATAAGGAGAAATGCGATGCGGTTTCTGTTTCCGGGCTTTCGCCCCAAGGCGCTGACCTTTTCCTATGATGACGGCTGCTGCCAGGATCGGCGGCTGACGGAGCTTTTCCGCAAATACGGCGTGCGCGCCACCTTTAACCTCAATTCCGGCTTTCTCGGCTGCAAGGGTCCCATCACCCACGGCGGCTTTACCGTGCCCTTTGACCGCTCGGAGCCGGAGGAGATCGGCGCGCTCTACCGCGGCTTTGAGGTGGCCAGCCACAATGCCACCCATTACAACATGTCCAAGCACACCCCGGAGACCATCCGCGAGGAGCTGACCGCCGACACCGGCGCCCTGCGCCGCCTGACGGAGCAGTCGGTGGAGGGCTTTGCCTATCCCTGCGGCGGTTTTAACCACCATTCCCACGAATTTCTTGCCGAGGCAGGCATCCGTTACGCCCGCACGGGCATTTCCACCTACAATTTCACCCTCCCGCAGAATTTTTATTACTGGAACCCCACCTGCCACGACCGCAGCCCCCGGCTTGCGGAGCTGGTGCGCCGCTTTACGGAGGGGGAGCCGGAGGAAATGTGGCTTTTGTATATCTGGGGTCATTCCTTTGAGCTGGATAAGGACGATATCGACCGCTGGGACAACCTGGAGAGCCATCTGCAGGCTCTTTCCGGCCGGGTGGATATCTGGTATGCGGAAAATATTGAGATCTGCGACTATGTCACCGCCTGCCGCGCCTGCGAGGTTTGGAAGGATCGGGTGTACAACCCCACGGAGCGGGAGATTTTTGCCTGCCGCGGGGCGGAGCGCTTTGTCCTGGCCCCGGGTGAGACCCGCCGGCTGTAAATCCCCGGCGAAACCCCGCGGGAAACCCGTAGGGACAGGCGTCCTCGTCTGTCCGAAACCTTGCCTCTCCCCCTGGGAGAGGTGGCCGAGCGCAGCGAGGCCGGAGAGGGAAATTTGCAAGCCCTCTCAGTCGGCTTCGCCGACAGCTCTCCCGGAGGGAGAGCCAAGAGGGAGAGAAAAACCTTGCGG
>JAFXIE010000146.1 GCA_017533425.1 Clostridia bacterium | reverse complement strand
ACTGCGATATGAAGCGCACCCCCGGCATCGATATGACCGCCGGCTCCCTTGCCCAGGGCTTCTCCGCCTCCATCGGCCTCGCCCTTGCCGGCCAGCTGGACAAGAAGGATTATTACATCTACTCCATCATCGGTGACGGTGAGAGCCAGGAAGGCCAGATCTGGGAGGCCGCTATGCTCGCCGGCAACCGCAAGCTTTCCAACCTCATCGCCTTCTGCGACAACAACAAAATGCAGATCGACGGCACCACTAACTCCGTCAACTCCATCGAGCCCATCGCCGATAAGTGGGCTGCCTTTAAGTGGAATGTCATCAACTGCGACGGCCACGATGTCAACGCCATCTCCGAGGCCATTGCCGCCGCCAAGACCTGCAAGGACAAGCCTTCTATGATCATCCTCGACACCGTCAAGGGTAAGGGTCTCCCCTTCGCCGAGGGTCTCGTTTCTTCCCACAGCATGAACGTCGGCGCCGACGAGCTCGAGGCCGGCCTTGCCGCACTCAACTAAGGAGGAGAGAAAAATGGAATTCCAGAAAGACGCGCGCGAACTGCGCAAGGTATACTGCGAGTCTCTCATCGAGGCCGCAAAGACCGATGACCGCATCTGCATCGTTGAGGCTGACCTGATGGGCGCCAACGGCACCAAGGGCTTTGCCACCGCCTTCCCCGAGCGCACCTTTGACGTCGGCATCGCCGAGTCCAACATGATCTGCGTTGCCGCCGGTCTTGCTGCCTCCGGCAAGCTGCCCTTCGCCAACTCCTTCACCCCCTTTGCCACCCGCCGCTGCTTCGACCAGGTGGCCATCTCCGTCTGCTACACCGGTCTCAATGTCCGCATCTGCGGCACAGACCCCGGAATCTCCGCCCAGCTCAACGGCGGCACCCACATGAGCCTTGAGGACATGGCAATCATGCGCACCCTGCCCGGTCTGACCATCTACGAGCCCGTGGATGAGACCCAGCTTGTGGCTGCCTTCCCCCAGATTCTTGCCCACGAAGGCCCCATGTACATCCGTCTTTTCCGTTCCAACTGCGAGAATGTCTTCGGCAACGTGGAAAACTATGAATTCAAGCTCGGCAAGGCCGACGTCCTGAAGGACGGCTGCGATGTTGCCATCTTCTGCACCGGTCTTATGGTCACCCGTTCCCTGAAGGCCGCCGAAGCGCTGGCCGCAAAGGGCATCTCCGCCGCCGTCATCAACATCCACACCCTCAAGCCCCTGGACGAGGAATGCGTGCTGAAGTATGCCGAGAAGTGCGGCGCCGTTGTCACCGCGGAGAACCATTCCGTCGTGGGTGCCCTTGGCTCCGCCGTGGCTGAGGTTCTCGCCGAGAAGTGCCCCGCCGTCCTGCGCCGCATCGGCGTCAAGGATATCTTCGGCGAGGTCGGCAAGCTTCCCTATCTTGAGAAGCGCTTCGGCATGACCGCCGAGGATGTGGCAGCCGCCGCAGAGGAAGCCATCGCCGCAAAGAAATAAAAACAAAACACAATAAAGAGGAAATATTTATGGCAAACTGCAAGAACTGCGGCAAGGAAATTGCGGACGATCTCGTCGTCTGCGATGAATGCGCCGCAAAGCTCGTCACCCCCGCAGCGCCCGAGGTTCCCACCGAAGAGCCCAAGCCCATGCATCAGGAGAATGGCGAAGATCTTTCCTGCAAGCCTGTGGGTGTTTTCACCTATATCGGTCTCTTTATTCTCTTCGCGATTCCCATTATCGGCTTTATTTCCGCCATTATCTTCGCCTTTGCTCCAAAATCCAAGAGCCTGAAGAATTATGCCCGCGCCGTGCTCATCCGCATGGTGGTTGTCTCCCTCATCGCAGGGCTTATCATCTCCGCTGCCATCTCCATCCTCGGAAATCTTCTGGAAGGCGAGATCGGCTTTAACATCAACGATCTTCCGAAGCTCTCTGTCGGCGAAATGAGCACCGCCGTTGAGCTTATGACCAGCCTTCAGAATGAGGATATGGCTGCCGTCGCGGATATCGCCAAGAGCGGCAAGCTGGACAGCATTTTAGAGAAGGCCGAGCAGGGCGAATTCGATGACATCATTACCTCCATGGCCGGTGATGATGCCCGCGAGCTTCTGAACTCTATCAAGAGCGGCGAGCTTCGCGCCGAGCTTGAGAAATTCAAGAACGGCGAGTATGACGAATATATCAACGAATACATCTCCGGCCCCGGCAACGCTTATGCCGGCGCCTACGGACTTGCCGCCTGACCAGAATCCAATCAAAAAAATCCCTTTGGCATTTCTGCCAAAGGGATTTTTATATTCGGTCAGATCTGATCGGGGCTGTAGCCTGCGCCGGGCAGTGCCTCGGAGAGCTCATAGAGACCGGTGAAATTCTTAACCATTTCCTTCGCCTCGTAAAGCTCGTTGCGCTCGCTGATGCGATCGACGCCCAGCTCCGCCAGGTCATCAAAGTAGGCATCCACCATGCCGGGTCGGCGCGGATCGGCCGGATCCATGTACATCAGCTCCACAAACCGGACAGAGAGGCGCATTCTGCGAACGCGCTCGAGGATTTCCTCCCGGTTTGCAAGCTTTTCCGCCCGGTCAAAGAGGATGTCCGCCTGCCGGAGCAGGTCATTATCCAAATAAAAGACCGGCAGGTTGACAAAGCAGGCAGGCGCCTTGCCCGCCGTGCGGATACGATCCCGCAGGAGATCGATATAGTCCATCAAGGGCGGTGCGGCGCACTCAAAATAGGCTGTCATGAACTCCGGAATGAGATCGGAAATGCGCTTTTCCGGATTCCAGAGAAGCTTTGCATAGAGATAGCACTTGAGCTCATTGAAATCGGTTCCGCGGGTATCATAGGTGGACTGAATGAAGATACCACGCACCTTATGGGTCATGAGCTCGCGGATGTGGGACTCAATGTAATCGTAATTGGGGAACGGCAGGGTGTAATGGCGGAAGTTGGTGACATAGTCCCAGATGAAAAGTCTCTTTCCGACCTTATACCATTCATCCAGCAGAGGGCCGTTGAAGCAGGGGCGGAGGATGACATTGTCCCGCACCTTCACATGCTTCGGCGGAGTGGTGGTGTAGGCGTAGGCAATGGTATCCACCGATGCGTAGGGGAACTCATCCCGGATGGCATCGGCCACAGCATTGATAAAATGCAGAATCGATCCCGCCTGGGTGCCCTCATATTCGTCCAGCGCCTTGCAGGAAGGGCACTGGCAGTAAAGAATATCCTCCGGCTTTGTGGCATCCATCTGAGAGATGGAGACGATATTTGCGCCGGGGTTATCCCGCAGCCACTGCTTGGTTTTAGAAATGACGATATCCAGCACATCGGGGTTTGTCAGGCAGAGCTGGGCACGGCGGCCGGTGACGCGGCACTGCCGATCCTCCCGCCAGGCAAAATATTCGGGGTGTTCGTCGTAATATTCCTCAGGAGAAATAAAGGAATGGAAGGTGTGGCAGAACTTATCCCCTGCCCACTGCACGCCGCCGCCAAAAAGCGGGGTCGCCATGGCGCGATTGAGGCGATTGCGCACATACCAGATGGGATCGCCAAAGCCCTGATGCACGCAGAGGGTTTCGCGGTATTCCAGGGCAGGCTGAATCTCCGCTTTGCGCTCCTCCGCATAAATGCGGCTGCGCCGGGGAATGTGAGTGAAATCCGGGGTGTACCAGCGAATGCCGAGATCCTCTTCCAGGAATTCATAAACGCCGTAGAGGGTGCCGCGGCATGGACTGCCGACGATGGCAATGCGGTCAGAGGTGACGGAAAGGGAAAAATCCTCCAGGCCGTAGCCCTCCGGCGGCTGCGACACCGCAAGGGATGCATGGCGACCGGCGCCGATGCAGATCTCGCAGGGGGTGATGGGGTCCTGATCGTCTTTCTGCCGCAGGGTAATGCCGCTCATCTCGGCAAAGTGCGAGATGAACTCATCCACGGCAAATACCTCTGTTTCCGAGAGATTGACGCCGCGAACCACAGTCCATAGCGTCTTCCCTCCCTCTGCGAGAAGAAACTTCATACCATTCAATCCTCCGGCTTCGTTATTTTCAAGCCGCCGTCAAAGCGGGCAAGACCTTTGTCATGGATGCAGCTGCGGCTGAAGAGACCCACATACTGGGCATCCGCAGCATAGGGAATGGTGCCGCTGGATTTGACCGACCAGTTGATACCGTCGTTTGAATAAAGGCCGCGGAAATGCTTGCCGCGCTTCTCGATCTTGACATAGCAGGGGAAGGAGGGCGCACCCATGGCCCAGTGGGTGCCCGTCTCGTCGCAGCCGATATCGCCGCCGAGATAGGAATAGAAACCGCGCATGCACATGGCTCCCATATACATGCCGCCCTTGAAGCCGTCGGTGATGGGATCCTCAATGGCATTGCGCACAACAATGCCGCAGGGAGCATAGGGAGAGGTGTGATCCTTATGGCCGATGCAGGTCACCGCATCGAAATCACCCTCCACCGGCATTTTCAGATAGATCATACCGAAATGCTCCTTGCCCTGATCGCCGGCGGCGGCAATGTAGAGAGCATCCGCACCATCGTAGAAATCGGCATCGATATTCTGAAAGGTGATATAATCCTCCGAGGGCTCGCCGCAGACCTCCAGCCGGATGGGAGCTGCCTCATCCACGCAGACGCTGTGGGCACGCCCGGGCTTGAGCTGCAGTTCAAAGCAGACGCTGCGGCGCTCCTGCGGCGCAAGGCCAATCTCGCAGGCATCCGCCTCTTCCCCATCCAGCATCAGCCGCGCCCGATGGGTAACGGTAGCGTCCATATCGTTATACACGGCGCAGGAAATATGGAATTTGCCATCCGAATCCAGGGGCAGCACATACCGATCGGCGCGGACATCGCATGTCTCCACCATACCGGAGGGGGTATAAGGACGAAGGTCGGGGGCGGAATCGGAATGGGGCAGGTCTGCATCGCCGGTACCGAAGGCGCCGGGGCGATCGGACATACGGAGCACCAGCTCGCCGCCCGCGCGGATGGCATCGTGGGTCAGATAGGAAAGGCTGTAGGGCTTTCCGTTGAGGGTTGCGGAGTCGATGTAAATATGTTCATCATCAAGACCCTCGCACTTCACCCGGAAGGTGGAGCCGTCGGGGTTCTTCATGGTCCAGCCGCTGAGATAGGGGGAGAACAGCACATATTCCCTGCGGCCGGGGCACATGGGATAAATGCCGAGCTGGGCAAAGATATTGAAGGAGGAAAGGGCGCCCGCATCATCCTCGCCATAGATGCCGTCCTTTGCATCGGTGAAGATGGGGTGGACATAGCGGCGCAGCACCTCCGCCGTGCGGGAGGGTTTTGCGGCATAGATATACATAAAGGGCAGGTGCAGGCTGGTTTCGTTCTCAAAATTCTGGCGATCCAGCTCAAAGACCTTGTCAAGCTGCCGGATAAATGCCTCGCGGCTGCCAAAGAGGTTGATTAAGCCCTGGGGATCATGGGGCACAAAGAAGGTTGCCTCCCAGGGGGAGGATTCGGTATAGCCGTGCTTGAAGCAGGCCATGGGATCAAAGGCCTCCACAAAGCTTCCGTCCTCACGGCGGCGGCGCAGGAGGTTGTATTTCGCATCAAAGAGCTTGCGGTAGTTCTGCGCACGCTGCATAAAGAATGCGTAATCCTCCGTCTTTCCGAGGGCAAGGGCAAGCTGTGCGGTGCACCAGTCGGCGTAGATATATTCCACCGTCTCGGTCACGCAGAAATCCTCCTCCACCGCGGTGTTTGCCGGCACATAGCCCAGTTCATCGTACTTCGGATGGATTCCGTTGGTGCTGCCGGTGTCGGTTGCGGCGCGGTACATGGCCTTATAGGCTGTTTCCGCATCAAAGTCGCAGCAATCCTTAGAATAGGCATCCACAATCACCGAGGTGTAGTTGTGGCCGACCATGGCGTTATTGACCCCGCGGGCAGGGGCAGGACAGGTGGGCAGCCAACCGCTGTCCTTATAGAATTCCACGAGAGACTGGCAGATATCCGAGGCACGGTCAGGCTCCAGCAGCACCTGCAGGGGATTTGTGGTGCGGAAGGTGTCCCAAATGGCCCACATATCCGCATAAAAGCCCTGTCCGTTCTGGCAAACCTTGTCACATCCGTCGCTTGCGATGCAGAAACGGCCGTCCTCGGTGTACTCCGTGGGCTGGTTGAGGGCGCGATACAGAGCGGAATAGAAGATTTTCTTCTTTCTCTCGTCACGATCCTCCACCGTCAGGCGGGAAAGAACCTCTTCCCAGGCATTCTCACATCGTTCCACCACGGAATCAAAGCTTTTTCCGGCAAGCTCAGTGCGCATATTCATGGCCGCCTGCTCCATGCTGATAAAGGAGATGCCCACGCGAACCTCCACGCTTTCACGCTCGGCACAGTTGAAATAGAGCGCCGCCAGGGCCCGGCGGGTGCGGGCAATTTTGCCGGAAATGGGCTTCACACGGCCGCGAACATCGATTTTTGCATAGGGATTGAGTCCCAGGCGCAGATTGGGGGACGGAAGGATCTCCTCATCCGTGGGGTCTTCGTCATAGAGGGCATAGGAATCAAAGGGACGGGAGAACTCCGCATAAAAATAGCAGGGTGCATTGAGCTTTGAAATTGCCGAGGGAGGATACAGACCCCATCCGCGAATGGAATTCTCGCCGGTGATCTCAAGATAGCCCTCCGCGGTGCGGTTATAGAGGCCGGAGGTGTGGCCGATATCGATCATCACCCGGGCGGTATCGCTTGCCGGGAAGGTGTAGCGATGAAATCCGCAATGCTCCGTGGCGGTCAGCTCCGCACGGATGTCATAATCCAACAGATCCACCGTATAATAGCCAACTCTGGCCTCTTCCCTGTCATGGGAGAAGCGGGAGGAATAATCATACTCACAGACCTTCATTTCCCCCGTGGCGGGCATGATGCCGATGTATCCGCGGCCGCCGCGGCCGCCGACGCCCTCCAGATGGTTATGCGAAAAGGCATGGATACGCGAATCCCGCCAGTCATAGCCTGCGTTGGGCAGGCTTTCGGTGTCGGGCGAGAGTTTGCACATGCCGTGGGGCATCTGCGGACCGATGATGGCCTTGCCGGATCCGGTGGTTCCGATGGAAGGATCAACATAATCAATGAGTCGCATAATATTTACCTTTCTGTATGTATTACATCATGGGAGCAAACAGGGATAAAAAGCTCTGCACAAGCCGCTTCAAAAGCCCCTGGGATTTCAGGCGATCTTTCGTGATCTCGCGGCATTGCCGGCGGGTTTCAAGGAAATCATCCCGCACATCCAGCACGGATTTGGTATGCAGGAGCAGGGTTGCGCACTCAAAATGCAGATAAAAGCTGCGGAAATCCATATTCACCGTGCCGACGATGGCATACCTGTCATCGCAGACAAAGCTCTTTGCGTGCAAAAAGCCGGGGGCATATTCATAGATCCGTATGCCGGCTTCCACCAGAGGCTCATAATTTGCCCGTGTGACGGCAAAGACATACCGCTTATCCGGAATGCCCGGCGTCATGATCCGCACGTCCACGCCGCGTTTTGCGGCGCCAATGAGGGCGGTACGCATTTCGTTGTCCAGCACAAGATAGGGGGTAGTGATATAGATATACCGTTTCGCCGAGCAAATCATATTCATATAGGCCATCTCGCCCACGTGCTCGGAATCCAGGGGGGAATCGGCATAGGGCTGCACAAAGCCCTCCGCCTCCGAGCAGTTGATCGAAGGCCGGAAATCCTCAAAGGGCTCAATGCGGCCGGAAAGATAGCTCCACATGGTCAGAAACATCACAGTGAGACCCCAAACACCGTCGCCGCGGAGCATGATGCCTGTGTCCTTCCAGTGGCCGAAGCGCCGCTTCCGGTTGATATATTCATCCGCAAGGTTGATGCCGCCGGTGAAGCCGACGTTTCCGTCGATGACGCAGATTTTCCGATGGTCGCGGTTGTTGAGACCGGAGTTGAGCACCGGCATCACGGGATTGAAGACCATGGTGCGGATGCCGGAATCGGAAATCTTGCGCGCAAAGTTGTGCGGCAGGCTTGCAAGGCAGCCGAAATCATCATAAATCAGCCGTACATCAAGGCCTGCCTCCGCCTTCTCCCGCAGGATACTCAGCACCGTATCCCACATGTAGCCTTCGCCGATGATAAAATACTCCAGGAAAATGAAGGATCGCGCTCGGGAAAGCTCCTCCACAAGGGCGGCAAAATAGGCCTCTCCCGAGGAAAGATAGCGGCTTTCGGTGCTGCGGAAGAGCGGGTAGGCTGCACAGTTTTCCAGATATCGCGACTGGGCTGCGCCGGTGGCATCCCCCGCTGCAAGATAAGGAAGCACAGCATTCTTACGGAAGTAATTCCTGGCGGCACGCGCCGTCAGATCCTCCATCTTTTTGGTGGCCGCACGGCCAAGCTTGCGGTTTCCGAAGATGAGATAGCAAAGCAGGCCAAAAATCGGCAGTACCAGAATAACGACAATCCAGGAGAGCTTGTAGGCGGGGTTTGCATTGCCGCGGAGGATGGTAAAAACCGTCAGCAGGGCAAGGATATTGGATAGTCCGGAATACCAGAGAAAGCGGTCGGAAAAGCGCAGCACCACCAGCACCATCGCAAGAATCTGCACCAGCAGAAGCAAAACGATGATGAGCGTACGGGAAATGATGGGTTTGTAGATATTCTTCACGGTGCTGCGCACCTCCTTTGCTATATTATAGCAAAGTTCGACGGCGCTTTCAATCACTCGTCCCGCAGAATTTCAGCCGGACAGAGACGTGCTGCCCGCACCGCAGGCAGCGTGCCAAAGAGAATGCCGATGCAAATGACGCAGGCCTCCGCAATGAGAGCCGCCCGCAGGGAGAAAACAAAGGGAATTCCGAGAATCATAGCCCCGAGATATGAAATGATCAGGCCAAATACCCCGCCGACCACCCCGCCAAGGGCGGAGATGAGTGCCGCCTCCATCACAAAGCCAGCCGCGATCTGCCGCGGAGATGCCCCCACCGCAAGACACAGCCCGATCTCCTGCCGACGCTCCTTGACGGAGGAAAGCATGGCATTCATAACCCCGATGCCGGAAACCAGAAGGGACACGGCCGCCGCCGCAATGAGAAGCATTTTCAAAAGCTCCATCATCCCGCCGACATCCCGCATATATCCGTCCAGATCCTGCACGGTGTAGCCCACATTGTCTGCATACTTTCCTTTGAGCGCCCGTATGACTGAGCGCATGACCTTCCCGGAATCCTCTGAGGCAGTTCGTACGGCAATTTGGGCAACACGGTCATTGCCCGTGATTGACGCGAGCACCGCCCCCGGAATGTAGACAAACACCGGTGCTGCGCCCCCCGTCAGCCCGGCGAGGGCAGCCATCCCCTTATCGGTCACGCCGGCAATCCGCAGCTCTGCCGAAACCCCGCCGATGCCAACGGACAGCATCTGCCCCACGGCATTCTCCCGGCCAAAGAGCTTTGCTGCCGTCTGCCGGTCGATGATACATACCTCTCTTCCCTGCCGGATGTCCTGCGGGGTAAAAAAAGAGCCATGGATAAGCTCAAATCCGATGAAATTCTCCATGCCTTCCCCTACGCCCCAGATGACGGCATCATCCCCATCTCTTGCGGAGGATATGGTGCCATACTTTGTCGTGAAGGCAATGGCATCCTCAACCCCGGAAAGCGAGGAGATCAATTCTTCGTCCTCCTCAAGCAGTGGAGATCTGACCGATAGCCCCTCATTGGGCACGACCAGCGCGCCGGAAAAGCCAAAGCTCTCCAAGAAGCGCAGGGCTGACAGCTCTCCCCCGCTGCCAATGCAGTAAAGCAGCACCACCGCCGCAATGCCCACCGCCACGGCAAGCACCGTGAGAAAGACACGGCTTCGTCCGCGAAGGACATTTTTGAGCAAAAAAATCAGAAAGGCCGTCATTATTCCTCCGTAAGCTCACATACGACATATTCCCCGGGGATCGGCTCTGCCTCCGTATCCGTCAGGTAATAAAAGGGGCTGCCATCATCCGTTTCAATCCAGACCCGGTCGCCGACATCCATCTGATAGGTAACGCGCGTCTTCTCCACCCGCCGTCCATCACTTGTGTAGATAAACCAGCCTTCTTTATCCTCCCGCAATACCTCATACGGCACTGTCATGGCCTTCTCCTCCACCTCACAGAGGATCTTCACCGTGCAGCTCATGCCCGGAAGGCTTTCGCTCTCCCCGGAAAGGGAAAGCCGCGCCTTTCCCACCGGCTCCGCACCGGTAAGACCACCAAGCTCCGCCGAGACAGAGGAGGGAAGCGCCGTCACCGTGGCACGAAGCTTTTCATTTGCTCCCCGCACCGTAACCTTTGCTTCCTGCCCAAGGAAGAGACGGTAGAGCTCCTTTTCCGGCACTTCTGCAAGGATCTCCAGCCCACCGCCGCCATTTATGGTCACGCAGGAAAAAAGCGGCAGCGCAAGACCGCCTTCCTTGACGCGAAGGGACTCCACCCTGCCGTCGCAGGGCGCATAAAGGGTCAGGCGCTCACCATCCGAGAAGGTCTCCAGGGCAAGCTCTGCATCCACCGATCCGAAAACGCCCGCCGCGAGCTCTCCCCGGAGGGCTGCTGCCAGCAGTTCCCCATCCCGGAAGACCTCACGGATAAATTCTTCGGCGCTTCCCTCCGCCGGGGCCGATAAAGGTACGCAGGAAAAGAGGGCATCGCCCTCATGCACGCTGTCCCCTTCGGAGACCATGACCTCCAGCACCAGTGCGGGCTTTGGCAGCGCAAAGCTCTGCGCGTTTCCCGCCGTGACAGTTCCGGCACAGGTCACCGTCTGCTCCACCCGCTCATAGCGGACGGGCGCGACCGATACACGGCGCAGGTTTGTTGCGGCACGCGCCTCCGCTGCGCCACCGATGCATATCAAGGTTATGGATAAAACAAAAATCAGCACAATCCGTTTCATGGATCTCACACCCCGCAGAAAATTTACAGCCCTATTTTGCCTATATTTCCATCGCCTATGAGAGGAAAAAAATAAACCGGCAGCAAAAGCTGCCGGTTTAGGAAAATTCTTCCATTAATTGATTTCTGCTTCCGTTTCCGCATCCTTCTTCTCTTCCGTTTCCCGCAGTGAAGGCACGTGGCTGCGCAGAAGGCAGGCAAGCACATATCCCGCAAAGAGGGCACCGCCAAGGAAGATAAAGAGCTGGCTGAAAAGGCCAAGCTTCTCGATCACACCGGCGCGGTTGGCCATCTCGGATACCGTGCCGGGGGCATCGGAAATCAGGCAGAGAATGCAGAGATAGAGGCACACCACCGCTGAGAAGAAGCATCTGCGCTGATATCTGCGGCGGAAGAGAATGCCTGCATGGAAGAAGAAGGTGAGCACCAGGAAAACCAGGGCGGAGATCTCAAAAATATAGGAGATCATCACCGGATTCTGGGTTTCGGCGCGAAAATGCAGGATAAGATAATAGGCTGCCCAAAAGGTCGGGATGAGGACAAACATGGAATAATCCGAGGAAAAGTCCGCCCGCGCCATGAGAAAGGCCGTCATGATCATGCCCACCGCCGCAAAGAAGAGCAGAATGCCGGAAATGAGCCGGGTGGCGGAATAATCACCGATGCAGCCGAGAATCTCAAAGAGGGCACCCAGGGAAAAGGCGCCAAGGCTTGCAAAATACACAAGGGACACCGGGCGCTCCGGACGGATAAAGACCCGGGCAGAATCCCGCCGGGCAGAGGAAACCAGGCCGACGGAGATGACGATGGCAGCGAGGAGAACGACCCCGGAGATGATGATGACCGCGAGGCGGTAAGGATCACCGGGAATGGCAAGGCCGGAGGGCTCATAGGCCGCCTGCTCAGAGATGCGCAGATAACCGCCGACAGCCCCGGCAAGAGCCGCAAATATGGCAAAGATGCGAAAAATAATCATTTGAAATACAAATCCTCAATCGTTATATTTCCTGATGCTTTAGCTATTATATCACTTTCCGAGGCAATATTCAATGCAATCGGAGATATTCTTCATCCGGATGAGCTCCAGCCCCTCGGGCACATGGATATGCTCGGTGGCCTGCCGGGGCATGATGCAGCGCTTAAAGCCCAGGCGGGCAATCTCCGAAAGGCGCTGCGAAAGGGAGGAAACCGCCCGCAGCTCGCCGGTTAGTCCCAGCTCGCCGATAACGGCGATATCCTCCGGGATGGGGCGGTCACGGAAGCTGGAGGCCAACGACAGGGCAACGCACAGGTCACTGGCCGGCTCATCGATCCGGAAGCCGCCAACGACATTGACATAGGCATCGCACCCGCCCACGGGAAGCCCTGCGCGCTTCTCCAGCACCGCAAGGATCAGATACAGCCGGTTATAATCCATGCCTGCCGCCGTCCTGCGGGCATTGCCGAAGGATGTCGGCGTAACGAGAGCCTGGATCTCCGAAAGAATGGGGCGCGAGCCCTCAGCGATGCAGGTTACGCAGGTGCCCGGCACATGCTCCGGCCGACCGGAAAGCATGGCGGCGGAGGGATTTGCCACCTCCGAAAGCCCGGAGGAAACCATCTCAAAGACCCCTACCTCATCGGTGGAGCCAAAGCGGTTCTTGCTTGCGCGCAAAATTCGGTAGGCCACAAAGCGCTCGCCCTCCATGGAGAGCACGCAGTCCACCATATGCTCTAAAATTTTCGGCCCGGCGATGGTGCCCTCCTTGTTGACATGACCGACGATAAAGACGGTGCGCCCCTCGCTTTTTGCAACCTGCATGAGCTGCATGGTGCATTCGCGGATCTGGGCAACACTGCCGGGGGTGGAGTTAAGCTCCGGGGAATAGACCGTCTGCACCGAGTCAATGATGATAAAATCCGGCGCTTCCGCGGCAATGCTTGCACGGATATGGTCAATATTTGTCTCCGCAAGGAGCTTCAGCCGGTCACCCTTGACCTTCAGGCGGTCGGCGCGCAGCCGAATCTGGCGAACAGATTCCTCACCCGATATGTAGAGAATGCGTTCCGCCTCCGTCATGCGCTCGCAGATCTGCAAAAGCAGGGTGGATTTGCCGATGCCCGGCTCACCCCCCACCAGCACCACGCTTCCCCGCACAGCGCCGCCGCCGAGCACCCGGTCAAGCTCCGCAAAGCCGGTGGACATACGGGCTTCATTTTCCACAGAGACCTCCGAGAGGGCGATGGCCTTTGCGGCGGGAGATGATGCGCGTCCGGCAGGCTCCGGGGCAAATTTGACCTCCTCCATGGTGTTCCATGCGCCGCAGGAGGGGCACTTGCCGTACCATTTGGAGGTGCTGTGGCCGCACTCTGTGCACATAAACTGGGTTTTAGACTTCATTCTCTCATCGCTCCTCAAACTAAAATAGCTCCTCCGCCGCAAGATAGCCCTGCAGAATGGCAAGGGAAATCCCCTCCCGCCAGGCGGGATCCTTCATCAGGGCAAGATCGCTCGGATCGGACATATATCCGCTTTCCACGATCACAGCGGGACAGGCGGTGTTTTCAAATAAATAGAGACCTTTTGGAATTTTCGTGGCATCCCGGGTGGGGAAACCCTCCAGCCGGGTAAGGGCTGCGGTGATGCTGTCGGCCAGAGCCCGGGAAGTGTCCTCCGCCCGCGCATAAACCTGGGCGCCGCGGGCATAGCCGGTATAGGCATTCTGATGGATGGAAATCAGCACCGCCCCGGGAAAGGATGCAACAAAATCCCGCCGGTTGGTAAGGTCGGAGCGCTTTTTCTCCCGGATGGTGGAATCGTCCGCATCCCACAGACCGCTTTGTGTCGTCCTTGTTCGCTCTGCCGGCAGACAAAACATCATGCAAAGATCATAGAGCCGGTTTGCAATGTCGAGATTGACATCGCTCTCCTGCGTTCCGTCTGCCCCGACAGCACCGCCGTCCGGTGCGCCGTGGCCGGCATCGATGATGACAACGGGACGAAGCCCGCCCACCGTCAAAACCGATGCGGGCAGAAGGGAAATTGCAGCCCCCGAAAGGAGAATGGCAATGAGAAAGAGGCTCAGCCCCCATTTTGACAGAAGCTCTCTCATGAAAGCCACCGCAAAATGCCCAACCGCAGCCGGGCAAAAAAGCCCGGGGCGGGAGCTGAAACCGTATCGGCCGAATAAAGCTCTGCGCAGGCCGTCTCCACCCCGCCGGCGACAACCACCGCGTAACCAAGCCGCTGTCCGCAGCCTATTCCGGGGTAGACAAAGCGCGGCAGCCGGTGAGATACCGTCAGGCTATCGCGAAGATAGGCAGGAAGGGTGATGCGAAGGCCTGCCTCCGGCATAGCCTGCACGAAGCGCTCCATGCCGCAGACGGGAAGCGATGCCGTAAGCTCCCTGCGGGAGATACGCAAGGTTATAAAACTCTCCTCGGCCATTTTATAGAGGGCGAGATGATCCTCCCAATCCTCCGGTGCAGACAGGGTGACCGCCACATACCTGCGGCCGGCAATCACAGCGGTGGTAACAAGGCATCTTCCCGCCGCCTCGGTATAGCCGGTTTTTCCGCCGTCACAGTGATCGTATCGTGAAAGTAGCTTATTATGGTTTACAAAGCGCCTGCCCTCGCCCCGGTATTCCTTCGTTGCAAGGATCTGCATGAGCTGCGGCTCCTGGGAGATCTCCCCCATCAGGCGGGCAAGATCCCGGGCAGAGGAAAGGTGACCGGGCTCGGTCAGGCCGTGTGGATTTGCAAAATGCGTGTCGGAAAGGCCAAGTGCCTCGGCGCATTGATTCATCAGCACAACAAAATCCGCTACGGTGCCGGCGGTATGCTCCGCAAGGGCAACCGCGGCATCGTTGCCGCTCTCCAGCAGCAGCCCATATAAAAGGGTCTCGACCGTCAGGCTATCCCCTTCGCGCAGATACAGGGAGGATCCCTCCGTTCCGGCCGCATTGGACGAGACGCACACCTCTTCTTCAAGCTCACAGCCCGACCGGATGACGCAGAGTGCGGTCATGAGCTTTGTGGTGCTGGCCGGTGGTGCGGGAACATCCGCATTTTTTGCATAAAGCACGTGATCTGCGGCGCAGTCCACAAGAATGATCTTATCCGCAGAAAAATCCGCCGCAAAGGCAGGCGTTGCAAACAGGATCAGCAGGGCTGCCGCGCACAACAATTTTCGCAATGAAAACACCGCCTAAAAATCAAAGTCTGTGCTTTAATTATACAGGCGGTGCTCTTCGATTATTCTTCGTCGGCCTTCTTCTTTTTCAAGTCGGCAATGAGATCTGCAATGCGCTCGGCCGCCGCGGGAACGGCATCCATCACCTGAATGTAGGGATTGGCCTCGCCGGATGCTCCGCCGGTGGCGGGCATCATGCGAACGCTTCCCTTTTCATACACAATAAAGCTCAGAGGCTTGACGGTGATGCCGGCACCGGTGCCGCCGCCGAAATGCACGCGGGAAGGCTCCTTGCCGAAATCCGAACCGCCGCCGGCCAGGCCGACGGTAACCTGCGACACGGGAACAATGGTAACATCCTCGGAAAGCACGATGGGCGTTCCGACCACGGTGTCCGCACCGATGAGATCCCCAATCTGGGCAAGGGCGGAACGAAGCATATCATTGATGGGAGACTGAGACATCCTGTTTACCTCCTGCTTTTTTTATCAACAGTTTCAAATAGGCAAATGCGACAGGCAGTGCCGCGATCGCAAGCTTTGCAAGGCAGCTGCGGATATCCGCAAAGAGTAGAACCGCTGTCTTGTCCGCCTCAAAATCCGGCTCGATGTCAATGCGCGGCCGGGAAATGGAAAAGATTCGGCTGATATGCGGCCAAAGGCAGCCAAAGGCGGCACAGACCGCGCCGTAAAGCTCGGCGGTGAGCGCCGCATCCTGCGCGGCAAGGCGAAGGCGAAGGTGCAGGCGCGGAATGCGTATCGCGCCAAACACCCGGGGAATTCCGGGCAGCACCGCCTGCAAAAGATCGAAAATCTCGCCGGGTGATACCTTTTTCTTCCCGGAGGGTTTGGCCTTTTTCGCGCGCTTTTTGGGCTTGTCCACGCTTTTTGCCTTCCGCGGATATACGCGAACGCGCACAAAGAGAGCTCCCACGGAAAGAAGAAGCTTGTTATCCACCAGGCGCACCGTTACATGCAGCGGCAGGATCAGCAGAAGGACAATGAGCAGAAGCAGGCCAAGCAAAATTTTTACAAAAATCATTTTGAATCGGGCGCATCGACAGCCGCAGCGGCATCCTCGGAGGTTTCATCGATGATGAGCTGCTGCCCCTCATCGTTAAAGCCGGAGATCTCCGGCAGCTCACGCAGGGAGGAAAGGCCAAAGCAGCGCAGGAAATCATCCGTCGTGCGGTAAAGGATGGGTCTGCCGGGAACATCCAGGCGGCCGGCCTCATAGATGAGTCCCTTCTCCGCCAGGGTGCCGATGGTATAGGAGGAATCCACCCCGCGCACCTGCTCCACATACTGCCGGGTAACCGGCTGCTTGTAAGCAATGATGGCCAGAACCTCCAGCGCAGTAGCCGAGAGGCTGGGCTTTTTGCGAATTTCCAGAGCAAGACGGACATAATCGGCATATTTGCATTCCGATACCATCTGCAGGCTGTTTTCCAGCCGAATGACGCGGATTCCGCCGGCACGCTCGGTGTACATATCGCAAAGATCGGCCGCCAGCGCTTCCACACTGGCAAGATCCATATCCAGCGCCCGGCATATACGGTCCAGTGGCACGGGATCGCCGGAGGCAAACAGTATGCTCTCGATGATGGAGAGCACTTCCTTGGTGGTCATCGCGCACTTCACTCCTTTGCGTCAGCAGTCGGGGTTATTTCTTCATTGAGAGAAAGGGTCAGATCATCCTCTGCATCGGTGAGAAGAATGTGCTGATCCTTGCAAAGCTCCAGCACCGCCAAAAAGGTCGCGATCAGCTCGCTTTTGGACTTGGCAGCCCGATAAAGGGAGCGCAGGGAAAGGTTTTTCCGGGTCTTAAAGAGGGTCAGGATGCCGCCGATCTTCTCATCGATGGAAACGGTATTGCGGCTCATGACGGTGGCCATGTGGAAATCCGGCTCCTCCTTCATCTCCTCCTTGCGCTGCATAAGCATACGCACGGCGCCGGAGAGAAGCTCCGGGGATAACCCGTACTGAGCCACGGGGATGGGAGCCAGCGTTTCCTGCTCGCGGACAAAGGACCCGGCAAAGCTCTCCGCCCGCTCCTGAAAATAGGGGCGGGTGGCTTTAAAGAGCTGATATTCAATAAGGCTTTCCACCAGCTGCTTGCGGGGATCCTCCTCCAAATCCTCATATTTCGGGAGGATCATGGAGGACTTGATGAGCAGCAGCTGCGCGGCCATGACGGAAAACTCGCTGGCAAGCTCGATATTGAAATCCTCCGCCGCCTTCATATAGGCAAGATACTGCTCCAGAATTTCCGAAACGGGGATATCGTAGATATCCACCTTGTTCTTGGAAATGAGATGCAAAAGCAGATCCAGCGGGCCTTCAAATATCTCCAGCCGAAAGGTTGGGCATTCCATAGATTATTGCTCGGTACGGCTTTTTTCGGTTTCCAAAAGTTCCAGCTCCTGCCGGAAGGAATCGATATCCTTAAAGCTTCTGTAAACCGAGGCAAAGCGGACGTAGGCAACCTCGTCCAGGTTTTTCAGCGCATCCATAACAAGCTCGCCGATGTGCTCGGAGGAAACCTCGCGGGCCAGGGAGTTGCGCATGCCCTGCTCCACATCGTCAATGAGCTTTTCCAGCTGATTGATGGAAACGGGGCGCTTTTCGCAGGAGCGAAGCAGGCCACGAAGCAGCTTGTTGCGATCGTAGGACTCGCGCTTGCCGTCCTTTTTGATAATGATGAGGGGCAGCGT
>JAFXIE010000145.1 GCA_017533425.1 Clostridia bacterium | reverse complement strand
GCTTGCCGTTCAGCTCGGGGATGACCAGGCCGATGGCCTTGGCAGCGCCGGTGGAGTTGGGAACGATGTTCACAGCGCCAGCGCGGGAACGACGGAGATCACCCTTGCGCTGGGGACCGTCGAGGATCATCTGGTCGCCGGTGTAGGCGTGGATGGTGCACATGATGCCGGACTCGATGGGAGCCAGGTCGTTGAGAGCCTTAGCCATGGGAGCCAGGCAGTTGGTGGTGCAGGAAGCGGCGGAGATGACATTGTCCTCAGCCTTCAGGGTCTCGTGGTTGACGTTGTAGACGATGGTGGGCAGGTCATTGCCGGCGGGAGCGGAGATGACGACCTTCTTGGCACCAGCGTTGACGTGAGCCATGGCCTTCTCCTTGGAGGTGTAGAAACCGGTGCACTCGAGAACGACGTCAACACCGAGCTCGCCCCAGGGAAGGTTCGCAGCGTCCTTCTCGGCGTAGATGGTGATCTTCTTGCCGTCGACAACGAGGTTGTCCTCGCCGGCCTCGACGGTATGAGTTCCGAAGGGAGCAGCATAAGCGCCCTGGGTGGAGTCATACTTCAGAAGGTGAGCGAGCATCTTGGGAGAGGTGAGGTCGTTGATAGCGACGATCTCGTAGCCCTCAGCGCCGAACATCTGACGGAAAGCCAGACGGCCAATGCGGCCAAAACCGTTAATTGCAACTTTTACCATAGCGGGATTCCTCCAAAAAATATATTTTTTGTGTTTATACGCTTCTCATATTTTATACCTTTTTCGGAAAATATGCAAGCCCTTTCCGGCGGTCTTTTGCCTGCGGGTTGCGATTTCGTCATTTCCAACAAAAGGCAGGGGCAAAGGCGGGGCTAAAGTGGCGGAAAAAATCAAATTCAGCGGGCAGGAAGGAACTTCTCCACCGCCCCTCCGATGCTCTGCGCCATCCGGACAAAGCCGTAATCGTTGGGATGGCAGCCATCGACGGTGGCACAGTCGGCATAGATGCCGGTAAAATGCGCCTGGCCGTCCACAAAGGCGACCTTTTTATCCCCGCCGCGCAGGGCATTTTCATAGGTCTTGAAGACCACGGCGCGGCGGTTTTCCCAGCCGGGCATGGCAGAGCTCGCCATAACCACCGGGGTATCGGGGCGCAGCTCGCGGAAGCGGCGGAAAAAGACCTCGTGGGTTTTGACAAGGTGCTCCTCATTCGGGGCATTGTGGTCATAATCCAGCACAAAGACCAGGGGATCCAACCCTGCGATATAATCTGCCATGCAGATCTCGCCCCGGGCGCTGCCGGAAAAGCCGAGATTGACATGATCCACATTGAACTGCCGGGAAAGGATGCCCTGGTAGGAATTTCCGGGTCGGGACGCGCAGCCTCCCTGGGTGATGGAGGAGCCGTAATAGACCACGGGGCGGTCATAGGCATATTCTGCGCCGCCGGAGAGCTGCGCATCCGCCTGCAGGCCGATATACAGGGCATCCACCCCGTTATAGAGGGGGAAATTGATGGTAAAGGCGCGCATTTCCCGCCCATTCAACAGAACGACGGACTCATACCCCTCGTCGCAGTTGCTGCCGGGGGTGAAGGTTGCCTTATACTTGCTGCGGGAGCCCTCGTCAATGTACAGATCAAAGCCGCACTGACCGGTGAGGGGCATATGGCTCATCCGGTTCTGGCCGGACCAGAGCACCTTGATGGCAATGTACCCGGAATCGGTGGAAAAGCGCACGCGGCCGCCGGCGGTATGCAGATTGAGGGTCTGCACATTTTTGCTCACCGTCTCGGCAAAGGCCTCGGGCATGCGGGCAAAACGGATATTTTTGCCCGTCTGTGCCATGCCGTAGAGGGCAAAGGGCGCGGAGCAGACGTCGTAAAACCGGACGTCCTCCAGCTTCAGGCTGGTTTCCACCTTCAGATTTTTATCAATTTCTCCGATATTTGGCATTTTCGCCGCCTCTTACTTTCGTTTGGGATCAAAAAGAGCGCGCTGCTTCCAGATATAATCCGCGCCCGACCAGACGGTGACGGCAAGCATTGCCCAGGAGCAGATATCGTAGATGAGCCTTGCGGGAAGCCCCGGCAGGAGGCTCTCCGAGAGCCAGGCTACCCCCAGCATCAGGCAGAGGGCGGTCATCTGCACGGCGGTTTTGACCTTGCCGGAGATGCCGGCGGGCATGACGATGCCCGCCTCGATGGCCAGCACCCGCAGGGAGGTGATGATAAACTCCCGGGCGAGGATGACAAAGACAAAGACCACGTGCATCATGCCGAGATGCTGGAAGAGGAGAAATGCGCTCATAACCAGCAGCTTATCGGCCAGGGGATCCATGAACTTGCCGAAAACGGTGACCTGGTTGTTCTTGCGGGCAAGATATCCGTCCAGCTTATCGCTTATCGATGCCACTGCAAAGACGATGAGGGCGGCCAGGGGCATATCCAGCAGCATAAGAACAATATACACAGGCACCATAACCATGCGGAAAACGGTGATAATATTTGGAAGATTCATGATTTACTCCTCGCTTTCTACTCGGACGCCCAGCGGATCGCCGTCCATAACCTCTTGGATGGAAACCCGGCAGAAATCACCGGGGGCGGGCTTATTCTCCGCAGAGAAGAAGACCTTTCCATCCACCTCGGGGGAATCGGCATAGGTGCGGCCGTAGAAGACCTCGGCAAAGCGGTCGAAGCCCTCGCAGAGGACGGTAAGGGTCTTATCAACCAGCTTTTCGCTCTCGCCCTCCATGATTTCGGCCTGCAGCTCGCTGACCAGCTCTGCTCTGCGCTGGGCGGTGCGGCGGCTGACCTTGCCGTCAAGTCCTGCTGCCTCCGTTCCCTCCTGGGGAGAGAAGACAAATACGCCGGCGCGCTGAAGCCGGAACTCCCGCAGGAAGTCCATCAGCTCATCAAAGTCCTTCTTGGTCTCCCCGGGGAAGCCCACCATCACGCTGGTGCGCAGCACCATATCGGGGAAACGCGCCTTCAGGGTCTTGAAGAGGGCACGCACCTCGGCGCCGGTGTGGTGGCGGTTCATGCGGGAGAGAATTTTCTCGGAAATGTGCTGAATGGGAATATCCAGATAGCGGACGATCTTCGGATTGCGCTCGATGCAGTCCATCAGCGCCTCGGTGACGCCGCTGGGATAGAGATAGTGCAGGCGGATCCATTCCGGACCCTCGATGCGGCAGATATCCTCCAATAGCTCCGGCAGCAGATAATCGCCGCCGAGGTCGGTGCCGTATTTGGTGATATCCTGGGCGATAATGATGAGCTCCTTTGCCCCCGCCTCGGCAAGCTCCCGGCATTCCTGCAGGATCGCCTCCGGCTGGCGGCTGCGGTAGGGACCCCGCAGGGAGGGGATGACGCAGTAGCTGCAGCGGTTGTCGCAGCCCTCGCCGATGCGGACATAGGCGGTGTAGGGCGGGGTGCAGGGCACGCGGGAGGTCTCCCGCACGGGGGCATCCAGCGCCTCAAAGCGGGCATATTCCTCCCCCCTGAAGGCGGCGGCGAAGGCCTCCGCCACGCGGTCGTAGCTGCCGCAGCCGAGCAGCGCATCGATCTGGGGGATCTCGGTGCGCAGCTCCTCCCGATAGCGCTCCACCAGGCAGCCCGCCGCCACGATGGCGCGGATCTTGCCCTCCTCCTTGAGCTGTGCCAGCTCCAGGAAGTTTTCGATGGCCTCGCTCTTGGCATCGTCAATAAATCCGCAGGTGTTGACGAGCACACCGGCGCAATCATCCAGATTGTCGGAAAATTCGTATCCGGCGTCGGCGAGCACACTGAGCATCTGCTCGGAATCCACCAGATTTTTGGCGCATCCCAGGGAGATGAGCCCGATTTTTTCAGCCATTTTGGGGTATTTCCTTTCTAACTTTGCTTATGCGTCGTCATCCTCGGTGCCGTGGCGGCGCAGGGCGGCGCGGATATCCTCATAGCGGAAGCCCTTGCGGGCCAGGGAAGCCGTCAGCTTTGCCGCCTGCTCCCGGGTGGGGATTTCTCCCCGGAGGGCCTTTTCCACGGCGCGGTCGATGGCCGCATCCGGCTCGGGATATTCGGCCAGAGCCTCCTCCACGGTCTCCCGCGGCAGCCCCTTTTCCCGCATTTTCTGTCCCGCCGCCCGGAGGGAGACCCCGGCGGCGGCATACTTTGCGGCGAGACCGGCGGCAAAGGCCGCATCGTCCACGACGCCCATATCGCAGAGCCATTCCACCGCCGCATCGCACTCGCTCTCGGGATATCCCTTGCGCAGCAGCCGACGGCGCAGCTCCGCGCAGGAAACGGAGGTGACCGAAATGATATTTACCGCACTTTTTCTCGTCTGCTCGGACACCCGCCGGGCATCCAGCGCCGCAAGCTCGGCCTCGCTGAGCTCCTTGCCCACGGCGATGCCCAGCTCCACCACCGCATCGGGCGAAAGCCGGAGGAGGGATCCGTCCGAAAGGTGCAGCAGGATGGCACCCCCGCGCTTGGCGGGGGCCATTTTATCCACAGTGAGGGGCATTATTCCTCAAAATCGTCGGCGATGACCGAAACCGGCGCCGACGCCGGGGCAGCCGCACGGGGTGCCTCAGGTGCGGGAGCGGTGGGCTCGACCTCCACCTTGTCGCTGGTGAGGGCGGCATGGATCTGCGCCTCCACCTGCTTTGCGACCTCGGGATGCTGCTCGAAATAGAGCTTTGCATTGTCGCGTCCCTGGCCGATGCGCTCCTCGCCGAGATAGAACCAGGAGCCCGACTTGCGGACGATGCCCGTCTTGACGCCGACATCCACCAGCTCACCGGTTTTGGAGATGCCTTCGCCGTACATGATATCAAATTCCACCTCGCGGAAGGGAGGCGCAACCTTGTTTTTGACGATCTTGACGCGGGTGTGGTTGCCCACAAAGTTTCCGTTGACCTTCAGCGCCTCCACGCGGCGCACATCCATGCGGACGCTGGAGTAGAACTTCAGGGCGCGGCCGCCGGTGGTGACCTCGGGATTGCCGTACATGACGCCCACCTTCTCGCGCAGCTGGTTGATGAAGATGGCGCAGCAGTTGGATTTTGCGATGGCGCCGGCCAGCTTGCGCATAGCCTGGCTCATCAGGCGGGCGAGAACGCCCACGAAGGCATCGCCCATTTCGCCGTCGATCTCGGCGCGGGGAACGAGGGCGGCCACCGAGTCCACAACGATGACATCGATGGCGCCGGAGCGCACCAGCGCCTCGGTGATCTCCAGAGCCTGCTCGCCGTTATCCGGCTGGGAAACCAGCAGGCTGTCGATATCCACGCCCAGGGCCTTGGCATAGGCGGGATCCAGGGCATGCTCCGCATCGATAAATGCCGCCTCGCCGCCGGCCTTCTGCGCCTCGGCGATGATATGCAGGGCGACGGTGGTCTTACCGGAGGATTCCGGGCCGTAAATTTCCACAATTCTGCCGCGGGGAACGCCGCCGATGCCCAGGGCAAGGTCAAGACCCAGGGAGCCGGTGGGGATGGAATCCACCTTCAGCGCGCGGTTCTCGCCAAGACGCTGCACAGAGCCGGAGCCGAACTGCTTTTCGATCTGCGCCAGGGCGGTTTCGATTGCTTTTTTCTTGTCTACCATATTTTAAAAATCCTCCGTGATCATTTTTTACCCATTCGAAGGGGTGCCTTTCCGCGCACAAAGCCGATATAGGCAAGCACGGCGGCAAAGCCCCAGAAATACGCGTTCATATAGGGAACCTCAAGGATATTTTCCGTGTACATATGCACCATGACCCCCGCAAGACCGGAGAGCAGCGCGGCGCAACGCACCGAGAGGGCGGATCGGGGATGTCCCAGCCGGCGGTGGCTGCGCAGGCCGAAGAGCAGGATGGCCACCAGCACCGCCCCGAAGAGCAGGATACCGAAAAGCCCCTCCTCCACCATAACCTTGAGATAATAATTGTCCAGGTAGAAGTAGGTGATGTCCTCCACCGTCTGGTTCTGCATGGCAACGGCGCCGCCAAAGCGGCCAAGGCCGAAGCCGGTCAGCAGATTTTCGCGGAAGAGCTGCATGCCGAAATCCCAGCGCAGGGCGCGGCCGCCAACGGCGCTGGCATGGGCAAACTCCGCCGTAAAGAGGAAAACAATGCGGTTTGCCACCGACGGGATCAGGGTGACCGCCGGCAGAGCGGCGCCCAGCACGCCGAGGATGCGCTTATCCGTCAGACAGGCAAAGAGCACCACGCACGCCACCATGGCCAGCCATGCACCGCGGCAGAAAGTGAAGAGCAGCGCAAGGCAAACCGCGCCAACCCCCGCCCAGGCAAGGGTCTTCTGCCACAGGCGTTTTGCCGTGTAGGCATAGCTTGCCACCAGCGGGGCAAACATGACCAGCAGGCAGCCGAAGATATTGCAGCTGGTGGTGATGCCAAAGACGCGGGTGCGAACCCCGACCTCGGTGCTGGTGGTCCAGCTCGCAGGCACCTCCACGCCGATGATATACTGATAGATTCCGTGCAGCGCCAGCAGCACGATCATCACCGCCGCCGTGCCGAAGAAGCATTCCAGATCCTCATCACTCTCCAGCAGCCGCACCAGCGCAAAGAACCAGAACATATACTGGAACACGGCGCGGAAGCCGGCCACCGCCACGGAAAAATCGGGCGAAACGGCAAACATCAGCCCGATTCCCAGGGCGAGATAGAGCAAAATGGGGCTGTCCAGCGGGGTGGTGCTGGTGCGCAGCGGCACCCGGCGGAAAAGCCGCCGCCAGATGCAATAGGCCACCACAAGCAGGAGGAAGGCCTCGTCCCACAGGGAGGAGAGCAGCGCAATGCCGATATAATCGCGGATGATGACATCCAGCGGCAGATAGAGCACAAAGCACATGATGAGCGCCCGGCGGAAGCCGACGGCCTTCGCGGCGCGCCCCACCAGGGACGAGGCAAAAATTTTGCCGCAGCCCGCATAAATGCGCTTTCCGAGGCGGCAGAAGAGGGAATGCCGCGCCTGCACCGAGAGAAATGCGCCAAAGCGCCGGGCAGCGCGGTGCAGCCCGCCCACCGTCCGGTCGTAGACCGAATCGGGCAGCCGGGAAGTGCCGGACATCAGCCGGTTCCACAGCATCCCTGCTGCGGAGCATCTAAAGGCGGCAGCTATCACGGCGCAGGCACGGCCGGCAAGGCTCCGGGGCCAAAGCCCGCACAGCCAGCGGCCAAGGCGCACCGGCGCGCAGCCGTCAATCACACGGTCAAGCCAGGTCATTTTTCTTCGATCTCGGTGAAGACGATGCTTTCGATGGTGCCGTTGATGTGGATATACTTGGTCTTGATGGAGAAGGAGGCGCCCACGCGGATCTCCTGTGCGCCGATGGAGGGCGCATTGCTCGCCCGGTCGACAGGCGCCTCGATGGTAAAGGTCAGGTTCTTGCGGATGGGATCGACCTTATAGAGAAATTCGCCCTTGTCGGTGGTGGCGATGTTCATATAATCGGAATAGGCGACGGATTTGATGGTTCCCTGGGTGGTGGCGTTGTTGGAAAGCAGGGTCTGACCCACGGGATTGGAATTCTGAATTCCCGCAACGACCTCCGGCATGGCGCCGCGGCACTGCACGGTCACAGTGGCCATGACCATGTCCTTTTCCACCGCGGCCTCCGCCGCGCCAAAGACCTTGACGCCGATGCCCGCCGCGGCCAGCAGGACCACCAGCAGGATGACCAGATCCACAGGATTGATTATGCCGAAAAGACGGCCTTTTTCATTGATGATTTTCATTGCCATGCTCCTTTTCGCAAAATGGGCATATATACCTTTCTATATTTTACAATATTCAGGCCGTTTCTTCAAGGGAAAATGGTCATGTTGTGTAGAATATATTTTCAGACGGCACATCGGATGTGTCGGGGATACAGTTCCAACCGATTTCCCGCAGGAACTGCCGGACTGCCGTAGGGCGGGGGTTTATCTCCCGCCGATTTCATCAGCCTTGCGTACATTCGTAAGGGAGCATTCCATATGCTCCCGAAAAAACAGGCGGCAGGTTGCCGCCCCTACATGTTTCCCGCAAGGTTTTTCTCTCCCTCTTGGCTCTCCCTCCGGGAGAGCTGTCGGCGAAGCCGACTGAGAGGGCTTGCAAATTTCCCTCTCCGTCCTCGCTCTGCTCGGCCACCTCTCCCAGGGGGAGAGGCAAGGTTTCGGACAGTCGGGGACGCCTGTCCCTACGGGTTTCCGCAGGATTTTGGGACAGGCGCCAAGAGGCAAAAAAAGCCCCCTCCGGAAATCCGGAGGGGGCTTTGATTCTGATTGTGCGAACTAACTACTCAGTAGTTAATTAGGCAAGCCCTTTAACCTCGAGGGTCTTGACATCGTATTCAACGGTGACAGCGGTGTCAACAACATAGGAGTCAAGAGCACCGATGTCGGTCTTGACGGTGTAGGTCACAGCGACATCAGAATCGGTCTTGATGGTGAAGGTGTAGGTCATCTTGTTGTTGATGGTATCAGCAACCTTGACAACACCCTTGATGGTAGCAGACTCGCGCTTGAACTGATCAACACGCTCAGCCTCGAAGGTGTAAGCGCCAACCTGAGTCAGGTTCCAGTAAGCGGGATCGTTGGGAACGAAGTTCGCGGTAGCGGTGGTGTAGTCAGCATTGGTAGCGTCGCCAACGAGAGCGTAGTCAGCCAGCTTGAGGGCGGTGCCATCAACGGACTCCTCGAAGTAGGAAACCTTACCGTCGACGTTCTTAACAACAACGGTGACGAGCTTCTTAACGATAGCCTTGTCGCCGTAGACCTTGCCGTCGCGGCCGTCGATGTAGAAGAGGATCTTGTCGTCCTTCTTGAGGCCTTCGATAGCGGGGGTCAGGTTGACGAGCTCGCCTTCATCGTCAACGATACCGTCGATGTTGATGGTGCCGTCGTCGTTGACCTTGGAAACCTGAGCATAGGTCTTCTCGATCTCGATGATGCCGTAGATCTTGTCGTCAACGAGCTTGACAACGATCTCATCAGCAGCGCACTGGGTCAGAGCGTCGTTGATCTCATCAACGAGCTCAGCAGCGGTGTAGAAGGTGCCCTTGTTGTAGTTGATGATGAGGTGAGCCCCGGAGTCATAGAGCTCATAGGCGGTGTCGCCGATCTTGATCTTGGCGCCGTCGAGAACAACCTTGGTCTCCTTGGTGAGCTTAAGATCAGAGCCCATGGGGCCGGTGACGGTGGTCTTGTTCAGAGCATACTTGAATGCGTAGTGAGAGAAGTACACTTCGTCGCCCCAGGTGGTCAGGTAGCCGGAAACCTTGCGGCCGATGTTCTTGTCCCAATCGGTAGCAGAGAGGGCGAAGCCGATGCCCTGGTTGCCAGCGGCCTTCTGGGTAGCGGTGTAACCGAAGTCACGAACAGCGCCAGCATTCTCGAGGATGACATAGCCGTCCTTGGCATACTCGCCGCCGCAGAAGGAAAGGGTCTTGCCGGCAGCAACGTAGTCGGTGATCTCTTCCTGCTCGAACACAACGCCGAAGTTGGCCTCGAGGAAGTTGATATCGAGCTCACGGTAGTAGTCAGCGTCGTAGCCGAGAGCGTTGACCTTGGAAACGAGGGGACGATAAACGATAGCCTTGAACATCATGTAGAAGGCTTCCTCACGGGTCAGGTCGCCAGCGAGAGCAAGCTCAGCCTCGGTAGCAGCATCGCCGCCATGGGCGAGACCGACAACGGGGATACCAGCGAGGTTGGGGTCAACAGGGTTGGAGGAGAGACCGGTGGTGAAGAGGTTGCCCATGCCGGCCTTGTAGCCGAACTTGACAACGGAAGCGGGCCAGTTGGCAGCGACATCCTCAGCCTTGTAGCCGAGAACGACGAGCAGAGCAGCGGCCATTTCCTGAGCGAGGACAGGAGCGGTGGGATCATAGATCTCAGCGGACTTGCCGTTCAGGTAGCCAGCGTTCTGGCCGTACTTGATGTAACCCTCAACCCAGGTACCGTCGATATCGGTGAAGGTGGTGGGAAGGGTCTCGAACATAACGCCGGTGTTGTACACTTCGTCCTCAGCGATAGTGCTGTGGAGAACGTAGAGAACACGAGCCATAGCGGCGCGGTCGAAGTCACCCTTGGGGTCGTAAACGATCTTGCCCTCGTCGTTCTTAGAACCGACGACGACCTTGATGTCCTGCAGAAGCTGGGCAGCGATCAGGTAGTTCTCGTTAACGGTGGTGATGTCAGCATCATCAGCGTAGTTGGTGTAGGCAGCGCCAGACACAACGGCGAGAACCATAGAAAGCACGAGCGCCAGGCACAGAACCTTCTTGAGATTTCTCATTCTGGAAATCCTCCTTTTTTTATTTGCAGTTTTTCTGCTGCATACAGGATACCCTATTCCATAATTTTTTGCAAGCGTTTTTTTGAAGGTGTAACATAACTGTAACATTACTGCTTTGTTACGGCCTTTTCCCGGGCATGAGGCCCTCTTTTTGCCAGGGAATGCCAGGCGGAACGCGGATCGCGGGCGTTCTTTTGCGGACAGTCGAGGACGCAAGTCCCTACTTCGGTGCGCAAAGGCTCCCTTGTGTAAAGGGAGCTGACGCCGAAGGCGGCTGAGGGATTGACAACCCCTCCGGCACGGCTGCGCCGCGCCACCTCCCCTTACACAGGGGGAGGCTTTGAGAGAACGATTTCGCCTATCCGAAGTTGCGTGGTATCCGCACAGGCACTGCCGTCCCCCGGCGAATGCCTTATCAATCAAATACCATAGCGCCAGAGTCAAGGAGCAGAAATTGGCCGATATATCCGTCCGGGGGTGGGTTCCAAGGGAGGGGGCGTAAGCCCACCTCCTTTTGGCGGTCTTTGGGGTACCTTTCTTCCGAAAGAAAGGTACGAACGATTCCTTCCTGTTATCCGTATATCGATATCCCGGTGAAAGCAGGCGGCAGGTTGCCGCCCCTACAGATTTCCCGCAAGGTTTTTCTGTCCCTCTTGGCTCTCCCTCCGGGAGAGCTGTCGGCGAAGCCGACTGAGAGGGCTTGCAAATTTCCCTCTCCGTCCTCGCTCTGCTCGGCCACCTCTCCCAGGGGGAG
>JAFXIE010000144.1 GCA_017533425.1 Clostridia bacterium | reverse complement strand
TTCGCCCATAAACTGTCCGCAGGACAATATCACTATGCGTAGCATAATAACACTGCGTAGCAATAGAACTCGCCGAGAGGCGAATAGAACTGGCGTGATACTCCGCTTGGAGTAGCACGCCAAAGCTTCGTCTCTTTTTTGAACTTACAGCAGGAATTCGTCTCCGTCGTGGGCTACCACGGCGGGGTAGGGCAGCGGGGCCAGGGCGTTGAGCAGCTTTTCCTCGCCGCGCACATACTGCCACTGGAAGCCGGGCAGGTTGTGCCAGCGGTCGGCCACATGGATGAAGATCAGCTTGTCAAATTTCGATGCCTGCAGGGCTTCCCGCGCAGAATCGGGGTGGTAATGGGTGGCCTCGCAGAGGCAGAGATCGAAATGCTCCTCCTTTGCGATGGCGGGATAGTCGGAAAAATTGCCCAGAAGATCGCCGGTGTGCAGAATGCGCTTGCCCTCGGCCTTGAAATCCAGAATGAGGGCGTAGCTGCAGGGGTCTCCCTCCGTGCGGCCGCGGGTGCGCAGATGGCAGGTGGATATGGCGGTCACGGCAAGGTTTTCATCCTCGTAGACCTTGCCAGCGCCGTAGGATTTGTAGCAGAGGAGGGGGCTGTCGGCATCCTCATGCACCGCCCGCAGCCAGCCCTTCAGAGGCTCGATGGCGGCCTCCTCCGGCAGGTGGAGGGTAAAGGTCTCCTTGCAGTAGTTGTAGGGCTAGATGATCTGCTTTAAGAGGGCGGACAGGCCGCCGGCATGGTCATCGTGCATATGGGTGATAAAGGCAGCCCGCAGCCGGGGCAGGGCAATGCCCTTGCGGCGCAGCAGCGCCTCTGCGGGGGCACCGCAGTCCACAAGATACACCGTTCCGTCCGCAGCCTCATAGGCGGTGGAGGAATTGAAGCGGGCAAAGGTGGAATCTCCGTGTCCGGTGCCGAGGGTGTAGATACGCATGGCAGTTCAGTTTCCTTTCTTCGGAGCATAAAAGCCGCTGTCGGCAAGATAGGCGGCAAAGATTTCGGAGTAGCTTTGCGCGCCTGCGCGGTTAAAATGAACGCGGTCGGCAAAATGGGCGTCGGTCAGCCCCATCTCCGCGGCAGAGGCGGAAAAATCCATAAAGGGAACGCCGAGCTCATCGCACAGGGCGCGGATGTCGGCGCCGGCGCGCTCCAGCACGGGATTCAAGGGAATGTAGGAGGGCGTCATGGGAGTGGATACAAAGAGAAGCTTGATGCCCCTTTCCTGACAGACCTCAGCAATGCGGCGGATATATTCGGTCTGCGTTGCGGAGAGGCCGCTGTAGGTTTCCGGCTGGCCGGTGTACTTGGCGGTCATCTCCGCCACATCCACCACCCGGTCGCCAAGGCTGAAGAAGCCCCGATCCTCATAGGTGCCGGAGGTGTCCACCGCCTCCTCGGTCAGTCCCAGGGAGAGCTGCAGGTTGTAGATCCCTGCGTTTTTCATGCGGTAGAAGGGGTTGAACCAGGTCTTCAGAAGCAGCTCCCGCTCCTCCTTGGTAAAGAGGTCGAAGAACATGAGGATCTTCTGGCGGCAGAGGGGCATGGGCTTGAAGATGAGGGTGGACTGCGCCTGGTCATGCTCCTTTGCGGCAAAGGCGTAGTAGAGATCCATCACCACATAGTCGGGCTTTTGCCGGTCAAGGGCAGCACAGAGCAGATGGTAGGTAGTGTCGGGCATCTGGGAGGAGGCGCCGAGGTTGAAGCAGCGCATGCCGGGTAGGGCATCCTCCATCACCGTGGGGATAACAGAGCACATCATGCGGGAGGAGCCGATGAAGAGGGTGTTGAGGCTGTCCTTTTCCTGGGCATAGAAATCGGTCACCATATTGTCCTGCACCCGCCAGGATTGCTGCTCCCTGTGGTGCAGGGCTGAGATGGCAAAATAGCCCGCAACGGTGATGGATAAAAGCAGCGCAAGAAAGCAAAGGAGCTTTATGAGGGCGCGGCGGTCAGAACTGGAAATAGATGAACTGCGCTTCATTTGCGCTCACCCCCAATCCGAGAATCAGTATGCAAAGCAGCAGATAGGCAACCCAGCGTAGGGCTGTATGCCGCCCAAAGGCGCGCCGGAGGGCATTCTCCCGTGTGGAGAGAAAATCAACGGCCAGCAGAATAAACACGGCGAAAAGGCCGATGGCTGTCTCGGTGAGCTTGCCGGTGGATAGAATGCCGTCGATGGGGGAGAGAGCCATGCCCTTGAGGATGTAGAGGGCATCCGAAAGGCTGTTTGCCCGGAAAAAGACCCAGGTGATGCAGATGAGGCAGAAGGTGGAGATGAGGGCAAGCGCCGGCCGCAGGAAGGAAAGCCGAGACAGCTGCCACAGCCGGTCGCGGAGCTTCTTTGTGTGCAGCCCGATGACCTGATAGATGCCGTTTAACAGACCCCAGATGACAAAGTTGAAGCCGGCGCCGTGCCAAAGGCCGGAAACGCCGAAGGTGACGAGGAGATTCAAATCCCGGCGGGCGGGCTTGCAGCGGCTGCCGCCCATGGGGAAATAGAGATAATCGCGGAACCAGGAGGAGAGGGAAATGTGCCACCGGCGCCAGAATTCCGGCACGGAAAGGGAAAAATACGGGGTGCGGAAATTTTCCATCAGCCGGAAGCCGAGAATGCGCGCCGCGCCGATGGCGATGTCGGAATAGCCGGAGAAATCGCAGTAGATCTGGAAGGCGAAAAAGACGGTGGCGAGCAGAAATGCGCCGCCGCCGTGGGCGGTGGGGTTGTTGTAGACGGCGTTGACCACCATCGCCAGCTGATCGGCCACCACCATCTTCTTGAACATGCCCCAAAGCATTCGCCGCAGGCCGAAGGAAAGGTTTTTGCCGTCAAAGCGGTGAACCTCGTCAAACTGTGCCAGCAGATTGCCGGAGCGCTCGATGGGGCCGGCCACCAGCTGGGGGAAAAACATGACAAAGAGGGCGAAAATATGCGGCCGGCGCTCCGGCGCCTGGTTGCCGCGGTAGACATCAAAGCAGTAGCCAAAGCTCTGGAAGGTCAAAAAGGAGATGCCCACCGGCAGCATGAGGTTAAGCAGCTTCGGCGAGTAGGACAGCCCGAAAAACTCGCCGAAACGGGCAGCGGAAAGGGAGAAAAAGTCAAAATACTTGTAGAAAAACAGGGGAAGGAAGGATAAAATCAGGGAGAGAACCAGTACAGCCGTCTTCTTCCGGCCGGTAAGGCGGGCCAGCAGAAGCCCCGTGAAATAATCAAGCCCAATGATGTAGATGCAAAGCAGAATATACTTCGGCTCGAAGGCCATATAAAACCAGCAGCTGGCCGCGAGCAGCAGCGCCCAGCGAGCCTTATGCGGCAGGGCAAAATACAGCAGGGAAACAATGGGGAAAAAGATGAGAAAATCCAGCGAATTGAAGAGCATGCCGCGCCTCCCTTCATAGGAACAGATATAGGCCTATTATACACGAAGGCGAGCTATATTGCAAGGGTTGACCGCCGGGGCAAAAAACCGTATAATATACTGTAGGAAAATATGCGAAATGAGGGAGGCGGAAGGCCGTGTGGGATATGCAGGAGAAGGCGATGGCAAAGATCAATCTGTCGCTGGATGTCGGTACAAAAAGAGAAGACGGCTACCATGAGCTGTGCAGCGTTATGCACACGGTGAGCCTCTGTGACGATGTTTACCTGCGCCTGCTTTCCGGCAGAGAGCTGCGGGTGACCTCCAACATTCCCGGCCTTCCCGGCGGCGAGAAAAACCTGGCCGGCAAGGCGGTGCGCATTCTTGGCGAGCTTGTGGGACGGGAAATCGGCGCGGAGATCCATATCGAGAAGCGCATTCCCTCCGAGGCAGGACTCGGCGGCGGCAGCGCCGATGCCGGGGCGGTGCTTCGGATGCTGGGCAAGGCGCTGGAGCTGGACGTCGATACGCTGTTGCGTGCGGCGGCGCGCATCGGCGCGGATGTTCCCTTCTGCACGGTGGGGGGCTGCGCCCTTTGCCGGGGCATCGGAGAGCGTATGCAGCCGCTGCCGCCCATGCCCGATTGCCATATCGTCATCGCAAAGCCGCCGGTGGGAGCGCCCACCGGGGCGGTCTTTGCCGCCTTTGACGGCGCGCCCACCGTGCGGTCGGATTCCGCCGCGGTGGAGGCCGCTCTGCGCGCCGGGGATCTTTCGGCGCTGTGCGCAGCCCTTGGAAATGCCCTGGCAGAGCCCTGCGGCCGCGTGGCCCCTGCTGCCGGCGAAACGGCGGAACGCATCCGCGCCCTGGGGGCGATGGGAGCCTGCCTTTCCGGCTCGGGAACGGCGGCCTACGGCATTTTTACCGGGGCGACGGCCGCCCGACAGGCGGTGGATGCCCTGCGCGCCGAGGGACTTTTTGCCGCAGAGGCTCGGCCGGTAGTTTAAGAGGAGAAAATTTTGCCCATGCTTCTTTTGCGATGAAAAAATCGGAAAAGAGGTAGCAAAATGAAACGAGTATTGACCCTTGTTCTCTGCGTATGCGCTGTATTCTGCATGACCACCCTTGCCCGGGCGGAAGCCCTTTCGGGGGAGGTGATCCGGCTGCATGTGGTGGCCGACAGCGGCAGCGCGGAGGATCTTGCGGCGAAGAATGCCGTGCGGGATGCCATTCTCGAGGCATATTTCGGCGGCGGGCAGGAGGATCTTTCTGCCGCCCGGGAATATATTATGCAAAATCTGGATGGAATCCGGGCTCTTGCGGAGAAAACCCTGCGGGAGCTGGATAAGTCGGTGCCCGTTTCGGTGCATTTTGGCCTTCGCCGGCTTCCGGAGAAGGACTACGGCAGCTTTTCTCTGCCGGCGGGGCGCTATGAGACCCTGACGGTCACCCTCGGTGAAGGGGAGGGCTCCAACTGGTGGTGCGTGCTCTATCCGCCCCTCTGCGTTGTGCCCGCCGCAGCCCTGCGGGAGACGGCGGAGGAGGCCGGAATTTCGGAGCAGGGCATCGCGATGATGACAGGGCGGGGAGAAGAGATCCGCCTGCGCTTTAAATTGCTTGAAATTTTTTCAGAGATGGACAAGGCTTTGTTTGGGAGGTGAGGCAGGAATATGCTGAGATTGGTGCTTGGCCGCAGCGGCAGCGGAAAATCCGCCCTGGTGACGGAGGAGCTGGCGCGCCGCGCCCGGGAGGGGAAAGGCGGTGCCTTCCTCATCGTGCCGGAGCAGTATTCCCATGAAAAAGAGCGGGAGATCGGTCGCATCGCCGGGGACAGCGCCTCGGCATGCGTGGAGGTGCTTTCCTTCAAGCGGCTTTGCCGGCGTATTCTTGCCGCCGCCGGCGGCGCTGCCCGCCCCATGCTTTCGGATGGCGGTCGGCTGCTGGTCATGCGTTCGGCGGTGCTTTCGGTGCTGGGGGAGCTGCGCGCCTATGCGGCATCTGCCGCCCGGGCGGACTTCCTGCCGAAGCTTGCCGCGGCGATTGACGAACTCATTCGCTGCCGTGTAACGCCGGAGGCACTCTCTGCCACGGCAAAGCGCCTTCCGGAGGGAACGGTGCGCGCCAAGGTATCCGACCTTGCCCTGATCTATACGGCCTATACCGCGCTGACCGCGGTTGGCGCCGCCGATCCCCGCTGCGAGGCCGACCTTGCGGCGGAACGGCTGCGGGAAAGCGGCATATTCGACAGCGCGGAGATGGTGATCGACGGCTTTGCCGGCTTTACTCCCCAGGAGTGGGAGCTGGTGGCCGGCCTGATGCAGAGGGCGGAACGGCTGACCGTCTGTCTCGCTGCTCCCGATGGGGAGGCTCCCTTTGAGGGCCCTGACGGGGTGGCCCGCCGGCTGGAGCGCATGGCGACCCGCCGGGGGATCGTGACGGAATATGTCCGCCTTTCGGAAAACCGCCGCGCCCGCCGCCCGGCGCTTGCTGCCCTGGAAAACGGCTTTTTCCGCCGGGGGGCGGAGGCCTTTGCCGGGGACTGCGAAGGGGTGGAGATTCTTCACTGCCGCAGCCGCAATTCGGAGGTTATGGCCGTCGCCGCCGAGATCCGCCGTCTGGTTCTCTCTGAGGGGTGGCGGTATCGCGACTTTGCCGTGCTTTCCCGGGATTTTTCCGCCTATGAGCGCATCTGCGAGAGCGTTTTTGCCGACTATGCGATCCCTGCCTTTGCCGACACCACCCACAGCATGGCAGAGGGGGCGGTATATCGGCTGCTGTCCTCGGCGCTGGATGTGGTGCTCCATCGGTTTGACAGCGAATATGTGCTGAAAAATCTACGCTGCGGTCTCTCCGGCTTCCCGGAGCGGGCGATGGATATGCTGGAGGGCTATGTGCGCATCTGGCGCATGCCCGGCTGGAAATGGACGACGGAAAAACCCTGGGCGGAATCCCCCCGGGGGCTTTGCAATGCCGTCACGGATGAGGATGCACAAACCCTGCGGCGGCTGGATTGCATGCGCCGCAAGGCCGTTGCCCCTCTGGTTCGGCTGTCCAAGGCTTTGGAGCAGGGCGGCACGGCGCGGCAGCTGTGCGGTGCCCTCTATACATATACAGAAGATATCCGTCTGGTGCGCTCCCTCTCCCGCCGGGAAAAGGAGCTGAAGGCGGCAGGCCGCCTGCGGGAGGCCGATGAGCTGCGGCAGCAGTATGCCGTCTTCTGCGAGAGCCTCGACCAGATGGTGGAGGCCGGGGAGAGCCTGCGCTACACAGGCCGGGAGTTCTGCGATGCCCTGCGGACGCTGCTGGGCGCCGAGAGCATCGGCAGCATCCCCGATTCCCTGGACAGCGTTCCCTGCGGCGAAATGGGCCGTATGCGCATTTCTGCCCCGCGGGCGGTATTTATTCTCGGGGCAAATGACGGCATTCTGCCGGCGGCGCCGAAGAATTCCGCCCTCCTCGGCGATGCGGAACGGGAGGCTCTGCGGGCAGCCGGTGCGGAATTTGAGCTGGCGCCCTCGGGCTATGATGCCGCCGCGGCGGAGGAGTTTATCCTGTACAATGCCCTGGCTGCCCCCTCGGAGCGGCTGTATATCCTTGTGCCCGAAAAGGACGAAACGGGCAGTGCCCTGCGGCCGTCCTATGTGCCCGGCCGGGTGCTGGCGCTGCTGCCCGGGGCGAGGGAATCGACCGCCTGTGATGATGAGAGCCGCACCTACAGCCCCGCAGGGCTTGCGGAGCTTGCCTGCGGAGAGGGAAGCCTTGCCGAGGCTGCCCGCGGCCTGCTTTCCGGTCATCCGGCCACGGCACTGACGGAGCGCAGCCTGCGCCGCTATGCCGCCCCCGATGCGCCGGTGGCGGATACGGAGCTTAACCGCGCCCTCTTCGGAAAGCGGCTCCATATTTCCGCGAGCCGCATGGAAAAATATGCAGCCTGCCGCTTCCGCTATTTTGCGGAGGTCGGTCTGCGGGCAAAGGAGCCGCGGGAGGCAAAGCTTTCCCCCGCCGAATCGGGCACCTTTATCCATTATGTGCTGGAGCAGGTGGCAAAGGATGTCAAGGCTCGCGGCGGCTGGCGCTGCGTGAAAGAGGAAGCGGTGCGCGCCCTCGCCCGGATGTATGCCGAAAAGTTTCTGGCAAGTCCCGAGGGCATTCCGGAGGATGTGCGCGATGCGCGCATGATCTATTACATCCACCGGCTGACGGCGGATGTGTGCGATATCGTGGTACGGATGCATGCGGAATTCCGCGTCTCGGATTTTGAGCCTGCGGGCTTTGAAATTGATCTTTCCGACGGCTCGGCGCCGGTGATCTGGCGCTTTGGCGGGGAAGAGGCGGTCATCGTCGGCCGGGTTGACCGCGCGGACACCTGGCAGGATGGGGAGAAAACCTATCTGCGGGTGGTGGATTACAAAACCGGCAATAAGGAAATGAATTATACCGACATCCGCGCCGGTCTATCGGTGCAGATGCTGCTCTATCTCTTTGTGCTGGCCGACAGGTCGGGAAATCTGCCCGCCGGCGTGCTCTATTCCCGCGCTTCCATGCTGCGCATTCCCGCCGAGCGCGGGCTGACAGAGGAGGAATACGCCCGCGAGCGGGACAAAAAACAGCGTCCCACCGGTCTGGTGCTCTCTGATGCGCAGGTGCTGGAGGCTATGGAGCGGGATGTGGCGCCGGGCGAGGGCGCCCGCTTCCTGCCGCTGGATCTCAAGCGGGACGGAACGCCCAAGAAGGAGGATTTCCTTCTCGCGGCGGAGGAATTTTTGGCTCTGCGCCGCCATGTGGACACGCTGCTTAAAAAAATGACGGCGGAGCTGCGCCGGGGTGAGGTCACCCCCAATCCCTATGCCAAAAAGCAGAAGGAGGATCGCGCCTGCCGCAGCTGTCCCTTTGCGGCGGTCTGCCGCTTTGACGAGGGACGGCCGGAATGCCGTCCGAATTATTTGGAAAAGACCGACAAGGAGAGCTTCTTTGCCGGAGAGAAGGAGGGTGAGCTGCGTGCCTGAATGGACAAAGGATCAGGAGCGTGCCTTCTCCTACCGGGGCGGAGAGCTGCTGGTTTCCGCCGCTGCCGGATCGGGTAAGACGGCGGTGCTGGTGCAGCGCATTCTCGCCCGCCTGACCGACGAGGAACGCCCGGAGGACATCAGCCGCTTTTTGGTGGTGACATTCACCAATGCCGCCGCAGCGGATATGAAGGATAAGATCCGCGCCGAGATCAGTCGCCGCATTGCGGAGGATCCCGGCCGCCGCCGGCTGGCACGGCAGCAGGTGCTGCTCTCCTCGGCGGATATCGGCACGGTGGACAGCTTCTGCTTCCGCCTGATCCGCATGCATTTCCAGGCCCTTGGTCTGCCGGCAAATCTGCGCATCGGCGGAGAGTCGGAGTGCGCCGATCTTGCGGAGCGTGCCATGGAGGAGACCCTGTCGGAGGCCTTTGCCGCCGGAGAGGAAAGCTTCCTCTGCATGGCAGATCAGCTCTCCGATACCCGCGACAGCGGAGGCCTTGCGGCGCTGGTGCGGGAGTGTTACCAGCATTTGATGGTAACGCCCGATCCGGAGGAGACGGCGCGCCTTGCCCTGCGCAATTATGACCGGGGCGCGGAGAATGTGGCCGCGTCGCCCTGGGGAGAGGAGCTGCTGCGCCGCCTTGCCTCAGCGGCAAAGGATGCGCACATGGGGTATCAATGTGCCATTCGCCGCATCGAGGAGAGCGGGAACTGCGAAAAATACCTGCCGGTGCTCTATGCCGAGCGGGATGCGCTGGAAGGGCTCCTTTCTGCGGCAGAAACCGATTGGGACAGCGCGCGTTCAGCCCTTCTTGGGGTGAATTTTGTCACGCTGCCCCGGGTTTCGGGGGAATCGGAGGAAAAAGAGCTGGTCAAACGGGTGCGCGACCGCGCCAAGGAGGAGCTAAGGAGCCTGGCAAAGCGCCAGTTTTCCGAGGATTCCGCGGCCATCCGCGAAAGCCTTGCCGAGCAGCGCCAGGTGGCCGAGGGACTGCTCGGCGTCACGCTGCGCTATGCGAAAAAGTTCCGCGAGGCAAAGCTGGAACGCAATATTGTGGACTTCAACGACGTGGAGCACGAGGCCTACCGCCTGCTTGTGGCAGAGCGAAACGCCGAAACCGGCGAGATCCGCCCCACGCAGGTGGCGCTGGATATCGGCGCCGGCTACTGCGAGGTCATGGTGGATGAATATCAGGATACCAACGCCCTGCAGGATGCCATTTTCCGCGCCCTGACCTATGCCCGCGGAAATCTGTTTATGGTGGGAGATGTCAAGCAGAGCATTTATCGCTTCCGCCAGGCTGACCCCACGGTTTTTCTTGATAAATACC
Organism: Clostridia bacterium; assembly: GCA_017533425.1. GTDB lineage: Bacteria > Bacillota > Clostridia > Oscillospirales > QAMX01 > RGIG1911. Next base: position 12,414 of record JAFXIE010000144.1, on the reverse strand, counting down.
GCGCGTTTCCGCCGGTAGAGACTCTTTCGGATGCGGGAAGCCGGCGACAGAATCTTTCCCTCAATTTCCGATCCCGGGCAGAGGTGCTCAGTGCGGCGAACTTCTTCTTTGAGCGCCTGTGTATTCCGGAGTTTTCCGAAATCGAATACGGCCGGGAAGAAATGCTCTACTGCGCCCGCAAGGATGCCCCTGACCGCCGATATGCGGCAGAGCTGCACATGGTGGATGACGAGAGTGACGGCGGAGAATGGAGCGAGCCCCGGGCGGTGGCGCGCCGCATTGCGGAGATGCTTTCCGAGGGGCTGCCTGTGGCCGAAAAGAGCGGCGGATGCCGCCCGCTGCAGCCGGGGGATGTTGTCATTCTCCTGCGGGCGGACGGCGGGCGGGCTGCCCGCTTTGCCGCCGAGCTTTCCCTTGCCGGTATTCCCTGCCGGGTGGAGCAGGACAGCGGCTTCTGCGAAACCCTGGAGATCCGCACCGCCCTGGCCTGCCTCGATGCGGTGTATAACCCCTTGGAGGATATTGCACTGCTTGCCTTTCTGCGCTGTCCGGGCATTGCCTTCACGGCGGAAATGCTCGCCGGGGTGCGCGCAAAAAAGCTTGACGGCCCGCTGTACGATGCCCTGGTGCTGGCCGCCGGCGAGGATGCGGAATGCGCATCCGCGCTGGAATGCCTGCGCGAGCTTCGGCGGGACGCAAAGGAGCTTTCGGTGGATCGGCTGCTCCGGAGGCTCTCCGACCGGCTTTGCCTGGTGCGGGGCTTTCGTGCCATGCCCGGCGGTGAGCGCCGGCGGGAGAACCTGCTGACCCTCTTTGGCCATGCCGAGGTCTTTGCGCGCAATGTCGGCGGCGATGCGCATGCCTTCTGCGCGCATATCCGCCGCATGGCGGAGCACGCAGAGCGAAAAGAAGCGGATGTCGGCGGAAATGCCGTGCGCATCATGACCATTCACAGATCCAAGGGACTGGAATTCCCTGTGGTGATTTTTGCCTGCGCGGCCAAGGCCTTCAACAATGACGACCGCAAGGCGGCGGTTCTGCAGCATCGGGAGCTGGGCATCGGAGCCCGGCGCCGGGATATTGCCCGCAGCCTCACCTTTTCCACCCTTCCCCGGGATGCCATTGATCTGCGGGAGGCCCGTGAGGATCGCGCCGAGGAGCTGCGGGTGCTCTATGTTGCCATGACCCGCCCGCGGGAGAAGCTGCTGGTCTTTACCTCCCGGCCAAACCGAACTACCCCCAGAGCCTGGCTGGAGCGCCTGCGCAGCGATGTTGCCGCCGTGGGCATTAGCCCCCACCGGCTGATGACGGCCACCAATGCGGGTGACTGGCTGTGGTATGCAGCCCTGTCTGCAACGGAGGGAGGCCTTACCGGCTTCGGAGAGAATGTTTTCCGTGCGGAGGCCGGCCCCTGGCAGCTGATTTGGAATGCCGCCGGCGACAGTGTTTGCCCCTGGTCTGCCTTTACGGAGGCTGCTTCCGCCCCGGATTCGGATATCAGCGCCGAAGAGCTGCAGCGCCGCGCCTTTGGCAGCTATGCCCATCCGGGCGCCGTCCGGGCGCCGGGTAAGGTCACCGTTACGGAGCTGAAGGGCAGAGAAAAGGATGCCGAGCTGGATGCGGCGGCGCCTCCGTCCCCCTACGGGAGACCGAGATTCCTTGCAGAGCGCCAGCCCCTGACCGGCGCCGAGCGCGGTACCGCCGTGCATATGCTGCTTTCCCAGGTGGATTTTGCACAGTGCAGCCGGGCGGATATCTGCGCCACCCTGCAACGCCTCACCGAGAGGGAATTTATCAGCCCGGCGGCGGCAAAGGCGGTGGATGCGGAGAAGATCGCCGCATTTTTTCAAAGCGAGCTTGGTCAGCGGCTGTGCGCAGCCCCCGATGTACTGCGCGAATTCAAGTTTTCCCTGCTGGTTCCGGCGGAATCGGTGGTGGATATGGCGGGAGAGACGGGGGAGAGCATCCTGCTGCAGGGTGTTGCCGATGCCGTTATCCGCACGCCGGAGAAGCTCATCGTCATCGATTATAAAACCGACCGACCCTTTGGTGCGGAGGATCGCGGCGCATGGCTCAAGGAAAAATGCGAAACCTACCGCCGCCAGGTGGAGCTCTATGCCGATGCCCTTGGCCGCATCTTCCGGCGGCCTGTGGCGGAAACCTGGCTGTGCTTTTTGGAAACGGGAGATAACATCTGCCTGAAGGGAGAGGAAACAAAATGAAGGCCTGGCTGGTTTACAATTCCTATTTATCAAGCCCGAAATTTGAAGAAATCTACCGAATGCTCTCCTGCGCGGCGGATCAGGCGGGGGTGGAATTATCCCGCCGGGGCAACGGAAGCCTTCTTCTGCCCCTTGGCGCGGAATGCACCCTCGAACTGCCGGATTTTGCCATCTTTTGGGATAAGGATATTCCTCTCGCCCGCTCCCTTGAGGGCTGCGGGGTTCGTCTCTTTAACTGCGCGGCGGCCATTGAGGCCTGCGATGACAAGCGCCGAACCCAAAGCATTCTCACAGCGGCAAAAATCCCCATGCCGGCGGCCATTCCGGGCCCCATGACCTATGATGCGGCGGGACTTTCGGATTATTCCTTCCTTGCCCCGGCAGGGGAGCTTCTCGGCTGGCCGATGGTCATCAAGGAGGCCTTCGGCTCCTTTGGCATGCAGGTATATCTTGCGGAAAATGCCGCGGCGGCGGAGAAGATCATCCGCAGCTTCGGCAACCGCCCCTTCCTTATGCAAAAATTCATTTCCGCCGCCGCAGGACGGGACATCCGCATCAATGTGGTGGGCGGAGAGGTCCCTGCCTGCATGGAGCGGCGGGGACGCCCCGGCGATTTTCGCTCCAATGCCACCCTCGGCGGCAGCGTGCGGGGGGTGGAGGCGCCGGATGCGGCAAAGAAGCTTGCCGTGGCGGCCGCCGAAGCCCTGGGGCTTGATTTTGCCGGGGTGGATATTATCTTTGATGCCGACGGAAGCCCCATGGTCTGCGAGGTCAATTCAAACCCCCATTTTGCTACCACCAAGGCGGCCTGCGGGGTGGATCTTGCCCCGCTGATTTTGCGCCACTGCCTGCGGACACTTGGAGGAACAAAATGACCGGATGGCTGATCTACGATGCCTTTGAGGCAGAGCGCAACCGCGCCTATATCGAGAGCTATTTTGCCTCGGCAAAAAAAAGGGGAGTCGACCTTTCGCTGCTGCTTCTGGAGGATATGTGCTGGGAGCCGGAGCTGCTGGTTTCCGGCCATGTGCGAAAACTTCCGGATTTTGTCATTTGCCGACGGCCTGTGCCCTCCTTGAGCGAAAAGCTGGAGAGCCTCGGCGTGCCGGTCTTCAACAATTCCCGCATCAGCCGCATCTGCAACAACAAATACCTCACTTCCCGCACGGTGGCGGGGTTGGGAGTTCCCGTGGCGGAGGAATACTGGCACGGCTGCGGCCTGCCGGCCTGCCCGCCGGAACTTCCCTGTGTGGCAAAGCCGGTGGACGGACACGGCGGACAGGGTGTATTTCTTTGCCGCGACGCAGCGGAATATGCCGCGGCGGCGGAGAGCCTTGCGGGGCGGGAATGCGTCCTGCAGCGGCCGGTAAGCGATCTTGGCCGTGATTTGCGGGTGTATATGCTGGGATGTGAGCCGGTGGCGGCCTGTCTGCGCATATCCGATACGGATTTTCGCTCCAATTTCTGCCTGGGCGGCCGGGCGGAGCTGCACACGCTGACGGCGGAGGAGCGGGACTACGTTTTGCGCATCGCGGCGGAGTTTGATTTCGGCCTTGCGGGCATTGACTTTATCTACGATGGCGGACGCCCCGTCTTCAACGAGATTGAGGATGTGGTGGGCGCGCGCATGCTTTACGCCCTGACGGATATTGACATTGCCGACAGATACCTTGCGTTCATTCTTGAAAAAATTTCCCATTAAAGGAGAAAATGTATATGCTGAAGCTCTTTAATTTCTGCGTGGAGGATGCCGTTCGGCTCGGTGCCGACTGCGACGGCAAACTGGTGGATCTGACGGCGACGATGATCGCCCTCGGCATGGAGGAGGAGCATGTGCCCACCACCACCGATGAGGTCATCTGGACGGAGATCCTGCCGGAGATCCGCGCCGTGGCATCCCGCCCGGATGCGGTGCCCATCGAGGGCAAGGTCTATTATGCCCCGGCCCTCTGCGAGCCGGAAAAGCTTTTGTGCATCGGTAAAAACTACCGGGAGCACGCGGCGGAGATGGGCGGTGAGCCCCCCAAGACGCCGGAGCTTTTCTGCAAGCTGCCCAATGCCCTCAATGCCCACGGCTGTGATATTCTTCTGCCCGGAACGGCGGAGAAATACGACTACGAGGCGGAGCTCACTGTGGTTATCGGCCGCGAGTGCTTTGATGTTTCCGTTGCGGAGGCGGAGGAGGCCATCTTCGGCTATACCTGCGGCATGGATTTCTCCGTCCGCGAGGTGCAGAAGCGGCAGACCCAGTGGCTGTTGGGCAAAAATTTTGACGGCGGCTGCCCCCTGGGACCGGTCATCGTGCCCAAGGAGGATATCGATGCGAAAAATCTCCGCATCCGCTGCCTTGTCAACGGCGAGGAGCGCCAGTGCTCCAACACCGGCATGATGATCTTCTCCCCGGCGGAGCTCATTTCCTACATCTCCCAGTATATGACCCTCTTCCCGGGCGACTGCATCCTCACCGGAACTCCCGCCGGTGTCATGATGGGCTATCCTGCGGAAAAACAGGTCTGGCTCAAGGACGGCGACGTGGTGGAGGTGGAAATTGAGGGTATCGGCACCCTCCGCAACACCATGAAGAGAAAATGAAAAATATTTGAGATACACGCAAATTAGGGGTTGACATTTCCTGAAAATCGTGTATAATATACTGGTCCCCTGCGGGAGACCATGGACGATTAGCTCAGCTGGTAGAGCACTCGCTTGACGTGCGAGTGGTCAGCGGTTCGAACCCGTTATCGTCCACCAAAAAAAGCACAAGCAAGTCTGCTTGTGCTTTTTCTTTTGCATACTATACAGCCCGGCAACAGGTTTCCTGCTGCCGGGCTACTTTTGTTATTTGGTGCGGATGCGGATGGTCTTGATCTCGTAGGGCTTGACGGTAAGGGCGATCCTGCCGTTCTTCACGGGAAGTGCTGCCTCGTTATTTTCCATCAGATCGCAGTCGAAGGCCTCGGAAATATCCGCAAAGCAGGAGAGGTTGACCTCACTTCTGCGGTTTTCAAATTCATAAAGGCGGACGATGAGATCCTCGCCGTCCTCGGCGAATTTGACCGTGTCGATCATGACATTGCGGGCATCGGCGCTGACCAGCGACAGGGCTGCGGGCAACTTGCGCTGACCGGCCGTGACGGGCTGTGTCGAGAAGGGATCGTTGAGGGTGTAGGCCGCATCCACCGTGCCGCCATCCCGCCAGCCGCCGGAATGGGGCAGCAGGGAATAGGTGAAGTGATGCACTTCCTTATCTGCGGCGGGGTTGGGATAGGTGGGGGAGCGCAGTAGGGAGAGGCGCATGACGCCGTCCTTGATGTCGTGGCCGTACTTGCAGTCGTTTAAGAGGGATACGCCGTAGTCCTGCTCGGAGAGATCGGCCCACTTGTGGGCAACGACCTCAAACTTTGCATATTCCCAGGAGGTGTTCCAGTGGGTGGGACGGGTGACATTGCCAAACTGAATGTCATAGTCGGCGGAGTTTGCGTGGATATCCACGGGGAAGGCGCACTTTAAGAGGGTGTTTGCCTCCTTCCAATCGACCTCGGTGCGGAAATCGATGCGGGGCATATCCGCATACATGATAATCTCCTGACGGACGGTGCTCTGCATATAGGGGCGCACGATCTCGTATTTTGCGAATACCGGGCCGCATTCCGTCTGTACGGAGAGAACCTCATCCAGGGGATAGGCCTTGTCCTCGTAGTAGATGGGGATATCCCAGGCGTCGTGGGCGGAGGGACGGTCCTCAAAGGCAACGATGCGGTTGCCCAGCTCTCCGGCCTTCAGCACCTCGCGGCGCGCCTTCTTGTCATAGATGGAGGAGATGTTGGCATTTTTATCAAAGCGCAGGCGGGCAAAGCGGCCGCTCATGCCGCGGGCGGATACGGTGAGGGGAGAGGCGGCGGCAGGGGCGTCGGCATAGGTGAAGAGGGCGTAGCCCATGGCGGGCACGCTCGGAGCAAAGAAGCAGGCCTTGCCGTCCTTTGTGCGCTGGACGGGATGGAGCTTTCCCTTGCCGTCCCGCAGGGCGGTAACGCCTGCAGGGATCTCGCAGGTGACAACATCGGAGGCGGTGTGGCCGGTGCGGTTGATGACGGCGATACCGTCGGCATCGGCGCTGATCTCTGCGGCGAGGCGGGCTTCGGCCTTGGCGATGTGTCCCCGGGCGCTGCCGAGAATCTCCTCATACTGGAGCTTTGAATCGGCATAGACCTCCTCAATGGAGGAGCCGGGAATGATATCGTGGAACTGGTTGAGAACGATGGTCTCCCAGCCGCGCCACAGGCTCTCGCGGGGGTATTCCAGGCCGCCCACCGTCTTTGCGGCGAAGGCGGAGGCAAACTCCGCATCCTGATGGGCGCGCTCCGCCAGGCGGTTGTAGCGCTTGTTGCGGGCCATGGTGGTGAAGGTGCCGCGGTGCATCTCCATATAGAGCTCACCCACCCATTTGGGGAGCTTCTTGCCGCGGATACTCTTCTGCAGCGTGCGTACAAAGCCGTCCTTGGTGTCGAGCTTTACCTTCGGCACGCCGGGAAGACCCTTGGTCAGGCGGCGCATATACTCAAGCATTTCGCGGGTGGGGCCGCCGCCGCCGTCGCCGTAGCCGTAGGAGGCAAAGACATCGTGGGAAAGATCCTTGTTCTGATAGCCTTCCCAGGTGCGGGAGACCGTTTCGGGGGTGGGCTTGCCGTTGTAGGTGGCGTAGAAATTGTCCCGCGCCTGACGGACGCTGGGCATGGTGTGGAAGGCGGTGAGAATCTCCGTGCCGTCGATGCCCTGCCAGAGGAAGGTGTCGTTGGGAAGGTGATTGTACTCGTTCCAGCTGATCTTGGAGGTGATGAAGCAGTCGATGCCGCTCTTTTTGAGGATCTGGGGCAGGGCGGAGGAGTAGCCAAAGACATCCGGCAGCCAGAGAATGTGGTTCTCGCAGCCGAATTCCTCCCGGAAGAAGCGCTTGCCGTGCATCAGCTGGCGCACAAAGCTCTCGCCGGAGGTCATGTTGCAGTCGGCCTCCACCCACATGGCGCCCTCGGGCTCAAAGCGACCCTCGGCCACGCGTGCTTTGATCTTCTCATAGAGCTCGGGATAGTCCTCTTTGATAAAGGCGTAAAGCTGGGGCTGAGAGGAGGAGAAGAGATATTCGGGATACTGCTCCATCAGCTCGGTGACGGTGGAGAAGGAGCGGCAGGCCTTGCGGCGGGTATGGCACAGGCGCCACAGCCAGGCCACGTCAATATGGGTGTGGCCGATGCAGTGGACGGTGACGTCGCTGCCGGCAAAGCGGTCATAGAAGTCCTTCTTTGCGGCGGCGCTGGCCTTACGGCAGCTTGCAAGGAAGCTCTCGGAGCCGGGAGCGCGGAAGTCAATGAGGTTGCAGACGGAAACCAGGGCGCTCAGCTCCTCGTTGCGGACGCCGTCGCGATCCTCCAGGTTGCGGGCGGCCTCCAGGCCGACCTTCAGGTCGTAATAGAGTCCCTCGACCTCGCGGCGAATGCCGGAAAGGGTGGGGTAAAAGACGCAGTCGCCAGCCTCCAGACCGGACCAGCCCTCGCAGATGAGCTCATATTGATCACCCGGCACTGCGTTTTCGCAGAGCAGAATGTCGTTGTGGTTGGTGTCAAGTGCCTGCTTCAGATGACCGTTCTGGAAGACGATGAACTGCGGATTGCGGGCATTCCAGCGGTTTTCGCGGCCGGTGCGGATGTTGAGATTTGCGGGCAGGCCGCGCAGCTCCTCGGGAATCTCCAGCCGGATGCGGAAGGTTTCGTAAACATCCCGCGCATATGCCCAGTGCTCAAGATCGATGTTGAAGGGGCGGAAGGAAAGCTTTTCGGCAGCGGCGGCATCATCGCACTGACCGTCGGCGATGGAAACATCCCGGATGACGGTGGGGCTGACATTGATGAGGGCTTCGAGATCGGAGATGATGCGGGAGATTTTATTCTCTTCCATGCGGTAGGTGCTCATGATCGGTTCCTCTCTGTTATGTTGATATCAAAAAAAGGGATGCGGACACGGAAAATGCCCGCATCCCCGAGGTTTTGAGTATGCGAATTACTTGGAGAACTTCAGCTCGCCCTTGAGATAGACGGCGGAAACATCGATATTCTCATCAAAGAAGAGGATGTCGGCCTGGTAATCGGGGGCGATGCGGCCCTTGTTGGTCATGCCCATGACGCGGGCGGGGGTGGCGCTGGCCATGCGGACGGCCTGGGTGAGAGGTACATCGGCAAGCTCCACCATGTTGCGCACCAGGCGGTTGGTGGTGGCGACGGAGCCGGCAAATGCGGTGCGGTCGGGCAGTTTTGCAACGCCGTCCTCGATGATGACGGGGTTGCCGTTCTTGCGGCTGCCGATGATGCTTTCCTTGGCATCGGTGCCGGCGGGACGCAGAGAGTCGGTAATGAGGCAGATGTGCTGGGCGCCCTTGGTCTGGTAGATGAGACGCAGGCAATCCTCTGGCAGGTGGCAGCCGTCGGCGATGATCTCCACATCGCACTCATCCAGCAGATAGCCGGCCTCCACCATACCCGCATGGCGGAAGGCGTTGATGCGGCGGCAGCCCTGCATGGCGGAATAGAAGTGGGTCAGCAGGGTAAAGCCGTTCTCAAAGGCCTCCAGCCCCTGGCAGCACTCGGCATCGGTATGGCCGGCGGAGGCAACGATGCCGCGGCGGCGCAGCTCACGACCCAGAGCCAGAGCGCCGGGAAGCTCGGGTGCGATGGACCAGCGGACGATCTCATCCGACCAGGAGAGAATTTCGTTGTACTCCGCAGGATCGGGATCGCGGATAAAGCGGGGATCCTGCGCGCCCTTGTTGGCCATGCTGAAATAGGGGCCTTCCAGGTGCAGACCGTGAAGATAGGCGCCGTCATGGGGGGTATATTTGGCCTTCTTGAAGGTTTCCAGAGAGAGCTTCAGCTCCTCATTCGTGCTGGTGAGGGTGGTGGGAACGATGGTGGTGGTGCCAAAGCAGAGATGGGTGCGTGCCGCACCGTGGAAGGACTCCACATCGTTGTCCATGTAGTCATATCCGCCGCCGCCGTGGGTGTGGATATCGATGAAGCCGGGGGAGACGTAAAGGCCGCCGGCATCGACGGTTTCGTGGGCGCCAAGGGCACCGGGCTCACCGCGGCCGACATCGCGGATGATGCCGTCCTCAACGACGACGTAGCCGTCCTTGAGCATACGGAAGGGGGTGATGACCTTTCCGCCTTTAATCAGTGTTACTGCCATGGTATTGATCCTCCGTTATTGGAATTTTGCGCGGTCGGCCCAGAGACCGAGCGCGGGGTTTTCGATGAAAAAGATTTCCTCGCCGTCGGGGAGGGTGTTCCAGCCGTTTTTCAGCACCTTGGGATCGTAGCGCTTTGCGGCCTCCGCATAGCTTTCCCAGCCAAAGCCGACACCTTCGATCTCCTCCCGGGAGAGCTTTTCGGTGCAGTAGGTGATGGAGAAGCGCCCGTCGGAGGAGCCGTGCACCAGGTGCGCTGCCACCGACTGGTTTTTCTGCAGCTCCTCCTCCTTGCGGAAGAGCTCCAGAATGTGCTCGCGGCCGGTATAGCCGAATTTGCGGATGAGCCGGTCATTTTCCGCATCCTCGCCGAACATCTTGACGCCGGGAGCAAGCACAATGAGCTCGCCGCCGTCGGCGATGGCCATGCGGGTGCGGTAAACGGCCTTGTTGCCAAGCCAGGTGCTCTTAAATTCATCGGGATCGAGGTAGACAACCACCTTGCGGAAGGGCTTGTCCATGAAGATGAGGTTCTTTTCCTGAGAGAGCTTGACCGCCGCCTCAAAGGGCTTTCTCGAGTCGCCGATGAAGAGACCGTGGATGGCGATGCCGTCGGGGGTGTTGGTGGTAACGGTCAGAATGTAGTAAAGGGGCAGCGCGGAGAGGAAATTCTCCTGCGCATAGTCAAAAACCTTGCGGACGGGGGAGTGATCGCGACCCATGATGCGCTCCATGCCGTACATGGCGCCGAGCAGATGGGATTTGTTGATGAAGCGGCTGCCGCCGACGCCCACCAGCAGATTCTTGGTATAGTTTGCCATGCCCACCACCTCGTGGGGAACGACCTGGCCGATGGAGAGGATCATATCGTAGCCGCCGTCGGGCAGGGCGCGGTTGATCTCCACCTCAAAGGGCTCGTCAAGAATGCCCTCGGAGACCTCGCGGACGAAATCTGCGGGAACCTCTCCGAGGCTCTTGACCTCCGTCTTCCAGTTGTGGATGAGATAGCGGTCGGAGGGAATATCGCCGAAGAAGCGGGTCTTTTCCTCCTCGGAAACGGGAACATGGGTGCCCAGGGCGGGCATAACATCCACAACGCTGTCGGAGAGCTTGTGATAGAGCATGTTGGCGATCTTGCCGGCGCCGGAATGCATGCGGGTGAAATCCGGGGGAAGGAGCAGGGTGCGCTCGCGCCTGTCACACTGGGCGAGAAATTCATCAAGGGCTGCGGAGATCTCGGCATCGGAGAGGCCGCGCTCGTCCTTTGCATAGAGGAAAATTTCTTTCATTTTAACAGTCCTCCCTTAAAATTACAGCTTCCGGCGCAGGAAATCTGCGGCCATGGCAATGTCTGCGGCGGGATCGGCACCAACCTCGCGCTCAATGGTCAGGAAGCCCTCGTAGCCGATGTCGCGCAGGGCCTTGATCCAGCCATCAAAATCGACGCCGCCCTGGCCGAGGGGGGTCTCCAGGAAGTAGTCCTCCAGGCGGTTGTCGCCGATGCCGCCTTCGGCAAACCACACGCCGTAGAGAATTTCGGGATCGACCGACTTGAGGCGAATGCCGTCCTTGGCGTGGGTGTGATAGATGTACTTTCCGAGGGTGTAAACGCCCTTGACGGGGTCGCTGCCGGTAACCATGACGAGGTTTGCGGGGTCATAGTTGACGCCGACACCGGGGGTGGTGAGGCTGTCCAGGAAGCCGCAAAGCACCTCGGGGGTTTCGGGGCCGGTCTCAATGGCGAAGAGGCAGCCCTCTTCCTTAGCGGCGCGGGCAAGCTTCTCGCAGGAATCCTGCATGATGGCATAGCGGGGATGGTTGGGATCGGAGGGAACCACGCCGATGTGGGTGGTGATGACGCGGCCGCCGAGCTTTGCGCAGAGGTTGGCAATGCGGCGGGAGCGCTCGATGGTGACGGGGACCTCAGCGGGATCGGTGAAGCCGTGGCCGCCGAGATCGCCGCACAGGGCGGAGACGGCAAGCCCCTCGGCATCCAGCAGAGCGCGGTAATCGCGGATATCCGCATCGGAAAGATTCTCAGGGGTAAATTCGCCGGCAACGGCGTAGATCTGTACGCCCTTTGCGCCGATTTCGGCAGCCTTGCGGATGCCTTCCTTTGTGGATAGGCGGAAGGAATCCACCATCACGCCGATTTGTAAATCCTTGGCCATTTGTATATCTCCTTCGATTGTTAGTGGTTTCAGTTGATTTCCCGCAGGGTGTATTCGCGGGTGCCCATGCCGATCTTTTCCAGCTCCTCCAGCTGAATGAAGGGATCCTTGCCGTGAATGCGCTGGAAGAGATGGCCTTCCTCGCCGAGCTCATAGCCCACGGGAACGCCGGCAGGCAGGAAATCCTCCACGCGGATGAGATCAAGGCAGGCCTGCTCGATGGCGACGATGTCCGTGCCGGCGCAGACGCCGATATCGGGCACGACATTGGGGGTGGTAAAGCCCCAACAGTCGCAGAGAACGGTCATATTCGTGAGGAAATTGATGTAATAGACATCCTTTTCGCCAAAGCCCTCCAGGCATTTCTGGGTGCAGAGCGCCATGCCGGTCTGGAAATCGCGGTACTGGTTTGCGGTGGCGGTGATGGCGCCGGTGGGGCAGGATTTGACGCAGTGCTGGCAGAGGGTGCAATCGTGGAAATTGTACTTAAACTCACCCTTTTCGTCAAAATGGCAGGCGTCGTGGTTACAGTTGTCAATGCAGGCGTTGCAATGGATGCACTTTTCGGCATCCCAGTGAATGCCGCCCTCCAGGCCGTGAATTTCGTGGCGGGTGCGGGTGCTGACGCAGCCCATGGCGATATTCTTGACGGCACCGCCGTAGCCGCAGACGCCGTGACCCTTGACATGGGAGAGGTTCACCAGCACATCGGCATCGGCAATGTGGCCGGCCACATCCACATGGTGGAAGGTTTTGTAGTCCACCGTGCGTTCATAGGCATATTTTTCCG
>JAFXIE010000143.1 GCA_017533425.1 Clostridia bacterium | reverse complement strand
GGTTCCGCAGGCCATGGAGGAGCTGCTGCGCATCCCCGGCATCGGCCGCAAGACGGCAAATCTCATCCGCGGCGATGTTTTCGGTCTTCCCGCCATTGTGGCGGATACCCACTGCATCCGCCTTTCCGGCCGTCTCGGCCTGACGGATAAAAAGGATCCCGCCGGGGTGGAAAAAGACCTTGTGGCCATCATCGATCCGGAAAAGCAGAATGACCTCTGCCACCGCTTTGTCATGCACGGCCGTGCCGTTTGCACCGCCCGTGCCCCTGCCTGCGGCCGCTGTCCGCTGGCGGAATTCTGTCCCGCGGCAAAATGAAAAAGCTCCCCTTTTCCTGGCGGAAAGGGGAGCTTTTTTTGCCTATGCTATTTTAACCTTTCATAAACATATCAGAAATTAATTAATGTAATTTTCTGCTTGCTTTGTGAACATCTCGTAGTACTTTCCTTTTAATCCCATCAATTCATCATGCGTGCCGATCTCTTTGATTGATCCGTTGTCAACCAGTACGATTCTGTCAGCTCCCCTGATGGTTGACAGGCGATGTGCAACAATGATCGTAGTAGAAAGATTGCTGCTGTCAAGGATGAGCTTTGTCATTTCATACTCTGCGAGGGGATCAAGGGCAGATGACGGCTCGTCCAAAAGAAGCAGACCAAATTCACCTGTAAACAACCTTGATATGCCGATCTTCTGAATTTCACCGCCGGATAACATAATTCCTTTTTCATCAAACTCTTTTGTTACTTCGGCAGATATATCAGCATCGTTTTTTCTCAAAACATTAGCTAACCCGACTTTGTCGATGATTTTTTGCAGTTGATTGTCAGTAGCTTCATTGTATAACATCATATTTTTGGCCAGCGATATGGCATAAACGTTCACATTTTGGAATGCTACACCGATTTTTCCGCGCAATTCCGTTATGTTATAGTCTTTTATATCTGTTCCGTTGATGCTTATGCGACCGCTTGTGGTGTCGTAAAATCTCAAAAGAAGCTTGACCAGGGTGGATTTTCCGGCGCCGTTTTCTCCGACGATCGCAATCTTTTCACCGGGCTTTATGTGCAAGTTAAAGTCCTTTATAGCAAACAGCGCATTTGCATAGGAGAAGCATACATTTTGAAAGCTTACGGCATACGCACCGGAAGGTACGGGGAGCTTATGTTCAACATCTGTCTCTATATCCGACTTGACATCAAAAAATGCACGGATCCGTTTTGCATACATGCCGAGACGATTTGCATCTTTTACATAGTAAAACATTTCATTCAATGCATTTTTCAAAGATTCAACAGCCAGCATCATGGTCATATAAGAGCCTACTGTTGGGATGTCTCCGGTGAAAATGCCGTATGCAATATTTAAGATGACAAAGGTACGTGCAATGTAGAAGGTTAAGTCGGCGGATAGTGCAGAGGGGATCATCCTCCAGGCATATCGTTTTATGATGCTTATCTTTTGTCTGCTCGCTTTATCATAATCCTCTAACAGGTATTTCTTGATCCGCGTGCTTTTCAGATCCGCTGCATAATTGCTGGTATAGAAAATGCGGTGATGATAACCGAGCTTTCGATCATAGGGGACAATGTCCTCATCTTTCTTGACATCAAAATAATTCGTAATCATATGGAGTATATTTTCGATGACTGTGCCGATGATCGTCACGATTACCGCCAGCGGACTGAGTATGGCAATAATGGAGAGCATAGAAACGATCGTGATTACAGAGGATGACATGCGATTAACCAGATTCTGCGCTTTTTCTGCCTGCGCAGAATACTGACTGACCGCCCATGTGTAATTATCATAGTATTCCGGATCGTCGATGTACTTATAATCGGTTTTTATTGCTTGCTTATAGGCATCCGCCTTCAGCCGGACATCAATCAAAGCAAGCATTTTGTTTTTGCAAAACATGTTGAAAATATTCTCATAAACCGGTTGAAACAGCAGGATAAGCTGCATTAGAATGACATAAAAAACTACGTCGCGAAAGGGTCTTCCGGTTTCGAGAAAATTAATGACAGTGCTCGGCAAATATACCCCCACCAGTTGAGCGACCGGAATAATAACAAGCCAAAACAGCAGGGACAAAAACACAAAAGTTTTTCCGTACTTCAGATAGGGCTTATAGAGCCAGAATATATTTTTTACTGCCGTGATGATATGTTTCATGCGAAGTTCACCCGCTATAAAATGGATGTGAGTAACCAAAATGCATTTTTGCTATTTGTATAAGAAATTTGGTAAGCCTTAGACGTCCTTATAAGATTGCCAACATCTGCAAATATGTTATGCAAAATAGCCTGCGGTCAGGGCAGCGATGGCGTAGGTGGCAAGACCGGCCACCGTGGGGGAGGAGATCCAGGCGATGGCGATGCGGCGGAAGACGCCGAAATGCACCTGCCGCACGCCGCGGGTCAGTCCCGCGCCGATGACGGCGCCGACGACCGCCTGGGAGGTGGAGACGGGAATGCCCATCCATTTTCCCATGATGACGATGGTGAGGGACATGGCGAGAATGACGAGAAAGCCGTCAGTCTGGCTGATCTCCGCGATGGAGGAGCCGACGGTCATCATCACCCGCTTGGAAAAGGTCAGCACGCCGATGGCGATGGCGATGCCGCCGAGGGTGGCGGTCAGCCGGGCATCCCCCAGGAGATTGGAAACGACGCCGGTTTCGGCAAAATGGGTGTCGTAATAGAGGGCGGTAACGTTGGCAGAGCTGTTGATGCCGATGCTGTAGGAGGCAAAAATGCCGGCGATGATGTAGCCCGCCCGCACCAGCTTATCGTAGGCGCCGAGGGAGGAGATGCGCGCATAGAGAAAGCGGTTAAAAAGCCAGACAAGCACAAAGGAAATGATGCCGGCGCCCAGGGGATTGAGCACCCAGGTGGCGGCAAATTTGCCGATCTGGGGCAGGTTGACGGCCAGCACCTCGGGATCGGAGTAATTGGCGTGGTAAAGCCCCCAGCCGATAATGGCGCCGGTGATGGATTGATTTGCCGAGACGGGGAATTTCAGATAGCTCATGACAAAGACCGTCAGTCCCGCGCAGAGGAAGATGATGGCGCCCTTCAGGGCGGAGCGAAGCCGCAGGGCTTCAGCGCTTCCGTCCTCAATGGCGGCCAGGGTTTCCGAAAGGGATGCGGTGACACGGTTGCTTTCCGCAAGTTCGGCCACCTTGTCGATGTTGCCTGCACCGCCGAGTATAGCACCGAGGATGCAGAAGACGGCAATGATGAGGATCGCCGTGCGATATTTGACCACGCGGGTGGCCACGGCGGTGCCGAAGGCGTTGGCGGCATCGTTGGTTCCGAGGGACCAGCCCATGAAAAGGCCGGGGATCAGCAGCAGATATATCATAGTCCGGCCGCACTTACGCCTTTCGGGTGATGAGCATGATCTGAATCTTGTCGGCGATGTTTTCGATGGCATCGGAAATGTCGCACACAAGCTCCACGAAGCGGGCTGCCTGCATCTTCTCGGCAAGGCCGCAATCGGTGGCGTAGAGCCGCTCATAAATATCCTTTTCAATGTCGTCCACGCGGGATTCCTCCCGACGGATATCGTCAAGAATGCCGTGATCCTTCACGAATTTGCCGATTTCGGTGAAAAGCATGCGGATGCTCTTCTCCAGCAGCACAAACTGACCCTTCGTGATGGAAAGGATCTGCAGAATGTCCTCGCAGAAGGGCTCGGGCATGCGGAAATGCTGCACGACGCTCTGGGTGGCATAGGTTTCGCACTTGTTGGCAATGCGGTCGCAGCTGGTGGCGATCTCTATGAGATCCTGCCGGGTGGCGGGCAGAAGATCCCCGCCGAGGGAATCGATCAGACGGCGCAGGGAGCTGTCGGCGGTACTTTCGGCCTCACAGACGGAATCGGAAAGCACCCGCAGCGCCTCAAAGGAGGTGTCGGATACGGAGGCTGCCCGCAGAAAGCTGTCAAAGCGGACGAGGCAGGCATCTACATCCTTGAGCTGCTCGGCAATGCGGATGTCGGGGCGGTCGTTGCGGTTTCTGGTAAACATGGGCGGACTCCTTTATCATTCGTTTTCAAACAAGATACTTGCGGGAAAGACGCACGTGGTAGGTGTCGCGGATGGCCTTTTCAATGAGCTCCTCCACCGGGAGATTTTTCTCGCTTTCGCGGGCATAATCCTCATCGGGACGGGTGCGGGGATGCTTGGGGGTGAAGACGGTGCAGCAGTCCTCGTAGGGCAGAATGGAGGTCTCAAAGGTGCCGATTTTGCGGGCAATGGCGGTGATTTCCGTCTTATCCATGCCGATGAGGGGACGGAAGACGGGCATGTGGCAGACGGAATCGGAGACGCACAGGCCGTCCAGCGTCTGGCTGGCCACCTGGCCGAGGCTTTCGCCGGTGATGAGGGCCTTGCAGCCCCGGGTTTGCACCAGCCGCTCGGCGGTGCGCATCATCATGCGGCGGAAGATGAGGGTGGCCATATCCTCCGGGCAGAGATCGCGGATGGCGAGCTGCTGCTCGGTAAAGGGAACGACCAGCATATCGATATCGGCATAGTCGGCGAGAATGGCGGCAAGCTCGCAAACCTTTTCCTCCGCCTGCTCCGAGGTATAGGGCGGGCTTGCGAAATGCACGCAGGTCAGGGAAAGACCGCGCTTGGCCATCATATAGCCCGCCACGGGGCTGTCGATGCCGCCGGAGAGCAGCAGGGCGGCGCGCCCGCCGCATCCGGGAGGCAGACCGCCGGCGCCTTCAAAGCGGCCGGCATGGATATATGCGCCGAAATCGCGCACCTCCACATACAGGGTGATGCCCGGCTCGCGGACATTGACCTGCAGCCGGGGATCGGCCTCCAGAAGCTTTCCGCCCACATAGGCGCAGAGCTCCGGGCTGGTCATGGGGAAGCGCTTGTCGGAGCGCTTGGCCTCCACCTTGAAAGAAGAATAGCCCTGCAGAATGGGCAGCGCATATTCCACGGCAAGGCCTGCGATGGCCTCCGGCTCCTTTTCGCACATGACGGCGCGGGAAAGGCTCGCGATACCGAAAAGCCGCGAGCAGATCTCAAAGGCGCGTTCATTGTCCTGATATTCGTCCGCCGGTTCCACATAAACGGTGGACTGGGCGGAGGAGATGCGGAAATCGCCCACGGTACGCAGGCGGTGCCGCAGGGCGGAGATGAGCTTTGCCTCAAAGGTGGAACGGTTGAGCCCCTTGAGGGCTACCTCGCCGTATTTGAGAAGAAAGAGTTCCTTCATATGTTGCCTCCGGTTCGGGGAGTGGTGTGTACAAGCTCGCGCAGGGCGTCGGAAAGTGCTGCCCGCAGGGCATCGATCTCTTCCTCGGTGTTTTCCTCTCCGAGGGAGATGCGCAGGGCGGAATCGATGCTTGCCGCCGGCAGACCCATGGCGGTCAGCACGGGACTTTTTTTGCCCTTGGCGCAGGCGCTGCCGGCGGAAAGGCAGATATCCCGGGCGGAAAGAAAGCGCAGAAGAACTTCGCTTTTATATCCGGGAAAAAACACGGTAAATACATCGGGAATTCCGGAAACCTCCAGAAATTGCCCGCCGGGAAGGTCGGAAAGCGCCTTGTTTGCCGCGGCGCGCAGGGCGGCAATTTTGGCGCGGTTTGCCCCAAAGCGCCGGGCGCCCTCCTCGGCTGCCGCGCCAAAGGCGGCAATGGCGTGGACGGCCTCGGTGCCGGAGCGCAGGCCTCCCTCCTGTCCGCCGCCGGTGGTGTGGGGCAGGATGCGGACACCCTTTTTGATATAGAGGGCGCCGCAGCCCTTGAGGCCATGCACCTTATGGGCGCTGACGGAGGCCAGATCAATGTGGGTCATGGGGATGCGTTCCTTCAGAAAGGCCTGCACCATGTCGGTATGGAAAAGCACGCCGGGGTGCTGCCGCTTCAGCCGCAGGGCAATTTCCTCCACCGGCATACGGGCGCCGGTCTCATTGCATACGGCCATGACGGAAACCAGCAGGGTTTTCTCGGTGACGGCGGCAAGGATATCATCGGCGGAGACGCAGCCGTTGGCGCCGACGGGAACGCGTGTTACGGAAAAGCCTTCCTTTTCAAGGTCGGCAAGGGTCTCGCTGACGGCGGGATGCTCCACATTGGTGGTGACAACGTGGCAGCCTCTGCGGCGGCCGGCAAGAAGCGCGCCCCGCAGGGCGAGATTGTCGGCCTCGGTGCCGCCGGCGGTGAAGACAATTTCATCGGGGCGCACGCCCAGCGCCCGGGCCACCTGCCCCCTTGCCTCGCTGACGCACCGTGCGGCGGCAAGGCCGGCGCCGTGAACGCTGGAGGGGTTGCCGGGAATCTCCCGCAGCACGCGCATGGCAGCCTCCATGGCGGCGGGGGAGGGCTTTGTTGTGGCGGCGTGGTCAAAATAGATCATAGGAGCACCTCCGCCGGCAGGGCCTGCAGGGCGGCGATGAGGGCCGTGGCGGAATTGTGGGCTGCCGCCTCGGTGAAGGCCTCAAAGCTCATGGGTGCGCCGTCATCCGCGCCGTCGGAAATGGCGCGGATGACCGTGAAGGGAAGGCCGTTCATGGCGCAGACCTGGCCGATGGCGCCGCCCTCCATCTCGCAGCAGAGGGGAGAGAAGTCGGCGGTGATGCGTGCCTTCTGTTCCTCGGTATGTATAAACTGGTCGCCGGAGGCAATGTCCCCCCGGTGGACGGAAACGCAAAGAAGCTCCGCCGCGGTTTTTGCGATATGGTCGGAAAGTCCCCTGTGACAGGGGATACGGATGCCGTCGCAGGCGGGAATATGGCCGGGGACAAAGCCGATGGGGGAGAGATCAAAATCGTGCTGCAGCACCTGCTCTGCGACAACGATATCCAGCACATGAAGCCGGGCATCCAGGGCGCCGGCCACCCCGGTGTTGACAACATGGGTGACACCGCAGGAGAGGATCATAGCCTCGGCGCACAGGGCGGCAGCCACCTTGCCGATGCCGCAGACGGCGGCGGCCACGGGGGTTTCTCCGATGCGGCCGCGGAAGATATCAAAGCCGGAAACGCGGCTGAGGCTGACCCCGGTCATATGGGCGCGGATCTCGGCAAGCTCCGGCTCCATGGCGGCGATGATGCCGATCATTTGCGCACGCATACGGCGTCGATCATGACCTTGCAGCCCCGGGGAAGAGCCTTGACCTCGGCGCAGGACATGGCGGGGGCATGGCCGCCCAGCACCTCGGCAATGCGCTGATGGATGGCCTTCAGGCAGTGCATTTCGGTGAAATAAATGGTCAGCTTGACGATATCGGAGAGATCTGCGTTCATGTCCTCCAGAATGGCGGAAATATTTTTGAGCGCCAGCTCTGCCTGATCGGGAGAGGCCCAGGGCACAAAGCCGCTTTCGGCCTTTTCGCTGAAATCCCGGCGTCCCATCTGGCCGGAAATGAAGATCATGCCGCCGGCCTCCACGGCCTGAGAGTATCCGCCCTCGACGATGGGGGCATGCTCGGTATTGAAGGTGGTCATTTGCGCTTCCTCCGCAGTATTTCATATCTATCTTTATAGTATACCCCATTTTCCGGCGCCTGTAAAGAGAAAACCGCCACCGGCGGGCGCAATTCCTGCCGGTGACGGATGGGTTTTATTTGCCGGAGACGGTCAGCCCGTCAAAACGGATCCAGGGCATGACGGAATCGCCGTTTTCCAGGGTTTCCCGGGAGATGGCGGTGATGTTTTTGAGCATCTCAGCCAGATTTCCGCTGACCATGGTCTCGCTCACCGCCTCGGCGATGCGGCCGTGACGGATGCGGAAGGAATTCTTGGCGACGGCGGAAAAATCGCCGTTGGGCGCAGGCTCGCCGCCGGAAACGCGGCAGAGCAGCAGCCCATCCTCCACCCCGGCGATCATCTCCGCAAGGGAGGTATCTCCGGGCTCTGCGATGAGATCCTCACCGTAGACCGAGGCCCGGGCAAGGCCGGTGCGGGCGGCGCCGTAGCGGGAGAGCAGGAAGCTTTCCAGCCGTCCCTCGCGGATGATATCCATGGGGGCGGTGCGGTAGCCGTCATGGGTTACGCGGGTGCCTGCCGCGAGGCGGGGATCCTCCGGATCGCACCGGAGGGTGAGCAGCGGAGAGGCCACGGCCTCGCCGAGTTTATCCTTCCAGACGGAGGTGCCGTCAATGAGGGGCACATCGGAGGCAAAGTTTGCCAGCGCGTCGCAGAGCAGGCTCTCTGCGCAGGCGGGGGTGGCGATGACGGGGCAGATGGCCTTGCCGGAAAAGACAACGGGCTCCAGCTGCGCCACGCACTGATCCAGAAGCTCGGCAAAATCGCCGCATTCGATGAGCCGGCGGTTGGCGGTGGCGGTGACAAAGTCGGTGCTGGCAAAGGAGGAGGTCTTTTCCCCGTCCTTGGCGTAGAACATGGCCGAGAAGGCATATACGCCGGCGGAGGAGGAAAGATCAACGCCGCGGGTGTTGCGGTAGAGCCGGTGGGAATGGATATGCACCGCCGTGAAGGAGTCCAGAGAGATCTTCGGCCAGCGCGTGGCAAGATCCTCCAAAAACTCGGCGGAACGGGTGTAGAGCACATCCCGGTCGGGCTCTTCGGATCCGGAGGAAAAGCTGCCGTTTTCGCAAAGCTCTGCCACATCCTCCGCCAGATCGGGCTGGGATGCCTCGGCGGCAGCCGCGGCATCGCGGATCATGGCATCGATATCCTCTTTTTCCAGGCTGTTTGTGGCGGCGGAGCCCTTGCGGCCGTCGCGGATGATCTTCAGCGAGAGGGAATGGCCGAAGGTGGTGCGCATGAGGGTAAAGCCGCCCACATCGGCATTGAGCTCGGTGCGGCGGGTGGCAGTGACGGCGCATTCCGCCTGGGTGGCGCCGGATGCGCGGGCAGAGGCAAGAATATATTCGGCGTGATCACGGATTTCCATGCGTATTTCCCCTTTCTTATCTTCCGCCCACGGCGACGCGGCAGCGCAGGGCAGGGCCGCCGAGACCGACGGGGATCTGCTGCTTCTTTCCGCACATGCCGTTGGATTCGAGATACAGGTCATCGGAGACCATATCCACCGTTTTGAGCATCTCAAAGGCAACGCCGGAGATGGAGGTGTTCTTGATGGCGCGGCCGAGCCGACCCTTCTTGATCTCATAGCCCATGGAGATACCGAAGGTGAATTCTCCGGTGGAATCGGCCTGGCCGTTGGAGGTGCTTAGGAGATAATATTCGTCCTCCACGGAGGCTATCATATCCGCGAGCTTGTCCTTGCCGGGCAGAATGACGGTGTTGCGCATCCGCACCAGGGGCTCATCGGAATAGGCAAAGCCGCGGGCATTGCCCGTGGGGCGGCAGCCCAGCCGCAGGGCGGTCTCGCGGGAATGCATATAGTCCTTGAGAATGCCCCGGTCGATGAGCACGGCATCCTCGGCGGGAGTTCCCTCATCGTCCACATAGACGGGCATGGGGCAGCGCCGGTCGCCGATGTGATGGGCATAGTCGATCATGGTGACCAGGTCGCTTGCCACCTCCTTGCCCTTATTGTGGGCAGAAACCGAGCCGGAGAGCACGAAATCGCCCTCGGAGGTGTGTCCCACGGCCTCGTGAGCCAGCATGCCGGAAAGCTCCGGGGCGAGAATGACCGTCTTTACGCCGGCATCGGCAAAGACACCTTCGCTTTTTGCCTTGACGTTGCGATAGAGCCGGTCGATGGCGGGGGCGTGGTCGGCGGGATCGGAATAGAGCTCGCCGAAGGTGCCGCCGCCGCCAAAGCAGTCAAAGAGCTCGAAGGGCTCGCCGTCCTTTTCCACCGTCAGGAAAACATAGACATAGACCCGCGGCACAAAGGAGTGAAAGTCGCAGCCTTCGCTGGCAACAACGCATTTTTCCATATTCAGCCCCGTGATGACCACCGTTCGGGAAAGCAGATCGGGGTAGCTTTGGGCGATGTGGGCATCCAGCGCCAGGGCATAGTCCACCAGCTGCTTCTGGGTGGTGGGATCCTCCGCCGGGCGGTCAAGGCCGTCAAAGCGGCCGACGGCGGGCAGCGGCGGGCGGCCGTAGGAAAGGCGGGAATCGAGAAAACGGGCGTTTTCCTCCGCCGCAGAGATGACATTTTTGATGTCCTCATCCGAGAATCCGGCGGCAGAGGCAAAGCCGTAAACGCCGCCGCGGTAAACCCGGGCGTTGACGCCGCCGGAGGCGGAGGAGGCATTGGCGGTGATGACGCCGTTGCGCACCACCACGCGCCGGGTGGAATTCACCTGGGCGCGCAGAACGGCATCCCCCGAAAAGAGGGATTTTGCAAAT
Source organism: Clostridia bacterium (assembly GCA_017533425.1). Classification (GTDB taxonomy): domain Bacteria; phylum Bacillota; class Clostridia; order Oscillospirales; family QAMX01; genus RGIG1911. The sequence continues at coordinate 26,134 of JAFXIE010000143.1, read as the reverse complement.
AAAAGATCGGAAAGCTCACGCATGCTGCATCAATCCTTTCTGAGCCGCAGCTCAATGGCATCGGCAAGGCGGCCAAAGGCCGCAAGATCCAGGGTTTCCGCCCGGGCGGAGGGCTCCACCCCGGCGGCGGCAAAGCATTCGGAAAGACCGTCGCTGCCAAGGCGGCTGCCGAAGGCGGCGGAGAGGCAGTTTCGCAGGGTTTTGCGCCGCATGGCAAAGCCCGCCTTTACCACCTCGAAAAAACGGCTCTCCGAGAGGGTATCGACCCGCGGCGCACCGAGATCGATGCGCACCACGGCGGAATCCACCTTGGGGCGGGGGGTGAAGCAGCCGGCGGGAACATCAAAGAGGATGCGCGGCGTGCCGTGATATTGCACGTAGACGGAAAATGCCCCGTAATCGGCACTGCCCGGCTTTGCGGCGAGGCGGTGCGCCACCTCCTTCTGCACCATGACGGTCACTGCCTCAAAGCAGCCCGAGTCAATGAGCCGGGAAAGGGCGGGGGAGGTGATGTAATAGGGCAGGTTTGCGGCGGCAACCGCCCGGCGGCCGCCGGATTTCTGCGCAACGATGGCGGGAATGTCGGCCTTCAGCACATCGGAGAGGAGAATTTCGCAGTTGTCCATCCCCGCGAGGGTCTCCGCAAGCACCGGCAGCAGGCGCTCGTCAATCTCCAACGCCGTCACCTGTGCTGCCCGCAGCCCCAGCTCCCGGGTCAGAATGCCGGCGCCGGGCCCCACCTCCAGCACGAAGGTCTCCCCATCGGCGCCGCAGCCCTCGGCAATGCGGGCGGGAATGGTGGGATTGGTCAGAAAGTTCTGCCCCAGCCCCTTGGAGAAGGAAAAGCCATGGCGGGCGAGTATATCCTTGTAGGAAATGGTCTGTGACATGAGAAGGCTCCTTAAACAAAGCGGCCGCTGAGGGCAGGACGAAACGGATGTTGTCCGGCGCAGCAGCGGCCGATAGGTTGTATGTGTCGGGGATCAGTCGGCGAGGATGTAGACGTAAACATCCCGGCGGCCGAACTGATAGCATTCCTCCAGGGAGTTCATATAGAGATCCACGCGGTTTCCGATGACGCCGGTGTCCTCGCAGAGGCCTACGCCGTAGGACCAGCTGCCGTCAATGCTCGTAACAAAGATCTCGGTGCCGAGGGGAATGACCCGGCGATCCACCGCAACGGTGCCCCACTTGGGGGTCGTGCCCACGGCGGTGATGTTGACGGTGTTGGCGGCGTTGTAGGCGGTGGCCTGCACCCGCATGATCTTGGTGTAGCGGCGGACGGTGCCGTTGGAGAGGGTGATATATCCGCCCTCCTCCGTGGAGCCGCGGCGGATGACCGCCGTGGTGGCCTTGCGGGTCACAGTGGAGGAGAGAAGGGTGCGGCTTACTTCCTTGCCGTTTTCGTAAACGATGGAGTAGGTGCACTTTTTCTGCCCGTTGATGCCTGTCGTGATGACGGAGGTATCGCCGGAGGCAAGATTTTTGTCGTGAATGTAGTGGGTGTCAAAGGGAATGGCCTCGCTGACGGTGACCGTCTCGGTGCGCACCCGGCGGATGCGGATGATATCGCCCCGGGCAAGGGTGCTGTCGAGGGCGGGGGTGACGGTGTCGCCGGCAAGGAGAATGTAGCCGGTGCGGGTGAGGAAATCGCTCACTGTTTCGCCGGCGCAGAGATAGGTGATGCTCTCCCCGAGGTCAATGACGGTGACGGGGAAATAGAGGGCACCGGTGCCGACATCGGGTGTGTCCTCCACCTCGCGCAGGACGTAGTGCTCATCCCGGAAATCGGCGGTGAAGTTCTCCACGGTGACGCCAAGAGAAATGGCGGAATCGGCAGAATAGGTCTTTTCCTCGGTGATTACAAAGGAATTGAAAAGAATCAGGCAGACGCTTGCGGCGCAAAGACCGGCAGCAAGGGTGATGCGCCCGGCAAGGCTTGCAGGAAAATCTGCGATGCGGTTGTAAATGCGGTTGAAGATGCGATAAAGCATATAAGCCTCCATTGATCCGTGCCGGTTTGCTTTGGTTGAGCGGAATGGAAGAAAGCTACCAAAGGGTGCGCCCCCACAGGGCTGGGGAAGGGGGGAGCATCTTGCGGCACTCGCACAGACTGTCCTCGTTGCGCATACAAATGTCTTTTTCAGTAAAGAACGGTGTCGGGAACTTCTGATTATTTTTCAAAAGCCCCGACACCGTTAAATTACACAGTATGCGCTGCCCCGCGAAAATAATCGGCGGGGTTGGCTGTATGGGCAGGGATATACATGCAATAAGTATATGAAGACATGCCCGGAATTATACAGCCGGAGAAAGCCAATGCGGCAAATCCGTCCCGTGACGGAGGGGTAAGATAATCGGTGTTTGGGCGGTTATCTCTTGGAGAACTGAGGCGCGCGGCGGGCGGCCTTCAGACCGTACTTCTTTCTCTCCTTCATGCGCGGATCGCGGGTGAGGAGGCCGGCCTTCTTCAGCAGGGGACGGTAGTTCTCATCCACCTGGAGGAGGGCGCGGGAGATGCCGTGACGGATGGCGCCGGCCTGGCCGGTAACGCCGCCGCCGGCAACGGTGACGACAACGTCAAACTTGCCGAGGGTGTCGGTGACCATGAAGGGCTGACGAACGAGCAGCTTCAGGGTGTCAAGACCGAAGTAATTGTCCATCTCGCGGTTGTTGATGGTGACAGAGCCGGTGCCTTCGGGGAAGATGCGAACGCGGGCAACGGAAGACTTCTTGCGGCCGGTGCCGTAGAAGAACGCTTTCTTGGGCTTATAGAACATGTTCAGCTTCCTCCCTTACTTAGTCCAGAGTGGCGATCTCGGGCTTCTGCGCAGCGTGGGTGTGCTCAGCGCCCTTGAAGGTCTTGAGGCGGGCAAGGGCGGTGCGGCCGATGGCGGTGGCCGGGATCATGCCCTTGACGGCGAGCTTCATCGCGAAGTCGGAACGGGTAGCCATCAGGATGCGATAGGGGGTCTCCTTGAGGCCGCCGGCGTAACCGGAATGGGTGCGATAGAACTTCTGCTCACCCTTGGCGCCGGTGAGAAGCATCTTGTCGGTGTTGATGACGATGACATAGTCGCCGCAGTCGACATGGGGGGTGAAGGTGGGCTTGTGCTTGCCGCGAAGAAGAACGGCAGCCTTGGCAGCCACACGGCCCATGGGAATGCCGGCAGCGTCGATAACATACCACTTGCGATCGACGTTTTCGCATTTCGCCATGTAGGTGTTCATGGTGTTTCCTCCGTTATATGAAATATGTTTTTTCAAAGCCCGGATATGATACCACAGCCCAAAAGTATTGTCAACACCTATTTTTAACAAAAATAAAAATTCCCACGCACTTCTTTTATTTTCTTCGATTATCTCGCGAATACTCGCGAATACTCACTTTGCATTTTGTTTTGTTGCGCACGGTATCGGCGAAATTTGGGGCAAAAAAAGAGGACGGCGGCAGCCGTCCTCCATAAAAGACCGGGGGTGCTGATTACTGAGCCAGATGCTCGCAGACGGAGTTCATCCATTCCACGGCGCGGGCAGCTTCCTTCTTTGCCGTGAAGAGACCGCCCTTGCAGATGAAGGTTTCGGCGTAGACGGTGATGCCGTTGGCCGCGAGGGTCTCGCCGAGCTTTTCGGCAGAGCCCTTGCCGCTGGCGGCGCAGAAGAAGGCCACATTGCGGGTGGAGGCGCGGTTGAGGGTGGAGAGATACTTCATAACCTTGGAGGAAAGGCCGGCAGCACCGACACCGATGAAGACAACGGCCTCCTTATCGCAGGGATATGCAGGGGGGACTGAGTCGCACTTGCACTGCAGGGCGCGGGCGATGGCTTCGGCAGCCTTGCCGACGGCGCCGGAGGCTGTGGAGGTAAGAACTTTCGCTTTCATGGTGGAAAACCGCCTTTCATTTGTTTCGTTTGAAACCATTATAGCATATCCTTTTCAAAAAGAAAAGGGCGATGTGCAAAATTCGGCATTTCCGCGGGCAGGATGTTTGAAAATCCGGTTGTGTTTCCGCCCGCGGCATGGTATAATATTGGAAATACTGGGTCTTCATGTGTATATATAATGTATGGAGGGGCGCCGAAGGTGCTGCCCCCCGATTGGAATATAACGGAGGTATTGATTGGATTATGGATAAGAAAACCGTGCTTTTGCTTTTTGGCGGTATATCCACCGAGCACGAGGTTTCCTGCGTTTCCGCCGCAACGGTGGCGGAAAATATCAGCCGCGAGCGCTACAGGCTCATCACCGTCGGCATCACCTGCGACGGCCGGTGGCTTCTCTGGGAGGGCGGATCCGACGGCATGCGCGATCGCTCCTGGGAAAAGGCCGAGGGTCTTGCATCCGCCTGCCTCCTGCCCGATGCGGGTCATAAGAGCCTCTGCATCTTCCGCGAAGGCGGTGTGGAGCTGTGCCGGGTGGACTGTGTCTTTCCCGTGCTGCACGGCATCGGCGGTGAGGACGGCACCGTTCAGGGGCTTTGCCGCCTGGCGGGCATTCCCTGCGTCGGCTGCGGCGTAGCCGCCTCGGCGGTGTGCATGGATAAGGCCATAACCAAGGCTGTAGCCGCCCAGGCGGGACTTTCCCAGGCCCGCTGGATCGTGGCGGAGCCCGGCGCGGCGGCGGAGGAGACTGCCGCACGCGTGGAGGCGGCCTTTGCCTATCCCGTTTTTGTCAAGCCTGCCAACGCGGGCTCCTCGGTGGGCATCAGCAAAGTGCGCACAAGAGAGGAGCTCCCCGATGCCCTTTCCGTTGCCGCCGCGGTGGATCCCAAGGTGGTTATTGAGGAAATGGTGGTGGGCCAGGAGGTGGAGGTTGCCGTTCTCGGCAACAGAGAGCCCATGGCCAGCATCGTCGGCGAGGTCGCCGCGGTGGACGGCTTTTATTCCTACAGCGGAAAATATCTGGACAATACCTCCGGCATCTTCATCCCCGCCCGTCTTCCGGCGGAATGGGCCGAGCGGGTGCGCACAGAGGCCATCCGGGCCTATCGGGCGCTGGATTGCCGCGGCTTCTCCCGGGCGGATTTCTTCGTCACCGCCGAGGGAAAGGTCATCTTCAACGAAATCAACACCATCCCCGGCTTTACCTCCATCAGCATGTATCCCAAGCTGATGGAAGCCTCCGGCATTCCCTGCGGGGAGCTGGTCGATCGGCTGATCGCCCTGGCCTGCGAGGCAGAGGGAGGGGCGAATGGATAACCGGCCCATCGGCATCTTCGATTCCGGCCTCGGCGGCCTGACCGCCGTCAAGGAGACGGTGCGCCGCCTGCCGGGGGAGAATATCATCTTCTTTGGCGACACCGGGCGCGTGCCCTACGGCACCCGGTCGGCGCCCACCATCATCCGCTATGCGCTGGAGGATATGCGCTTTCTCAAGCGTTTTGATATCAAGGCTGCGGTGGTGGCCTGCGGCACGGTGAGCACCACGGCGCTGCCGCAGCTGCGGGAAAATTTCAGCCTGCCCATCTACGGCGTGACCGAGGCGGCGGTGGCGGCGGCGGTGCGGGAAACGCGCAGCGGCCGCATCGGCGTCATCGGCACCAACGCCAGCATCCGCAGCGGCACCTACGAGCGCCTGCTCCGGCAGCGCCTGCCCGATGCCGCCGTCATCAGCCGTCCCTGCCCGCTGCTCGTTCCTCTGGTGGAGGACGGCAGGTTCGATCCGGAGGATCCGGTGGTGCGGCTGCTTCTCTGCGAGTATCTCACCCCCATTCTGGAATTCGGGGCGGATACCCTCATCCTCGGCTGCACCCATTATCCGCTGCTGCGGGCAGCGGTGAGCGCCGTGTGCGGAAACGGGGTCACTCTCATTGATCCCGGCCGCGAAACGGCGGAGGTGCTGGCCCGGGAGCTGGCGGCCGATGGCCTTGCGGCGGATCCCGGCCGCCGGGGCAGCGTCAGCTGCTATGTCAGCGACGATGCCCAGAGCTTTTCCCGCTTTGGGGGAATGTTCCTCGGCGCGGATATCACGGCCACCGTCTCGCTCTGCGATATATTTGACGAAACTGCGGCAAAACATGAAGGATAAATCGAAAACCCATGAAAAACGATGTAATGATTTCCATCCGAAGCGTTCAGGATGCCGGCGGAGAGCCGGATGTGGTGGAGTTTGTGACCGACGGTCGCATGTACACCCGCAACGGGTGCTACTACATATCCTATAAGGAAAGCGAACTGACCGGCATGGCCGGCACCACCACCCTTCTGAAGCTGGACGAAACCCCCGCACTGACCCTGACCCGGACGGGCACCGTCTCCTCGGAGCTTGTTTTCCGAAAGAATGTGCGCAATTTCTCGGCCATGCGCATGGCCGAGGGCAGCCTGACCATCGGGGTGCACACCCATGATCTGCAATCCGACCTCCGACCGGAGGGCGGAAGCATACACCTCGGATATACCGTGGAATACGATTCCGAGGTCGCCGCGACCCACAGCCTCGAGGTCTCGGTGCGCGAAAAGACGAGAGGCGCAGAATACGAAATCCCGGAGTGTGAATGAAAATGCTGAATCCCATCGACGAAACCAAACAGCTGCTGTCCGGCCTTGTGGCCGAGGCCACCCGCGCCGCCATTGCGGCGGGTGAGCTGCCCGATGTCCCCTTTGATGCCCCTGCGGCGGAGACTCCCAAGGATGCCCAGAACGGCGACCTGTCCTCCACCTTTGCCCTGGCCATGGGCAAGGCCATGCGTCAGGCCCCGCGGAAGATCGCCGAGAGCATCCTCTCCCATATGAACATTGAAGGAACGGTCTTTGACAAGGTGTGGATCGCCGGCCCCGGCTTTATCAATGTCACCTTCGGCCCCGCCTGGTATGCCGGTGTTATCGGCGAGATCGAGGCGGCCGGCCAGAGCTTCGGCCGGCTGGATATCGGCCGCGGCAAGCGCGTGATGGTGGAATTTGTTTCCGCAAACCCCACCGGTCCCATGCACCTGGGCAATGCCCGCGGCGGCGTGCTCGGCGATACCCTTGCCTCCGTTTTCGAGCGTGCCGGCTATGATGTCTGGCGCGAGTTCTATGTCAACGATGCCGGCAATCAGGTGGCTCTCTTCGGCGAGTCCCTGCTCTGCCGCTTAAAGCAGCATCTTCTCGGTGAGGATGCCGTCCAATTCCCCGAGGACGGCTACCACGGCGACGATATCCGTGCCCTGGCCGCCGCCTATGCGGAGGAAAAGGGCGCCGATGTGCTCAACACCCCGGAGGATGAGCTCAAGGCCGGGCTGGTGGCCTTCGGTCTGGAGCGCAACATCGCCCGCATGCAGGCCGACCTTGCCCGCTACAATGTCAAATACGATATGTGGTTCAGGGAATCCACCCTCCACGAAAGCGGCGCCGTGGCCGAAACGCTGGATATCCTGCGCGCCGCCGGTGCGCTCTATGAAAAAGAGGGCGCCATCTGGTTCCGCGCCACCGATTTCGGCTGCGATAAGGACGAGGTCATGGTCAAGCAGAACGGCTTCTACACCTACTATGCCGTGGATATCGCCTACCATCGCAACAAGTTCCTCGTCCGCGGCTTTGATGAAGTTGTGGATGCCCTCGGTGCCGACCACCACGGCCACACCATCCGCTTCCAGGCCAGCATGAAGGCCATCGGCGTCAAGCCCGGCTCTCTGCGCTTCATGCTCTTCCAGCTGGTCAATCTCATGCGCAACGGCGAGGCCGTCCGCATGTCCAAGCGCACCGGCAAGGCCATCACCCTCTCCAATCTCCTGGATGAGATCAGCGTCGATGCCGCCCGCTTCTTCTTCAACTATCGCCAGCCCGATACCCATCTCGATTTCGATCTTGACCTGGCCGTCAAGCAGGAAAATGAGAACCCCGTCTTCTATATCCAGTATGCCCATGCCCGCATCTGCTCCCTCTGCCGCCAGCTGGCAGCCGACGGAGTGGCGGTGCCTGCGGCAAAGGATGTGGACGCCGCGAAATATGAAACGGCAGAGGAGAAGGCTCTGCTCCACCGCCTGGCCATGCTGCCGGAGGAGATCCGCTTTGCCGCCCGGGATCTGGATCCCACCCGCCTTGCGCGGTATGCGGTGGATCTTGCCGCCGCCTTCCATACCTTCTACAATGCCTGCCGCATCAAGGGCGAGGCACCCGAGGTTATGCTTGCCCGCCTGAAGCTGGCTGACTGCACCCGCGAAACCCTGGCAAATGTCCTGGGCATGATGAAGATCAGCGCCCCGGATCACATGTAATCTCAAAAATAGGGGAGGAAATGGAATATGTCCTGCGCAAAATACAAGCGTGTACTCATCAAGGTCTCGGGGGAAGCCCTGGCCGGAGATAAGCATTTCGGCCTGGATATCCCCACTGTGGATGCCGTGGCGGCGGAGATCGCCCGCTGCGTGCGTGCCGGCGTTGAGGTGGCTGTGGTCACCGGCGGCGGCAACTACTGGCGCGGCCTGAAGGACGGCGGCCCCATGGAGCGCACCCGTGCCGACAATATCGGCATGCTGGCCACCGTTATGAACTGCCTTGCCCTCTCCGAGAGCCTGGAGCGCTGCGGCATTGAGACCCGCGTGCAGACGGCGGTGGAGATGCGGGAGATCGCCGATCTCTACACCCGCCGGGATGCCGACCGGGAGCTGAAGGCCGGCCGCGTGGTGCTGCTGGGCTGCGGCACCGGCAATCCCTTCTTCTCCACAGATACCGGCGCCGTGCTGCGCGGCACGGAGATCGCGGCGGATGTTATCATGCTTGCCAAAAATATTGACGGCATTTACGATTCCGATCCCCGCAAGAATCCCGATGCCAAAAAGTTTGACCGCATGACCTACAAGGAGATCCTCGATCGCGGTCTCACCGTCATCGATTCCACCGCGGCCAGCCTTTCCATGGATAACAAGACCCCGCTGCTGCTCTTTGCCCTGTCCGACCCGGAAAATATCTACCGCGCCTGCATGGGCGAAGAGGTCGGTACCCTCGTCACCGCTGAATAATTATAAAAACAAATAAATAAGAAATAACCGGAGGTAAAACGCATGAACAAGACCGAATACGCACCCTATGAGGAGAAAATGAACAAGACCGTGGCAGCGCTGGAGAGCGAATATGCCGCCATCCGTGCCGGCCGCGCCAACCCCGCCGTGCTGGATAAGCTCAGCGTTGAGTATTACGGTGCGCCCACCCCCATCAACCAGATTGCCGCCATCTCCGTTCCCGAGCCCCGTATGCTCGTCATCGCCCCCTGGGATCCCTCCCAGCTCAAGACCATCGAGAAGGCCATCCTCGCCTCCGATATCGGCATCACCCCCACCAACGACGGCAAGTCCATCCGTCTTGCTTTCCCCACCCTGACGGAGGAGCGCCGCAAGGATCTCGTCAAGCAGGTCCGCAAGTATGCCGAGGAGTCCAAGGTCGCCGTGCGCAATGTCCGCCGTGACGGTATGGAGGTCTTCAAGGCCCGCAAGAAGAAGTCCGAGATCACCGAGGACGATATGCGTGCCGTGGAGAAGGATCTGCAGGATCTGACCGACAAGTTCTGCAAGAAGGTGGACGAGGTCTGCGCCCGCAAGGAAAAGGAACTTCTGGAGGTCTGAGACCCCGGTGAAGCTCTTTCAGAGAAAGAAAAACCCTGCGGCGGATATTGAGGATATCCGCCGGCAAGGGCGGCTCCCGGCGCACATTGCCATCATCATGGACGGCAACGGACGCTGGGCGGAGAGCCGCGGCCTTCCGCGCAATGCGGGACACGCCCGCGGCAGCGAGAATTTTGACCGCATCGCCACCCTCTGCTCCGAGCTGGGCATCCGTTATCTGACGGTCTATGCCTTTTCCACCGAAAACTGGAAGCGCGATCCCGAGGAAGTCCGGGGCATTTTTGATCTGTTCCGCAAGTACTTGAAAAAATCCTGCGACGAAATGCTTGCGCGCAATGTCAAGCTCCGCATCTTCGGGGATACCTCCGCCTTCCCGGAGGATATTCTCGCCCTCATCGGGCGGGCGGCGGAGCTCTCGGAGCAGACCACGGGTATGCAGGTCAATGTCTGCATCAATTACGGCGGCAGGGATGAAATCGTCCATGCCGCCAAAAGCCTTGCCTGCGATGCTGCGGCGGGGCGCATCTCGCCGGAGGATGTGGATGCCGCGGCGGTGGAAGCCCGGCTCTATTCCGCCGGGGTGCCCGATCCCGACCTGCTCATCCGCACGGGGGGAGATATGCGCGTCTCCAATTTCCTGCTCTGGCAGATCGCCTATTCGGAGCTCTATGTCACCGACACCCTGTGGCCCGCCTTTTCCGGGGAGGAGCTTTGCCGCGCCATCATCTCCTTTGCAGGGCGTGACCGCCGGTTCGGCGGCTACGGAAAGTCGAGCAAGCCCCGCCGATAGAGAAAGGATATATTCATGCTGGTTCGCATTCTTGCGGCGGCTGTGCTGCTGCCGGTTTTTATTGCAGTCATCTATTTTGCGCCGCTGTGGGTGGCCGCCTGCGCCCTGTGTCTTCTGTGCGCGCTGGCTGCCCATGAATTTCTTCATACCACCGGGCTGGTGCGCAGCCGGGCGGTGATCTTTACGGCCATGGCCTTTGCTGCCCTCATCCCCTGGTGGCGCTATTTTGCGCTGGATGCGGCGTGGCTGCTTCTGGCCACCTTCCTGATGGTGACCGTCCTGTTTACCATGGCCATCCTGCGGCATGAGAGCGTCCGCGCCCCGGAGATCTTCGCCGCCCTTTTTGGCGGCGCGGTGCTGCCCTTCTTTCTGTCGCTGATGCTGCCGGTGCTGGAAAGCGCCCACGGAAAATATCTGGTGCTGATGCCCTTTATTGCCGCCTGGATGAGCGATACCTGCGCCTATTTCGGCGGAACCTTTTTCGGAAAACATAAGCTTGCGCCGACCATCAGCCCGAAGAAAACGGTGGAGGGCTCCGTCATCGGCATTGTGGGCGCCTGCCTTTTCCAGCTTGTGTATGCCTTTGTTCTCATGCGCTGTTTTGACCTTTCCGTCAATATCCCTGCCCTCATTGCCTTCGGCCTTCTCGGCGCTGCCGTCGGCCAGATCGGCGACCTGGCCCTTTCCCTGGTCAAGCGGGAATGCGGCATCAAGGACTACGGCAAGCTTATGCCCGGTCACGGCGGCGTGCTCGACCGCTTTGACAGCGTCATCTTTATTCTTCCGCTTTTTTATGCCATGGATCGTATCTTTGGAATGATCCTGTGAATTGAGGTATAAACTTGAAAGAGACCCAAAGCCTTGCTATATTCGGTTCCACCGGCTCCATCGGACGGCAAACCCTTGCGGTTTGCCGTCATCTTGGCCTGCGGGCAGAAACCCTCTGCGCCCGGCGCAATGTGGGGCTGATGGAGGAGCAGATCCGCGCCTTTTCTCCCTCCCTTGCCGTGCTTTCCGAGCCGGAGGCGGCAAAGGATCTGCGCCTGCGGGTGGCAGATACCGCCACCCGGGTGCTTTCCGGCGCGGAGGCTCTGGAGGAGGCGGCGGAGCGCTCTGCCGCCGACACCGCCGTCACCGCCATGGAAGGAATCTCCGGCCTGCGGCCCACCATGGCGGCCATTCGGTCGGGCAAAAAGATTGCCCTGGCCAATAAAGAGACCCTCGTTTGCGCCGGCCGGCTGGTGTATGCGGCTGCCGCAGCCCACGGGGTGGATATTCTGCCGGTGGATTCCGAGCATGCCGCCATTCACCAGTGCCTGCACAGCCGGGGGGATGCCGACTGCGTCCGCAAGCTCATTCTGACGGCCTCCGGCGGCCCCTTCTTCGGAAAAAGCGCCGAAGAGCTGGCGAATGTCACCGCGGCGGATGCCCTGCGCCATCCCAACTGGAGCATGGGACAAAAAATCACCATCGACAGTGCTACCATGATGAACAAGGGTCTGGAGCTCATCGAGGCCATGCACCTCTTCCGGGTGCGCCCGGAGCATATCGAGGTGGTCGTGCATCGGGAGAGCATCATCCACTCCCTGGTGGAGTTCTGCGACGGCTCCACGGTGGCGCAGCTTGGCGTGCCGGATATGCAGCTGCCCATCCAGTATGCCCTGACCTGGCCGGTGCGCCGGGAGAGCCTGACCCCGCCGGTGCGTCTTGCCCAGGTGGGAGCGCTGCACTTTGCGGAGCCGGACGATGCCAATTTCCCCGCCCTGTCCCTGGCGCGGCGGGTGGCCGCCATGCCTTCCTCCGCCGCCGTCACCATGAACGGGGCAAATGAGGTGGCCGTGGCCGCTTTTCTTGCCGGCCGCATCCCCTTTATGCGCATTCCGGCCCTCTGTGCCGCGGCAGTGGAGGCACTGCCGGCATTTGAATGCCAGAATATCGGCGAGGTTCTCACCGCCGATGCCGCCGCACGGGAATTTGCCCGTGGGTATATGAACTGCGATTTCGAAAGGTAGGCTTCTCTTGCACATTGTTATTGCCATTCTTGCCCTCAGCGTGCTCGTGCTCATCCACGAGTTCGGTCATTTTATTTTTGCAAAAATTTTCCGCGTCCGTGTCAATGAGTTTTCCATCGGCCTTGGCCCCAAGCTCTTTGGCTTCCGGGCGGGGGAGACCTTCTTCTCCCTGCGCGCCCTGCCCTTCGGCGGTGCCTGCATGATGGAGGGGGAGGACGGCGAGAGCGATCCCGAGGATTGGCCGGAGGATTGGATCCCCTGCCCGCCGGAGCGCACCTTTACCGCCCAGAAGCCCTGGAAGCGCCTCATCATCCTGGTGGCCGGCGCTGCCCTCAACCTGCTTTGCGGCGTTGTGCTGCTCTTTTTCCTCATTCTTCCCGCCGAAAACCGGGTGGTGCCCGTCATCGGCGCCTTCGGGGATGAATACGCCGAGACCGGCGTTGCCGGGCTGCAGGTGGGGGATGAGATCCTGAAGATCAACGGCGAGCGGGTCTATATCACAAACGATATCTCCATCCTTCTTGGCCGCGGCGGCGACCGGGCAGATATCCTCGTGCGTCGTGACGGCGAGAAGGTGCTCTTAGAGAATGCAGAGCTGAAGGTGGGGGAATACACCTACAACGGCCAGAAGCTGAAAGGCTACGGGCTGCTGCTTACCCGGCGGGAGAATAACCTTGCCGCAACCCTCACGGGGGCGGTCAGGACGGCGGCCTACTATGTGCGCACCGTGCGCTTCTCCATTGCGGATATCTTCCGCGGACAGGTGAAGCTTGAGGATATGAGCGGTCCCGTGGGCATCACGGCCACCATGTCGGAGGTGGCAAAGACCTCCGGAATTTCCAGCCTTCTGAGCCTGGTTGCCTATATCACCATCAATCTCGGCGTGATGAACCTGCTGCCCATCCCCGCGCTGGACGGCGGCCGGGTGGTTTTCCTCGCCATCGAAAAGATTCTCTCCCTCTTTGGGGTCAAAATGCCCCGCAAATATGAGGCATATGTCAACGCGGCCATGCTCATTCTGCTTTTGGGCTTTATCGCCCTTGTGAGCGTAAATGATGTGGTGCGCCTCTTCAAATAACTGCCGGAGGAATGCAAAATGCAGCGCAAATTGACCCGTGAGGTGCAGATCGGCACCGTCCGCATCGGCGGCAGCCATCCCGTCGCCATCCAGTCCATGACCAATACGGCAACGGCGGATGCCGCCGCCACCGCAGAGCAGATCGCCCGCCTCGCGGCGGCGGGCTGCGATATCGTGCGGGTTGCCGTTCCCGATATGGAGAGCGCCCGGGCCCTCTCCGAGATCAAAAAGCGCATTTCCATCCCCCTGGTGGCCGACATTCATTTTGACTGGCGGCTGGCTCTTGCCGCTGTAGAGGCGGGGGTGGATAAAATCCGCCTGAACCCCGGAAATATCGGCTCTGCGGCGCGGGTGCGCGCCGTGGCCGATGCCTGTGCCGAGCGGGGGATCCCCATCCGCATTGGCGTCAACGGCGGCTCTCTGGAAAAGGAGCTGCTGGAAAAATACGGCGGGGTGACCCCGGCGGCCATGTGCGAGAGTGCGGAGGGTCACATCCGTCTGCTGCAGGACTGCGGCTTTGACAACATCTGCGTTTCCATGAAATCCTCCGATGTGGGCATGACCATTGCCGCAAACCTTGCCTTCTCGGAAAAATACGATTATCCCCTGCACATCGGCGTCACCGAAACGGGCTCGCCCCGCATCGGAATGCTCAAATCCGCCGCCGGTGCGGGAAGCCTGCTTGCCCTGGGCGTCGGCGATACCATCCGCGTATCCCTGACGGATGACCCTGTGGCGGAGATCGCGGCGGCGCGGGATATTCTCCGGGCGGCGGATCGCTGCGAGACGGGCATCAACCTTGTATCCTGCCCCACCTGTGCCCGCACCCGCTTCGCCCTCATCGATACGGTGCGCGCCCTGGAGGAGCGGCTTGCCCCCATGAAGTGCCGGCTGACGGTGGCTGTCATGGGCTGCGAGGTCAATGGCCCGGGCGAGGCCCGGGAGGCCGATATCGGCGTGGCCGGTGCCGGCCGCGGCGAGGCGGTTATCTTCCGCCGCGGCGAGATCCTGCGGCGCATCCGGGAGGCGGATATCATCCCGGAAATCCTGCGGGAGATTGAGAAAATCACCCAGGAAGCATAGAGTCCGAAAGGAAAGAAAAACTCGTTATGGAGAAGGTTCCCTTCTTTCAGGTCTTCGGTGCGGCACAGCTGACCGGGACGGATGCGGAGGCCCTGCGCGGGGCCTTCGTGGAACAACTGGATATCCATCGGACGGCAAGAGTCATGAAGCTGACACTTGCCTTTTCCGACTGCTGCCCGCCCGACCTGATCCCCCGGCTTTCGGAGATCCTTGCCGGCGCCTATATGCTCAATTCCGTGGAGATCACCGTTCACTGCCCGGAGAGCGACTTCGGCGAGGTGGAAGCCCAGGAGATCCTCCGTCTTGCCGTGGCGGAATACCCCGGCATCCTCGGCTTTCTTGGCGGCTGCGGCCTCCGCCTTTCGGGCAATACCATGGAGATCAGCGGCGCCGCCGGCGGGGCGGATATCATTGCCGCCTCCGGCTGCCTGCGTTTTATGGAACGAAAAATTGCCGAGTGCTACGGCAGGAGCATCCGGGTGGTGCTGCGCCCCGAATCGGAGGAGGACAAGGCAAAAATTTCGGAATTCCTCCGCCGCCGGGATGAGGAGATCCGCCGGATCTCCGAGGAGAGCGCAAAGCACGCCCCTGCCGACCGCCCCAAGCCCCAGCCTGCGGAGCCAAAGCGGGAGTTCAACCGGAAAAAGCGCCCGCCGGCACCCAAGGTGGAGGAGGCGGATATTCTCTTCGGCAAGCCCTTCGGCGATGAGCTTACCTCCATCCGCGACATTGATTTCAACGGCGGCTGGTATGCCATCGAGGGCGACGTTTTCAACTGTGAAAACCGGGAGGTTTCCGGCGGCCGGATGCAGGTGGTCTCCTTCTGCGTCTATGACGGCACCTCCTCCCTGACCTGCAAGCGCATTCTCGATGCGGAAAAGGCGCAGCCCCTCATCGAGTCGGTGAAAAACGGTATGCATGTGGCCGTCCGCGGCGAAATCCAGTATGATACCTTTGAAAAGGATTCCGTGCTCAAGCCGGCGGATATCATCCGCAGAACCAAGCCGGTGCGCATGGACCGTGCGGAGGAGAAGCGGGTGGAGCTCCACCTGCACACCCAGATGTCCGCCATGGATGGCGTGATGTCGGCCTCCGATGCGGTCAAAACTGCCCTGTCCTGGGGACATAAGGCCATCGCCGTCACCGATCACGGCGTGCTGCACGCCTTCCCGGATATGCTCCATGCCGCCCAGGGAAAGGACATCAAGGTCCTCTATGGCTGCGAGGGCTATTATGTCAACAACGGCGAGGCCATGCCCGCGGTCTTTGGCCCGGCGGCAGAGCCGCTTTGCGGCGATTTTGTCTGCTTTGATCTGGAAACCACCGGCCTGCACCCCGATGAGGATGTCATCATTGAGATCGCCGCCTCCCTTTTGCGGGATGGGCGCATCATCGACACCTTCCAGACCTATGTCAATCCCCGGCGGGCCATTCCCGCCCGCATCACCGAGCTGACGGGCATCAATGCCGGCATGGTGGCCGATGCTCCGGAGATCGGCGATGCGCTGAAGAGCTTTTTTGCCTTTGCAAAGGGGCGCGTGCTTTGCGCCCACAATGCGGGCTTTGATATGTCCTTCCTGAAGACTGCCGCAGCGGCAGTGGGACTTTCTTGCGACTATACCTACATCGACAGCCTGCCCCTTTCCCGGGTGATGCTGCCCCATATGGCCCGCCACCGGCTCAATAACCTCGCAAAGGAGCTGGGTCTGCCCAAATTCAAACACCATTCCGGCGGGGATGATGCCCGCACCCTGGCGCTGGCTCTGGCAGCCCTCTTTAAGCGCCTGCAGGTGGAGGATGGGGCGGAAAATACCGCAGAGATCAATGCCATCCTTGCCGCCCGGGCGGATCGGAATGCTGAGGCCGGCTGCGACACCCAGTCCCTGCCGGTGTACCATATCCTGCTGCTGGCAAAGGATGAGGAGGGCGTGCGCGCCCTCAACCGCATGGTCTCCTACGGCCATCTGAAATACATGAACGCCCGCAAGCAGCCCATCATTCCCCGGCGGATGCTGGCAAGCCTCCGGGAGCATCTCATTGTCGGCTCCGCCTGTGAGGCGGGGGAGCTTTTCCGCGCCATGCTGGATGGAGCGGATGACGACCGGCTTGCGGAGATCGCCGCCTTCTACGATTTTCTTGAGGTGCAGCCCATCGGCAACAATGCCTTCATGCTCCGTGACGGAACGGCCTCCTCTGAGGAGGATCTGCGCAATTTCAACCGCCGCATCGTAGCCCTGGGTGAGCGGCTCGGCAAGCCCGTGTGCGCCACCGGCGACGTTCATTTCTTAAATCCCGAGGATGAGGCCTTCCGCCGGATCCTCATGGCGGCCAAGGGCTTTGAGGACTGCGATGAGCAGGCACCCCTCTATTTCCGCACCACCGAGGATATGCTTGCGGAATTTGCCTACCTCGGCGAGGAAAAAGCCCGCGAGGTGGTTGTCACCAATACAAACCGGATCGCCGATATGTGCGGCGACGTCTGTCCCTTCCCCAAGGAGATGTATCCCCCGGAGATCCCCGGCTCGGCCGAGGAGCTGGAGCGCATCACCCGGGAAACGGCGGCACGGCTCTACGGAGATCCCCTGCCTCCGCAGGTCAGCACCGTGATGGAAAAGGAGCTTGGCTCCATCATCAAGCACGGCTTTGACGTTATGTACATGTTCGCCCAGAAGCTCATCCGCCGCTCCAACGACAACGGCTACATGGTGGGCTCCCGCGGATCGGTGGGCTCCTCTCTGGTGGCCTTCTTCCTCGGCATCACCGAGGTTAATGCCCTGCCGCCCCATTACCGCTGCGAGAAATGCCGCTTTACGGAATTTCACGGCGGCGAGGGCTTTGGCTCCGGCTTTGATATGGAGGATAAGCTCTGTCCCAACTGCGGAACGAAGCTCTATAAGGACGGCTTTGATATCCCCTTTGAGACCTTCCTCGGCTTTGACGGCGACAAGGCGCCGGATATCGACCTGAACTTCTCCAACGAATATCAGGGCAAGGCCCACCGCCATACCATCGAGATGTTTGGCGCGGAAAACGTCTTCCGTGCGGGCACCATCGGCGGCATCAAGGATAAGACCGCCTTCGGCTATGTGAAAAAATACTGCGAGGAGCGGGAGATCACCATGCCCCGGGCGGAAATGACCCGCCTTGCCCTGGGCTGCACCGGCGTCAAGCGCACCACGGGACAGCATCCCGGCGGCATGGTCGTTGTGCCCCGCACCAAGGAAATCTATGATTTCTGCGCCGTGCAGCACCCGGCGGACGATCAGGAGACGGATATCGTCATCACCCATGTGGACTATCACTCCATCGATGCAAACCTTTTGAAGTTTGATATCCTCGGCCATAAGGACCCCACCATGATCAAGCACCTGGAGGAGCTGACGGGCATCAAAATGAGCGAGATCGATCTCAACGACCGCGCCACCCTCAGCCTCTATTCCTCCAACGAAGCCCTCGGCATCGAGGATAACGACATCCTCGGCGAGATCGGTACCTGCGCCGTGCCGGAATTCGGCACCAAATTTGTCAAGCAGGTGCTGGTGGACACCCGACCCTCCACCATCGATGAGCTGGTTCGCGTCTGCGGCATGACCCACGGAACGGATGTGTGGCTCAACAACGCAAAGGATATCATCGCCGCGGGACATGCCCCCCTCTCGGGCTGCATCTGCTGCCGCGACGATATCATGCTCAACCTCATCGCCTGGGGCATGCCCCCGAAAATGTCCTTCCAGATCATGGAATTTGTCCGCAAGGGCAAAGGCCTGAAGCCCGAATGGGAGGAGGCCATGCGGGAGCATGCCGTGCCGGAATGGTATATCGAATCCTGCAAGAAGATCAAATACATGTTCCCCAAGGCCCACGCCGCCGCCTATGTGGTCAACGGCTTCCGTGTGGCATGGTATAAGCTTCATCGGCCGCTGGCCTTCTACTGCGCATTTCTTTCGGTGCGCGCCGATGCTCTGGATGCCGATGTCATGCTGGAGGGGGCGGAGGCCATCCGCGCAAAGATCCTGGAGCTGCGGGAGAAGGAGGACACCACCGGCAACGACGAGGAGCTGCAGAAAAACCTCGAGGTCTGCTATGAGTTCTGCCTGCGGGGCTTTTCCTTCCGGCCGGTGGATCTCTACCGCTCCAAGGCCAAGGATTTCTCCATGGAGGATGAAAAATACCTGCGTATGCCCTTCACGGCCGTGGCAGGTCTCGGCGAAACGGCGGCGGAGAATCTCTATGCCGAGGCACGCATCGGCGGCTTCCTCTCGGTGGAGGAGGTGGCGGCCCGCTGTCCCAAGGTTTCCAAGACCCTGATGGACAAGCTGCGCGCCATGGGCGCCTTCGGAGAACTGCCGGAATCCAGCCAGTCCACCCTTTTTTAGCCAAATCTTTGGAATTCATAAAAACTTAACAGGCAAACGGATTGCAATTACGGACAAAATAGAGTATAATAGGAAAAAATATGCCGGTATGTAAGCCGGCGGAAATAAAGGATTGAAAATTATGAGCAAAGCTGACAGAATTCGCCGTGCCCATGCCGAAGAGATCGCCCGGCTTCAGCAGAAAAAGCAGAGCAAGAAGACCCCCGGCTGGGTCTACGGACTGATCATCGGTGTTGTCGGCGCCATCGCCGCCGTTGTTATCGTTGTGCTGGCCCTTCAGCTGACGGGCACCACCCTGCGTAACACCATCTCCGTCGTCGGTTCCTCCGATGATGACCGCGTGGAGATCGACAATGCCGTCATGTGCTATTTCTTCATGAACAACTACAGCAACTATGTCAATCAGTACGGCTCCTACCTCTCCTACCTCGGCCTCGACACCTCCGACAGCCTCAAGGAGCAGGAGTATTACGGCGCTGAGGACACCACCTGGTACGATTACTTTGCAGGCCTTGCAAAGACCCAGGTGGAGGAGCTGATCATCACCGCCATGGCCGCCAAGGATGCCGGCTATGAGGCTGAGGATGAGATCAACAGCCGCATCGAAAAATCCATGGAGAATATCAAGGGCTATGCCGACAAGAACGGCTACAGCCTGCAGAAGTATATCTCCCTCTGCTACGGCACCGGCGTCAAGGAGTCGGATCTTCGCAACGCCCTGAAGCTCCATTACACCGCCCAGACCTTCTATGAGCACCTCTACGAGGGCTACAAGTACACCGATGCGGAGATCGATGCCTACTTTGAGAAGAATGCCAAGGACTTCATGTACTTTGACACTCTGAGCTATACCTTCACCGCTACCTACGACAAGGATGCCACCACCACCGAGAAGAACAAGGCCCTTGCCGACATCAAGGCCGAGGCCGAGAAGCTCCTCGCCACCAAGGATGAGGCCGCCTTCAAGGCTTGGGTCGAGCAGTATCTGAAGGCTCAGGAAAAGAAGGACACCGAGATCGCCACCGCCCTGGATGGCCTGGCAAACAAGGACTCCAAGTACAACAAGGACAATGCCGCCGCCGTTTGGGTTTATGAGGACGGCCGTCAGCTCAACGACACCACCCTCATCGTCGATGAGAAGGCCTATACCTGCACCGTCTATATGGTGACCAAGCTGCCCGCCCGCTATGAGTACAACACCGTGGATGCCCGCCACATCCTCTTCACCAAGGATACCTGGGGCTCCAACGAGAAGGCCAAGGCCAAGGCTGAGGAGGTCTTCGCCGCCTTCCAGAAGGATCCCACCGCGGAGAATTTCGCAAAGCTCGTCAAGGAGTATTCCGAGGATACCGGCTCCGTCGAAAACGGCGGTCTCTATGAGAACATCACCAAGGATTACATGGTGGAGGAATTCGACGCCTGGATCTTTGATGCCGCCCGCAAGAACGGCGACTGCGAAATCGTCAAGACCGATTATGGCTACCACATCATGTTCTTTGAAGGCGTGAGCGATCCCGCCTGGAAGATCTCCGTGGAGACTGCCATGAAGAACGAAGCCTACACTGCGGCCTATGACGAGTTCAAGAAGGATATCAAGGTCACTGTGGATGACAAGAAGCTCGGCAAGCTGCCCTTCTAAAGCAAAAAAAGCCAAAGATGCCTGTGTTTTTTGCACAGGCATCTTTTTTTGCGCTGCAGCATGTGCTATAATGGGAAAAATATGATATGCGGAGGTACGAGGAACATGACCAATGTCTTCGACATCACGGAATTCGGCGCCATCGGCGACGGAAAGTTTGACTGTACGGCAGCCATCCAGGCGGCGCTGGATGCGGCGGGAGAGGTTCGCGGCGCGGTTATCGTTCCCCCGGGAAATTACCGCTGCAAGGATCTTTTGATGCATCGGGGAACCACCATCCGGGGCTTTGATGCCTGGGGCTTCCGCCGTCCCAATGCCTCCTGCCTGACGCTGGCCGATGGGGATGCCCGCTGCGTGCTCAATCTCACCTGCGCCGTCGGCGCCGTGGTGCGCGATCTCGGTCTGGAGGGCGAAAAGCTCGGCAAGGGCGTTCACGGCGTCATGATCGACCACCCCATCTACGATGCCGCCGGGGAAGAAGATACCCCCACCATCGAAAACTGCCGGATTCACGGCTTCTCCGGCTCGGCTGTTTATTTCAACCACGTCTGGTGCTCCACCATCCGCAACAATATGCTCTCCCATTCCTACAATGGCCTCTATCAGGACGGATGGGATGCCTTCATCAGCGGAAACTGGTTCTCCGGCAATGAAAACTGCGGCGTGGAGGGCGGCGAAATGTTCTCCTCCACCGTTTTCTACGGCAACCGCATCGAGTGGAATATGGGCGGCGGCCTGCATATGCGCAATTCCAAGTTCACCTCCATCACCTGCAACCAGTTTGACCGCTCCGGCGGCCCGCAGCTGAAGATCTACACCAGGGATGCCGACCGCTACAACCGCAATATCACCGTCACCGGCAACACCTTCAACCGCTCCGGCTCCGGCATCTTTACGCCCAAGCTGCAGGCGCCCGGCTATGAGAACTGCCATTTCTTTGCGGAGGAATGTGTCAACCTGGTCTTTACCGGCAACACCCTGCATGCCGGGCGCGACGGAAAGGACGAGGCTGGCGTGCGCCATTACGGCCCCGATTACGGCCTTGTGCTGCGCCATCTGCGCGCTTCCCTCATTAAGGACAACGTCATGCAGGGAGCAAGCGTGAAGCAGAATGTGGTTGACCTCGGTGAGCATGAGGAAGAGGTTTATATCAAGGACAATATCGGCGGCGTCATGGAAAGCGAGGAGCGCTGGACTGCTATGCTGGCCAATAAGCCGGTGGAAAATGTCAAAACCTTCTTCTCCCTGACGGAGGAGGAAAAGAAGGCCATGGGTCTTGCGTAAATAAAAAAGCGCCATTCGGATATTTTCCGGATGGCGCTTTTTTGCATAAGGAAAACCTGTGGGGAACCGGTAGGGACGGCAACCTGCCGCCCGTTTTTCCAATGAATCGATGTACGGATAACAGGAAGGAATCGTTCGTACCTTTCTTTCGGAAGAAAGGTACCCCAAAGACCGCCAAAAGGAGGTGGGCTTACGCCCCCTCCCTTGGAACCCACCCCCGGACTGCAAAATAGATAAAGCCCTGCTTCTTGTCTCTGGCGCTATGGTATTTGACGGATAGGGCATTCGCCGGGGGACGGCAGTGCCTGTGCGGATATCACGAAACTTCGTATGGGCAAAATCGATCTTCAAGATATTATGCAACCTTGCGTGAACTCTGTAGGGACAGGCGTCCCCGACTGTCCGCAAAAGAGGAAAACCTTACGGGAGACTTATAGGGGCGGCAACCTGCCGCCCGGTTTTGCCGGTACGGGGGAAATATTTGGTTGCGTTTATTCCTGCCGCACGCGCCAGGTCTGGGCGGCGCGGGGTGCGGAATCTGCGCTGCCCTTTCTCAAAGCGCCGGTGTATGCCATGGAGGTGAAGTCTCCCAGCAGGTTGCGCTCTTCGCTGTCGCCGCCGGCGAAGACAAAATGGTCGGCCAGACGGATCCCGACGGGTTCCAGCGCACGGCGCACCTTTTCGGTGGTGGCTATATCATCGGGGGAGGGGATGGCAACGCCGCCGGGATGGTTGTGCGCCAGCATGACGGCGGTGGCATTGTAGGAAAGGGCGATGGAGACAATGTTGCGGATGCTGACCTCTACGGCATTGACGCTGCCGGTGTGGACACATTTGCAGCAGATGGGACAGCAGCGGTTGTCCAGGCATAAGAGATAAACCTTTTCCTCGCTCTCGCCCACAAAATAGGGCAGAAGATAGCGGCCCGCGGCCTCCGGTTCGGAAAGCGGGCGGTCGCTGTTGCCCTTGGAAACGAGATAGGCGCGGCTGTAATGGGGAAGCATGGTCAGAAGCCGCGCCGTTTTGGGGCCGACGCCCTCAACGGCCAGCAGCTCCTCCTCCGGAGCCTCCAGCACGGAGGCAAGACTGCCGAAGGTGGAAATGAGCTTATGGGCAGTGGGATTGGTATCACCCCGGGGAATGGTAAAATAGAGGAGGGTTTCCAGTATTTCATGCTCCGCGAGGCTATCCAGACCGAAGTTTTCAATCCGGGTGCGCATCTTTTCGCGGTGTCCTTCGTGCATGGTAAATCTCCTTTTTTGTCAGGTGAGTATAAGTATAGCGCAAAAAGAGCCGCATTTCAACCGGAAGGCCACTTTTCCTTTTGCGCGCATTGTGGTATAATTTCATAGAGAAGCAAAGAGAGCAGGAGGTGTGCGCATGCGGGAACTGCATATCGGAAAAAATGATGCCGGCCGCCGGCTGGACCGCGTGGTGCACGCGGCCTTCCCCAATCTGCCGACAACGGTGGCCATCAAGGCCATCCGAACCAAAAATATCAAGCGCAACGGCAAGCGCTGTGAGCCGGGGGACAGGCTGGTGGAGGGGGATGTGCTCGCCCTGTATCTGCCGGATGAGCTGCTGGAGCGACCTGCCGCCGTCCTGCCGCCCACCCATCTGCCGCCGCCGGAGATCCTGTATGAGGATGCAAATATCCTGCTGGCGGAGAAGCCCCAGGGACTGGTGGTGCATGAGGATGACCGCGGTACGCAGGATACCCTCATTGCCCGCATCCAGGGCTATCTTGCCGCCCGGGGGGAATACGACCCGGCGGCGGAGAATACCTTTGCCCCCGCCCTGGCAAACCGCATCGACCGCAACACCTGCGGCATCGTCATCGCCGCAAAGAATGCGGAGGCGCTGCGGATCCTATCGGATAAAATCCGCGATCGGGAGATCGACAAATACTATCTCTGCGCCGTGCTCGGCCGGCCGACGCCTGCCTCCGGCACGCTGAAATGCTGGCTGCGCAAGGACGAGCGGGACAAAACCGTTCGCCATTTCAATGCCCCGCAGCCCGGGGCGCGCACGGCGCTGACGGAATATGAAACGCTGCAGACGGTGGGCAATGCCTCCCTTCTGCGCTGTCGGCTGCTGACCGGCCGCACCCATCAGATCCGCGTGTCCCTGGCCTCGGTGGGCTGTCCGCTGCTGGGGGACGGAAAATACGGCGATTATGAGGAAAACCGCCGCCGCCGGATGCATGAGCAGGCACTTTGCGCCTACAAGCTGCGCTTTTCCTTCACAACACCGGCAGGCATCCTGGCCTACTTAAACGGCAGAGAGTTCACCGTCAGAAATGTGCCCTTTGTCGAGAGCCTGGGCTTTGACCGGGTGCGGGACTGACGTTTAAAGAAGCAGATTTTTTGCCCGGGCAAGGCTCTCCTCCCGGGGCAGCAGCGGGCTGTATTCCAGCCCGGCAAGGCCGGTGTAGCCGGCCGCATCAAACTGCCGCAGCAGGGCGGGATAATCCACCTCGCCCTCCCAGAATTCATGCCGGCCGCGGCTGCCGGCCAGGTGCATGTGGCCGATATAGGGCAGGTTTTGGGTTACCGCGTCGGCAAGGTTCTCCCCGGTGATGTGCTGATGATAGAGATCAAAGAGCACGCAAATCCGGGGGCTGCCAATGCGCCGCAGAAGGTCAAAGGCATCCGCCGAGGAAGAGAGAAAGGTGTCCTTATGGTCGATGCGGCGGTTGAGGGGCTCCAGAAGCAGCCGCATGCCGTATGCCTCGAGAATGGGAAGGGCGGCGGTGAGGGTTTCCTCCATGGCGGAAAGCTGCTCTTTTGCCGGCTTTCCGGTATCCTGTCCCGACTGGGTGATGAGATTTTTGCAGCGGAGCAGCTGCGCCCGCCGACAGGCGGCCTCCAGCCCCTCCAGATATTCCTGCCGCCGGTGGGGCTCCGTCAGGGCAAAGCAGTCGGTGCACATGGCCGCCAGCTCCACCTCGCAGCGGGAGAGCGCCTCGGAAAGTGCCGGAACATCGGAATCCTTCAGCTTCCAGACCTCAGCGGCGTCAAAACCCAGGGCGGATATGTGCGAAACGGCCTCTGCCGGCGAAATATCGCGGAAAAACATGGGAATGCAAACAGAAAGACGCATGATCCTTTCCTCCGGAATGTGTGTTTTCTTCTGAAATACATTATACTATAAATTGCAGAATTCGCAAAGGGGGGGGGCAGGGCTTTTTGGGAAATCCGAAGACGGCCTGAAGTCCACAAATCCAACAATATCAGAAAATCGGAGGTGCCGAATATGGCAACAGCGCACATCAATGCGGCTTATGGGGATTTTGCATCCACCGTGCTCATGCCGGGGGATCCCCTCCGGGCAAAGCTCATTGCGGAAAAGTATCTGGAGAATGCAAAGCTTGTCAACAACGTTCGCGGGGTTCAGGGCTATACCGGCAGCTATAAGGGCAAGCCCGTCTCCGTCATGGCCAGCGGCATGGGTATGCCCTCCATCGGCATCTATTCCTATGAGCTCTATAAATTCTTCGGGGTGAATCATATCATCCGCGTGGGCTCCGCCGGTGCCCTGCGGGAGGATATTCGCGTGCGCGATGTGGTCATCGGCATGGGCTGCTCCACCGATTCAAACTACGCGGCAAATTATAATCTGCCCGGCACCTTTGCCCCTCTGTGCAGCTATGAGACGCTGGAGACCTGCGTTTCCTGCGCAAAGCGCATGGGCATCCGCCACCGGGTGGGAAATCTGCTGTCCACAGATGTTTTCTACGGCGATGATGAGACAGCCAACGCCCGCTGGGCGGGTATGGGCATCATGGCCGTGGAGATGGAGGGCGCAGCCCTCTATATGAATGCCGCAAGGCTGGGAAAGGATGCGCTGGTGGTCTGCACCGTATCAAACCATATCCTCACCGGGGAGGAACTGTCCGCCGAGGAGCGCCAGAATTCCTTTGATGAAATGATCACCCTCGCCCTGGAAACGGCGCACAGCCTGGATTGAGGCGGTTCAGCTTACCCTGTGGTCGTTGGTAAAACACCGCTGATCTACATTACTTACCGAAAGAAGGATATGTAAATGGAATTTTGGTATGCACTTATAGGCATTGTTGCCGTTATTGCCTTATTTCCGTATATCCGTTGCTTTTTCAAGCGATTGAAATGCGCGTACAAGATCAAAAGGCTGTGTCGAAGCAAAAACTATAAAATTCACGTAACACATCCGTTATGGTTTCTTGGAAGTAAGCACGCAAAGAAATGCGACCTTTACATCGAAACCGCAAACGAGGTGTTTGCCGTCAAACTGTTTGGTATGCCAAGACGGTTGTCCATTCTGATTTTGAAAGAAAATGGTGAATACTTTATCC
>JAFXIE010000142.1 GCA_017533425.1 Clostridia bacterium | reverse complement strand
CCTCGATCTTGGGGGTGACCATGATGCCGGGAGCGCCGTAATAGTCGAGGTCAAAATGCTCGTTTGCCACGCAGATGAGATTGACATTGCGGTAAAGACCGCCATAGAAGGTAAAATCGGCCATCTGGGGATATACGCGGTCATTCGGCGCATTGTCCACAAGGATGGAGATCAGGCTCTGCT
Source organism: Clostridia bacterium (assembly GCA_017533425.1). Lineage (GTDB taxonomy): Bacteria > Bacillota > Clostridia > Oscillospirales > QAMX01 > RGIG1911. Next base: position 8,856 of record JAFXIE010000142.1, on the reverse strand, counting down.
CGGCGATATGATCGGTCAGATCAACGCGCCAGGTGGAATAACCGCCGTCGTGATGGGCAACGGACTTGCCGTCAACATAGACATCGGCAGAGGAATTCGCGCCGCGGATCTCGAGATAATAGCGGTCGGCTGCGGGAAGCTCGGATTTCACGATCTGCTTTGCATAGCAGCAGGTTCCGCGGAAGTAATCGTTATTGCCGTCCTGGCCGTCGGTGGCGTTCCAGGTATGGGGCAGATTGATGGTTTCCCAGCTCTCGCAGAGGGCAGCCGGGCACTCCTTCACGTCCTTGGCAAAGGACCAGCCGGCGTTGAAATTCAGAACATTTCTCACGGTTTTTTCTCCTAAAATCAGCATAGAGTATTGCAAATATTATATCATATCTCACAGGAAATATGTGGATATCCTGTAAAATCGGTGCCTGCAAAGGTCATGCAGGCACCGATTGGAAGCGGGATCAGTTTTCGCTGCGGCCGAGAGCCTTGTTCATGGCAGCAAGGGTCTTCTTATTGAGGTTGTAGACAACGCCGAGACCGATGAGCTGCAGCAGCGCAGAGAACAGATAGGTGCCGGCAACGAGGTAACGCATATTGACAGCCACCTGCCAGACCTGGTTGCCTTCATTCTCGCCGACGTAGCCAAGAGCGACCATGATGATGAGAATGATGGAGGGTCCAAGACCCTGGGCGAGCTTACGGAAGAAGGAATGCAGGGAGTAGACAGTGCCTTCCTCGCGGGTGCCGAACTTCCACTCATTGTAATCGATGGCGTCGCCCATCATAGCCCAGGAAACGGTGGAATAGATACCGAGACCGAGGGAATAAACGAGCTGGCAGACGATGTAGATGATGAGATCCAGCTGGGTATTGTTGGGGGTGACAATGAAGAGGGCCAAACCGGCAACGACGGAGCAGATGGCACCGAAGGTAGCCAGCTCCTTCTTGCCGTACTTTGCGACCATCTTACGGGCAAGCGGGGTGAAGAGGACGATGGGGATCATGGCAAAGAGCTGAACGATACCGGAAATCTGAACATTCTTGAAGTAAGACTGGAAGATAACGGTAACGGCGGTGGCAGCGCCCTGCATACCGATGAACATACCCATGGCGGCGATGGTGGCGCCGACGGCGGGACGGTTCTTGATGAAGTTTCCGAAAGCCTTGAGAACATTGAACTTGGGCTGCTGCTCGTTGAGGGCAACGCTGGTATCCACACGGATCTCGGTGTTGCGGATCATAAACTGGAAGCAGATGAAGCCCAGAGCGCCCATGATGAGGGCAGCGATGAAGACGCGCTCGCCGATGAGGTTGTTGTCCTTATCGTAGATGATGAAGGGCAGGATAACCATGGGGAGCATATTGCCGAAGATGGAGCCGACAGAACGCCAGGCGGAGAGGGAAGCGCGATCCTTGACGTCGTCGGAAATGAGGGACAGCAGGGAGCCGTAGGGAACATTCGCAACGGTGTAGAAGGCATCCCAAACCACGTAGCCGCCGATGAAGATGAAGGCCTTGGCGATGACAGGAGCATCCGGGAAGGGCAGGAAGCAGCAGGCGCCGCCGACGATCAGACCGATGGAGCCGGCCCAGATGTAGGAAAGGAACTTATTTCTCTTATACTTGCGGCGGTCAGAGTCGATGATGGAACCGATGAGGGGATCGTTGATGGCATCCCAGACCTGCACCACGATGAGCAGCAGCGCATACCAGAGATCCATGCCCATGAACTGCGTCCAGAAGATGGACATCGTGCCCTTGAGGGCAAAGCTCATGTTGCAGCCGAGATCACCGGCAGCATAGGCGAGACAATCGCGAATGCCAAACTTTCTGACGGCATTATTTTCCGTCTTTACCTGATTTTCCATGTCAACTTCCTCTTTTCTAATATAATTTGAAAACGCGTACCTTGACAGGACAATAATAGTATAAAACATTATGGCAGTTTTCTGTGAGTAATATTTTTGCGCTCGCTTGTAATATTTTTACATCTTGTTCATTTTTTCTGTTGCGATTCCACAAAATATATGGTAAAGTATGTGGGACGGTTAATTGGAATTGACAAAATTTCGGAAATGAGTGATTGCTGTGTTTTACAAGGGCGAGCTGGAGCTTCTGGAAGATACCCTGCGGCGCATGAGAATCCCCGTTATACTGACAGATGCATCAGAGCCTCTTTCGCAGATCATCAGTCCCGAATTCTCCTCGCTTTTGGAGGAAAATCCCCTCTCGGAGATCAGCATCGGAGAATATCTCGGCAAAATCGAGCCGCAAACCCTCTACCACACCTACGATACCCTTGGATTTCGGTATGCATATCTGCTGCTGCCGGCAATTTCCGGGGGAAACCTTCTCTTTATCGGCCCCTTTCTGCACGCAAGCCCCGGGGAGGCGGAAATCTACACCCTGGCCGAGGGCGCCGGCATTCCGCCGCGGCTGCAAAAGCCCTTCCGGGATTACTATATGATCATAACCTGCCTTTCGGAGTCAAGCCCCGCCTTTCTCATGCTGGAGGCCTTCTGCGACCGCATTTGGGGACGGGGAAACTACATCCGGCGGGATCGTGAGCCGGACAACCGGCGGCTTCTGTACAGCCGGGAGGATGTGGAATCGGACGGCATTGACAGCGCGCTGATGGATGCCATGCTCATCAGCAAACGTTATGCCTATGAAAACGAGCTGCTGCAGGCCATCTCTCTCGGGCAGACCCACCGTATTGAACATCTCATGGCCAAGCTCGAGCCGGAATCCTTCGATGTTCGCGTGCCCGATCCCCTGCGAAATTTCAAGAACTACTGCATCATCATGAACACCCTCTTCCGAAAGGCAGCTGAGCAGGGCGGCGTTCATCCCGTGCATCTCCACCGGATTTCCTCCGGCTTTGCCGCCGAGATCGAGCAGTAGCAGGATATTGCCGCGGCGGGTGAGCTCATGCGCAGTATCTTTCGGACCTATTCTCGCCTGGTACGAACAAATACCATGCGCAACTGCAGCGAGCACGTGCGGCAGGCACTGCTCATCATCGAATCGGAGCTTGCCTCTCCCCTGTCCCTGGCGGATATCGCCCGGGCGCTGTCCATCTCGCCCACCCACCTTGCCCGCATATTTCACCGGGATACCGGCAAAACGGTGGTGGAACATATTCAGGATTGCCGCGTCCGGCAGGCCTGTCATCTGCTCAAGACCACCAATCTGCAGATCCAGACGGTGGCTCAGCACTGCGGGATGATGGATGTGCAGTATTTCTCCAAGATATTCAAGAAAATCACCGGCTCTACCCCGAAGGTCTGGCGCGAGCAGGCACGGGGCGGCGCCAAGGAGGTCCCATTGTGAAGCTTTTTGAGAAACGACCGGGGATCCTGCTCATCATCGGCATCCTCGGTATATCCCTCTCCTCTATTTTTGTCAAATATTCCGAAGCCCCCTCCGCCGTCACCGCCCTGTGGCGCCTTGGGCTGACGGTGGTGCTGCTGACCCCCATCACCCTCGGAAATCGGGAGCTTCGGCGGGAGCTGCGCGGCCTGTCGGCAAAGAATCTCCTGCTTTCCGCCCTCAGCGGCATTTTTCTTGCCGTGCATTTTGTGCTGTGGTTTCGATCCCTTGCCCTGACCAGCGTTGCAAGCTCCACCACCATCGTCTGCACGGAGGTCATCTGGGTGGCGCTGGGCTACTGCATCTTTATGAAGGGTCGCATTCCCCTGAAGGCTGTCGCGGCCATTGCCGTGACCCTCATCGGCTCCCTTCTCATCGCTCTTTCCGATTCCGCCGCGGGGCAAAGCCTCACCGGCGATATTCTCGCCCTCCTTGCCGCCATGTCCGCCGCCGTTTACATGCTGCTGGGACGAGTGGTGCGAAAGGGTGTATCCACCTCGGTCTACACCTATGTGGTATACACCGCCTGCACAGCGGCGCTGCTCATCATTTCAGCTGCCCAGGCACAGAATCCCTTTGCCTACGGCTGGAGCCCGGCTATTGTCGGCCTGCTGCTCGCCGTATTCTCCACCCTCCTCGGCCACTCGGTCTTCTCCTGGGCGCTGAAGTACTTCTCCCCAGCCTTTCTTTCCGCCTCCAAGCTCTGTGAGCCTGTGGTGGCGGCCATACTTGCCTGCCTTCTCTTTGCCGAGATCCCCCATTATCTGGTCATTTTAGGCGGCATACTTATACTTGCAGGCGTTCTTGCCTATTCCCTCATCGAAGCCAAAAACAAGCCCGACTGTCGCTGACAGCCGGGCATATTTGATTCAGTTGTCGGATGCATCCTGCGGCACAAGGCACATTTTCTCGCCCTTGATGGTGATTTCCCCAAGGGGAGGCGCACACTTGAAATAGCAGTAAAAATCCAGCTCCACATACGCGCCGTCCAGCAAGATCTCCTTTGTGCGGTATGGGTAGTCGACCTTGGCATAGGCCGCGCCATCCTCGGTATGACCCATCTCGGTGATGTAGCCGTTGGTGAAAACAAAGCAGTACAGGGCATTCGCACCCGTGAAGCGCAAAAGAATGCCGATCTTATCCCCCGCCGGATTGATGATATCGAGATATTCGCCCTCCGCCTGTCGAAACAGAGGACCATATTTTCCAACGGCGATGACGGCGCCCGGCGCCTCCCGGTCATTTAAGTAGAAATTATAATCCGCCTCCCAAATGGTGGGATACTTGTGATAGTAGGGATCCACACACCCGCCGGAGGTCAGCCGGAAGCCGCAGATCAACAGCACGCAGGAAAGAAATGCCAGCATGAGCAAAACTGCAAGCGGAATCCACGCGGCATACCGACGCTTACGGATGAGCTGATTTTTGGAAACGATAACTTCTTCCGGCATCTCCGTGCTGAAAAAGTCTTCGGAAACGGCAAAGAAGGCGGCCAGTGCAGACAGAGAATCTGCCCCCGGCAAGCCAAGACCGTTTTCCCATTTTGCAACCGAGCTGCGGCTAACAAAGATTGCTCCTGCAAGCTCTGCCTGGGTAAGTCCCCGCGCATGCCGCAGTTTTTTGAGTTTTTCGGAGAATTCCAAAATCATCACGACCTTTCGCCGATGATTATACCACAGCTCCGCAAAATGGCGGTGTTACTTCTCCATTCTCCTGTGTTACTTTTACCGGCGGTTGTTGTTCCTGCGGCCAAAAATGGAGAGAACATAGAGGGCAAAGCGCAGGAAATAGACAAGCGAGGTCAGAAGAGATGCAAGATAGGTCATGGCTGCGGCGGAAAGCACCCGTTTTGCGCCGGGGAGCTCATCTGCCGCGAGAATCCCTTCGGCCACCAGCATCTCCCCCGCCCGGCGGCTGGCATTGAGCTCCACCGGGAGGGTAACCAGGGCAAAAAGGAAGGATCCGCCATAGAGAATGACGCCGATCATGGCCACCGTAAAGCCGAGGTCTGCATCCGCATACATGGTGATATTATCAAGCACAATGCCGATAAGCACCAGCGGCATGGCAAGCATGGAGCCGAAATTGACCACAGGCACCAGCGCCGTGCGCAGGCGGTAAAAGAGATAGCCGTCCTGATGCTGCATCACATGGCCCATCTCGTGGGCTGCCACGGCAACTGCCGCAACGGAGGCACTGTCGTGGGTGGAGTCGGAGAGATTGATAATCCCCTTTGAGGGATGATAATGGTCGGAAAGCTTGCCGGACACGCGGCCGATGGCAATGCCGCGAATCCCGCGGCGAGACATCAGCCGGCGCACACATTCCGCCCCGGTGACGCCGGAGCGCAGGCGCTGCCGGTCATATTTGGAAAAGGTGCCGTTTACCCGCGCAGAGGCAAAGAGAGAAAAGGCCGTGCATACGAGAATCGCAACGATAAACACGAGATAATCGGAATAAGGCATAGGAATTTCCTTTCGCTCATATAGGATTCAGTCCCGCTTTGTGTAACCGAGGCGATCAAGCCAGATGAGAACATGGGAGGCAAAGCCGTGATTGCAGCTGGCATGGTCGCTGTCATTCTCCCAGAGTGTTCCCGTTCTGCGGGCCATATAGTCAAAATAGCCGCGAATATTTTCCTCCAGGGCGGAAAGCTCGCCCTCCCGCATAAGAAGCTCACAGCGCAGATAATTGCCGATAAAGGCATTGGCAAAGGGAATGTCGCTCCATTTGCCGCTTTCCTTCCGCTCGGGGCCGAAATCCTTCAGCAGGGTGTTCCAAAGCTCGGCATCCTCTGCAAGGGTTGCGACGCCGGTAAAGAAGGCGTAATACTGGCAGCTTTCGGTGCAGATGCCGGAAAGCCGCAGAGTTCCGTCCTCGCCGTAGACCGCGTTATCGCAGTAGAAGAGCTCACCGCGGCTGGCACTGCGGATTTTCGTGCGCAGCCGGTCTGCCTCCTCGGAGAGGGCGCTGTCGCCGTAGAGTTCGCAGAGCACCTTCTTAAAGCGGTAATAGAGCATATTGGAGGGGTAATTGATATCCTGCACCAGATCATTTGACTTGGACCACTCCAGGAACACCCAGCCCTTCAGCTTTTCCAGCAGTCCGTCCTCATTTTCAAAGGCGCGGAAGTAGGAAAGCAGGCCGTAGGCCTTATCCCGCATGGAATCCACAAATTCCCGATCCCCCGTCCGATCGAGGTATTCCTTCAGCTCAAGGAAGAACCACATGGCCCAGTTGGGAATAAATACGCCGTCCAGATGGTCTGATGGATAGCACATGGGAAGCATACCGGCAGGAATATCCGTATAGGTATCCTCCATGGCAAAATTTGCAAGAAATGCGTGCTCAACCCGGCTCTTCCCGGTGAGAAGCTTCTCGACCCGCGAGGTAAAAAAGCTGTCGCACAGCCAGCCTGCGCGCTCCCGGGAGGGACAGTCCATGTAAATATCAAAGGTGTTCTGCCGGAAGGTCTCCACCGCTGCATCAAAGATGCGGGCGATCTCATCATCCGCCTTTTCCCGGTTAAGAGACAGGGTGATCTCCGATGCGTTGAAATCGGTGCGGATAACACCCGCGGACAGGACGGTAACCGGATTCTCCCGGGCGATGATATTCATATACTGCAGTGAATAGGGTTCCGCCGTAATAAGGGTATGCCGTCCGGCGGGAAGCTTCCAGGTGACGACATTTCCGCAGCCCATGCGCAGGATATCGATCTTTCCATCCCGCAGGATCTCATCAAAGGTGACATACAGCTCGGCATCCGCTTTACATTCCACACAAAGCCGGATGAGGCCGGTGCGCTCACCTTTGAGTTTTGTAAGAAGATAGCCATTCTTTTCCACCCTGTACGGAAGGCACGAGATCTCTTCCTCCTCCGGGATGAAATTCATACGCTGCACCTCATGGAGAGGTATACGCGCCTCCTCCCGGACGAAGCCCTGCACCTCCTTTTGCCGGCCGGCTTTGGAGATGATCTTGACGGAGCTGAATTTTTCCGGCTCGCAGGTCTCCACGCGGCCGCAGCCAACGTTTGTTTCATATTCCTCCACGGGAAGCTCCGGAAGGCCTACCTCGCGGGCAATAAATTTGCCTGCCGCCACGTTTTTCTCTGCACAGGGAATGCGCCCCTCGCCGGACAGACGGTCGGGATGCTGGCGCAGGTCATGGCACTCCACAAAGGTGCGCTGGAAGGAATAGCGCTCCACCTTCTGCTCGCGCTCGGTATAGCGATAGAGAGCCCACGCGTCGGATCCCGTGGCGCAGAAGACCTTGCCGCAGCGCTCAAACTCTGCGGCAAGGAAGCCCGGCTCATTGAAATAGGCAAAGCTTGCGCATCTGTAGCTTGAGAGGATGATCGAGACGGAATTTTTCTCCTCCGTAAGCCAGCTGTCAATGGCAAGCTCATCCACGCGGTAGTGATGCCGGCCCGCCCGGGCAGGGCCGTAATGGACAAACTCGCCGTTGATAAAAACCTCGTAGGAGCAGTGACCCGCGAGGCGAAGGCAGGTGCCCTCCCCTGCGGAAATTTCCGCGCAGAAAAGCACCGCGGTGTTCATCTCGCCGGACAGTCCCGCGGCATAAACGGGCTTTGCAAGCTTAAAGGCTACAGGTGTGCAGATCATAGAATCCACTTCCTTTACAAATGTGGTTTTCCCGGAAAAAAGCCGCACGACGACGGCCTTCAGCAATGGCTAAGGGCTACAAGCTATAATACATTTACTTTCATTATTATAGCAGGGATCCAAGGCGAAATCAATGATTCATTGTCCATGAGCGATGCGACGTCATCCTTTCGTATTCGTTGAGAATCCTGTCAAATGAATAAGGAATGGTGAATCATACAAATAAGATATCTTTGCCGTTTTTGCGTATGAATTCGAACTCTAGTAAAATATAATGCTTTTCGACTAAAGGGAGAAAAGCTTCATCAGCACTTCTTCACTATTCACTATTACTTATTAACTACTCGACAAGTTTCGAAAGAGAAGAGTGAAAAGTGAAGAGTGAAAAGTGAAAAAGTAAAATCGACAAGTCTCTGTCGAAACTTGTCGATTTTGGTGCGCCCGAAGGGACTTGAACCCTTACGCCTTGCGGCACAGGAACCTAAATCCTGCATGTCTGCCAATTTCATCACGGGCGCGTATCTATGAGGCATTATAGCACAGAATTCCTTCGTGTGCAAGACAGAGTGAAAAAAGCCTGCCGGATGCTCGTCGGTCGTAAAACAGTAATATGTGAATTTCTTGGAACAGGTATGATTTCGGTCATACCTGTTCCGCTTTTAGCAGTACATACCCTTTAACGATTTTTCAAAATCGGCTACGCTCCTGCGGAGCTGAACATCACTTTATTTTGGAAAGTGATATAAGAATTTTTCAGATTCCCTCATAAATCTCTTCCTGGTTCTTTTTGATTTCTTCGATATCTGCTGCGTAAATATTGCCGGTGGAATTGACACGCTTGGCAATTTGGTTTTCGCTATTG
>JAFXIE010000141.1 GCA_017533425.1 Clostridia bacterium | reverse complement strand
TCAAGACAAGTCACAAAGAATTGGACGGGTTATATTACGGTAAAACGAGCGAAAATCTTGCTTGCCTTTGATAGAATTGAAACTAACTGAAAACAGAAATAAATCCTTCATAAATACTAAGCGAAAGAAATTCAACGTCTACGCTGAAAAGAAAGAGCAATGCGAAATCAAACTCGCCGAGATGATCGTCCAAAAGAAAGCGGAGATAGCGGAACAGAAAGCGAAACTAAAAGAGGGCGACTCGTAAGAGCCGCCCTCAAAATTTGGGTTTTAGTAAATAAACAGAACGATTATAAGAATGTGTTTAAATCAAGAATTTTGCAACATCAAAAAACTTATATGGAGCGAATTTAATGTTATTGTAAAAACTAATATCTGACCAAGCTCCAATGTAGTTTGTCAAATCTTTATTTATTGCTTCTATATGATCCCAAAAGTATTTTTCGTAGTTTTCATGCTCTAAGTCCGTATTTAACGCACCAAACTCAAATTTGAAGTCAGACATTATACTCCGAAGTTCCGAATTCATTGCATCATTCAATGTTAGCATATAATTTTGAGAGGTAATTGTCTCCAATGATTTATTAACATATTGAGTTGATCTTAAGAGAGTATCTCGGAAAAACCTTAGAAGATGCTGTTGCCGTTCCTGTTCCAAATTGTCGTAATTGGTTTTGAGAATTTCATACCATTCCTTCCAAGTGTGTGTTTCGGAATGGTAATCTCTATCTTTAAAAGACACCGCACACAATTGAGCCCATGTGTCTACAAAGTGGCCAATGTTAATTTTGAGATCGATATATATCGCATCATATATATCGTTTGACTTTTTATTTGCATTTTTAACATTAACAAAATCAATTATCCAAGCAACTATAGTAGATGCTATGCAACCATATGATAGATTTTTTAATACTTCCAACGCCACTTTAAGATAATCGCAATCAGAACTTGGAATAGCTATAGAAACAATCAAGGCTACAATTGAAACTAAAATAATCAGAATATACATCGTGTTGTGAACTCGATTGGGATTTGAAATAGTACGTTTCATATTGCTATCTCCTCAGATAGAGTGAAAGCCGCAGAGTTTCCTCTGCGGCTTTGATTTTGCGGCCAAAACCGCTGAAATGGTCCGAGTGACAGGGATCGAACCTGCGGCCTGATGGTCCCAAACCACCCGCGCTACCAGCTGCGCCACACCCGGATATTTATTAAATTTTTCTCAATTGTGGGATAAACTGTGGTCAAAACGATTTTGACCGATTTTTCGATTTTTACAAATGCCCGAAACCCGCATGAATACGGGGGTTTTGAGGCTTTTTATTTTTCAGGGCATTAAACGCCCGGCACGCTCCCAAAACAAGCGCTCTACCAGGTGAGCTACACCTCGATCGGGCATAAGTATATCATGTTTTCCGGCGGTTTGCAAGGGCGCGGCCCAGCAGGGCGGCATATTTGAAGCAGAGGGAGATGCAGACGATGCCCACCGCGATGGCGGCGGCACTGCCAAGGGTGGCCACGGCGTAGCGCAGGGTGCCCTGCCCATCGCCGGAGATGGCGCATTTCATGGTATGGTACAGGCCGCTGCCGGGAACGAGGGGCATGGCGGCAATGAGGGAGAATACGGTGGCCGGGGCTTTCAGGGCGCGGGCCATGATCTCCGAATAGAGGGCGGCGGCCAGGGATGCGATGAGCACCCGCAGAAATTCCTCCTGCGTAAAGAGGCCGGCCAGAAGATATGCCCCCCAGCAGACCGCCCCGCCCAGGGCGGAAAAAACCAGCTTGATGCCGCGGTTGCCGAACATCAGCCCAAAGCCGAGGCTGCCAAGCACCGCGGCGATAAATACCGTCATCTTATTTCACCCCCGCAAAGATCAGAATGGCCGCGCCAAAGCCCGCCGCAACGGAAAGCGCCATCAGCATGGCCTCCGACAGGCGCAGGGCGCCGGTGATGGTATCTCCCAGGAGCACATCCCGCAGGGAGGCGGTCATCAGCGCGCCGGGGATGAGCAGCATGATGCAGCCGATACTGATGCTGTCCGCATTGGCGCCAAATCCCAGGCGGACGCAAACCTCCGCCGCAAGACCCATCAAAAGCGACCAAACAAAGCTGTAGACCACGGGGTTCATATGGCTGCGGCGCAGCCACAGCTCCGAGGCGGAAAAGGCCAGCGAAATGACCCCCGCCGCGAGGCCGTCCATCAGGGAGCCTCCGAAAAAGACCGTAAAGGCCGCAGAGCCGAAAATGCCGCCGAGAATGCGCCAGAGGGGGCTTTCCTTCCGCTCGGTGATGCCCCGCAGGACGGCGCGGATCTCCTCCGCGGAGGGGCATTCGGCGCAGATGCGCCGGGAGAGGGCATTGAGGGCATCCACCCGGCCGTAATCGTTGGACACCGTGCGGACGCGGCGGGTCTGATTGAGGGTTTCCCCCGCAGCGGAGACCACCGTCACATGAATTCCGGAGGCAATGGCCAGCACATCCGACCGGCGGGCGCCGTAGGCGGCAAACATGCGCTCCATCGAATCCTCCACGCGGCGAACCTCCGCGCCCGAGCGCAGCATCTCCTCGCCGATATCCATTACGCAGTGCATGATCTGCTCCATACCGACCGCCTCCTTTCTCTTTTACTACCATTATAGCAAGCCGCAGGAAAAATAACAACAAAAATCCGCCTCCGGCGGCGAAAAAAGGGATTGCAAATCCCCCCGCGTGTGGTATAATGGTATCAACCGGCCCGCCCGGTTACTATCTTTCTTTGACGAACCGAGGTTTACGATCATGGTAGGAAACAAGTATGCCGTCGCCCTGGTGGGCTATGGCGGAATGGGTCACTGGCACGCAAGACTGCTCAAGGAGTTCGACGAGATCTTCCTTTACGGCATCTATGACATCAATCCCGAAAAGCTGGAGGCCGCCAAGGCTGACGGCTACGTCGCCTACAGCTCCTTTGCCGAGCTCTGCGCCGACGAAAAGGTGGATGTTGTTCTCGTGGCCACCCCCAACGACTATCATAAGGAATACATCATCGGCGCCATGCGCGCCGGCAAGGCTGCCATCTCTGAAAAGCCCGTCACCCTCTCCAGCGCCGATCTGCAGGATATGATCGATGTGAGCCGCGAAACCGGCAAGCTCTTCACCGTCCATCAGAACCGCCGCTGGGACGGCGATTTCCGCGTCATCAAGAAGATCTACGACGAGGGTATGCTCGGCGATATTCACCGCATCGAGAGCCGCGTCCACGGTTCCCGCGGTATCCCCGGCGACTGGCGCGGCCAGAAGGTCCACGGCGGCGGCATGGTGCTGGACTGGGGCGTGCACATCCTTGACCAGATGCTGCTGCTCGTTCCCGAGAAAATTAAGAGCATCTATGCCCACATGCACCACATCACCAACTACGAGGTGGATGACGGCTTCGAGATCGTTCTCTATTTCGAAAGCGGCAAGACCGCCCTGCTGGAGGTCGGCACCTCCAACTTCATCAACCTGCCCCGCTGGTATATGCTCGGCGAGAACGGCACCGCCCAGGTGGACAATTTCCACGCCGAGGGCAAGATCGTCAACATCACCAACTGGGACAACCGCGACGCTGTGCCCATCGTCACCGCCGCCGGCCTGACCAAGACCATGGCCCCCCGCACCAAGGAGACCATCAAGGAGCAGCCTCTGCCCGTGGTGGAGAGCGATATTCACGACTATTACAAGAATATCGTCGCCGTTCTCAAGGGCGAGGAGGAGCAGATCGTTCGCCACGATCAGCTCATGCGCGTCATGCGCGTCATGGAGGCCGCCTTTGAGGCCGACCGCCTCGGCCAGATCGTTCCCTTCGAGGACTAAGTGCCAATTTTCACACCCGGACAGTTTTTGTCCGGGTGTTTTTTCTTGCGGAAAACCGGTAGGAATTGCCTCCCCGACTGTCCGAAACCCGCAAAAACGGCAGATTGTCAAGCAAGTGCAACACATTCAGCCCAAACTTCTGCTGGTGTTTTCCAGCCAAGACATTTCCTGGGACGATTGTTGATCAGATCTTCAACGTGCTGAATATCTTCATCGGTAACCGTCCTGAAATC
>JAFXIE010000140.1 GCA_017533425.1 Clostridia bacterium | reverse complement strand
CGGCCACCTCTCCCAGGGGGAGAGGCAAGGTTGTGCGGACAGTCGGGGGGCGTAATCCCTACGAAAATGAGGGAATATATTTGTTTCTTCGCGAAAAAATGCAGAGACCGAGGTCTCTGCATTCTTTGACTTTTATGCGGTGGTTTTTATGCCCTCGGGCCGAAGCCGGAGGCCTTGTAGATGCCGTCGATGACGGTGAGGGCACGCTTGCCTTCCTTTCCGTCCACAGCGAAGGGACGGCCGTCGGAGATCGCGGCGTAGAAATCCTCAATGATGATGGAGTGACAGTTGCCCCAGTAGGATTTGTCATCGGTTTTGGGGGTGGTGTCCGCGATGCGCTCCTCTGCCTTGCCGGGGGCGCGAATAATGAGCTCATCATCCGCGGCGATGAGCAGCGCCTTTTCGCACTGGATCTCAAATTCAATGGGGGAGTTATTTTTCCAGGCATTGGAGGCAAAGAAGAGGGCCGTTGCCCCGCCTTCAAAGCGGAGATGGGCCGTGGCGGTATCCTCAACCTCAATATTGCCCTCCAAAAGCTCGGAGAAAATGCCGCAGGAAGCCCGCAGGTCGACGGGGTCGCCCAGCGTCCACAGCAGGAGATCCAGGGTGTGGATGGATTGGTTGATGAGCACGCCGCCGCCCTCGGTGGCAAAGCTTCCGCGCCAGCCGCTGTCGGCATAGTAGGGAATGTCGCGATACCAGGTGACGATGCCCTTGCCGCCGACGGGCTTTCCGTAGATGCCGGAGAGCACCAGCTCTCGCAGCTTTGCGTTGATGAACTTATAGCGGTTCTGGAAGCAGACACCGAGATACTTGCCCGCAGCATCCGCCGCAGCAATCATGGCCTCGCAGTCCTCGGGGGTGGTGGCCATGGGCTTTTCGGTGAAGACATGCTTTCCGGCGGAGAGGGCGGCAATGGCGATGGGGGCGTGAAGGTAGTGCGGGGTGCAGATATGGACGCTGTCGATATCCTCCCGGGCGAGAAGCTCGCGATAATCGGTATAGAAGGGGACGCCGAATTTTTCGCCGGCGGCCTTTGCGCGATCCTCGCGAATGTCACAAACCGCCACAAGCTCTGCACGGGCGGAGGCTGTGAGGGCTTCGGTGTGTCTGCGGGAAATGTTGCCGCAGCCGATAACTGCGCAGCGGAAGGCTTTCATGACAGTTCTCCTTTGGCTTGAAAATCAGTAGGGATTGGTGGGGGAAACCTCGTGGGCGACGACGGCGGTAAAGCGGCATTCTTTCTCCGCAAGGAGGCCGACGCCGCGGGCTGCGGCGGGATTTGCGTTATACACCCGGCGGCAGATGGCCTGGCGGTCGTTTGCGTAAACCTCCACCACCGAGCGGTCGATGAAGACCTCCAGCCGGAGCTCCTCGCCCTCCGCCAGGCGGAAGGGAGCGCGCTCGACAATGCGGCGGCCCTCGGAGCCGCTTTCGGTGGCATCGAAAACCAGCTCTCCGGCGGCTGCGTCGTAATAAATGCGGGTGATCTCGGAAAAATCCTCCGTCGCACGCACATACACGCCGGGCTTTTCGCCCTCTTCCGGCCGAAGGGTGACGGCAAGATGGCAGAGCTCGCCGCTGCGGACGGGGAGAGGCGCCTTGCCGCAGACCGTCATGCTGCCGAAATCCTGCGGGTTGTAGAACTGGCGGCGGATCTCCTCGGCGGGAGCCATGCGAAGGGTACCGTCCTCGCCCAGCCAAAGCTCGCGGGGCAGACCGTAGACGCCGCTCCAGCCGAAACGGCCAAAATCATTGTCCAGGTTGTCCAGAAGCCAGGCCCACATGATCTGCCGGCCGCGGCCATCGATGAGAGCCTCGGGGGCAAAGTAGGTATTGTCCTGCCAGGACATGCGGCCATGGACTTCGGGGTAGAAATGCTCGTCCCGATAGTCGCCGATGTAGTACTGGGCGCCCTTGTTATGGGCGATGAAGAGCTGTAGATACTTTTCGCTCATCCTGCCGCCGCCGCGCTGTGCCGGCAGGGGCAGGAAGGAGGGACACATGTCGTCCTCCGTCTCGTCCGTCCAGGAATTGTCCGTCCGGCGCGCATAGAAGCGGTGGACAAACTCCCAGGTTTTCAGATCCCGGGAACGGAAAAGCTCCACATGGTCGCCGCGCATCTCCGCGGGGGAGTCTGCGGCGCGGCCGTAGAGGTTCAGGGTGATGAGATTGCCGGTCTGCATATAATACCAGCCGTCCCGCTTCCAGATGTTGCTGGGATCGGCGCAGCCGAGGTGATGCAGCACACCGTCGGCATCGGTGTAGTCCATGGAACCCCATTTTTCGCCGTCAAGACCCTCAATGGCGATGGGCTCCATGCGCTCCCAGGTCTCATAGGGAGGCTCGGAGACGGCGAGGGCGATGCCCCCGCGGTCTCCGGCCGGATCTTTGGAGGGGAATTTCCAGAAGGAGAGGTAGGCCTTGCCGTCCTCATCCACAAAGGCACCGCCGGAGAAGCAGCCCTCGTCCCCACGCAGGCCGCCGATGGCATCGGGATGATGCCGCCAGTGCAGCAGGTCGGTGGAGGAGATGTGCCCCCAGTGGAAGGCGTTGGTGGAGCGGCGGCGGTAGAGATACATCAGGTGATACCGGCCTTCGGCAAAAAAAGCACCGTTGGGGTCGCCGGGGCGGCCGTCATCGTCAATGATGGCGAAATGATAGGCCGGGCGATAGGGATCGGCAAGCAGCTTTTCGCGATAAGCACGGACATTTTGAATCATATCCTGCATGGCGTGTTCTCCTTCCGGCAAGAGAAGTTAGATTTCGGGAATTTCGATCTCGATCTCGCGGCCCAGGTCGGAGGAACGGGCGATGCCGTCGAGAATGGCCTGGTTGTAGAGGATCTGAGAGGAGGGGATGGGGGCGGCGGTGCCGTCGCGGGAGGCATCCAGGAAGGTGCGGATCTTATGATCGAAGAGATTGCCGCTGCCGGTCAGAACGGGAACCTCGGTCTCCACGGTGGTGGTGCCGATGGTGCGGTAAATCTTCATGGGGCCGCCGATGGAGCCGTTCCAGCAGTCGGTGGAGGGAATGCGCAGGCCGGCCTTGGTGCCGAGGATGATGGTGTCACCCGGGGTGTCGATGTGCATGGCCCAGGCAATGCGGAAGTCGAGGATGATGCCGCCCTCCAGACGGACAAAGGCAGCGGCAAAGTCATCAACGCCGAAGAGCTTGGCATATTCGGGATGACCGGAGTAGTACTTGGGATCCTTGCCGAAGAAGTCGGACTTGTAGCCGGTGACGGTCAGGGGCTTGGGATAGCCGATGGCATTGAGCACCATATCGAGGGAATAGCAGCCGATGTCGGCGAGGGCGCCGAGGCCGGCGGTTTCGTTCTCAATGAAGGTGGTGCCGAAGGGGGTGGGGATGCCGCGGCGGCGGCCGCCGCCGGTCTGAATGTAGTAAACATCGCCGAGCTCGCCGCTCTCAACGATCTCCTTGACCATCTTCATATTCTTGTCAAAGCGGGGCTGGAAGCCGATGGAAAGCACCTTGCCGCTGCGCTTCTCGGCGCGGCAGATCTCCACAGCCTCATCCAGGGTGACGCACATGGGCTTCTCCAGAAGCACGTTGACGCCGTGATCCAGGGCGTAGATGGTGCAGGGGGCGTGCTGGCGGTTGTAGGTGCAGACGCTGACGCAGTCGAGCTCCTTCTCGCCGTCGATGAGGGCATTGCCGCTGTCGTAGTAGCGGGCGCCTTCAATTCCCATGCGCTTGGCAAATTCCTCTGCCTTGCCGGGAACAATATCGGCCAGGGCGACGATGTCCACATCGTCCATACGCTTGTAGCTGTCGGCATGGGATTCTGCGATCCAGCCGCAGCCGATGATGCCGACGCGCATGCGGCGGCCGGTGGACTTGACCTCCGCAGAGGGGGCGTCCTTATAAGCATCGAGTCCGGAAATCTGAGCCATTTTTTTATCTCCTTTACAGGAAGTATTTTATGAGGTTATCATATCTGTTTGAGAGGCTTTTGTCAAGAGAAAAAGTGCCGTGAGAGCAGGAAAATCGCAAACCCCGCCTGGAGGATCAGCATGGCGGGAATGCCGAGGGTAAATTTTTTGTGCAGGGTCTTATGGCGCAGGCTGTACATGGCAAAAAGTGCGCCGGGAGAGCCGCCGAAAAAGGCCGCAAGGAGCAGTGTGCGCTCCCGGATGCGCCGCCGTCCCCGCCGGGCGAGGGACTTGTCCGCAGCGTACAGGCAGAAGGTGACAAGATTCCAGATTGCAAGAAGAGAAAGTAGCGTCAGCCAGAGCTCTTTGGTCATGGTATCCTCCGTTGTGTATAAATCCGCACCCTATTATAACATATTTTTTGCCCGATGGGAAATCCCGCGTTGCAAAACGGGCGGACGGAGTGTATAATTTATGACAGAAGATGTGTGCTTTGCAAAGGAAAGGAAAAGAAATGAAACAGATTACGGATATGGCCGCAAAGCCCTCCCGCCCCCTGCGGGTTCTGCAGTTCGGTGAGGGCGTTTTCCTGCGGGCCTTTGCCGACTGGATGATCGATATCGCCAATGATACGGGCGATTTCTGCGGCGATATTGTGATGGTAAAGCCCCGGCCGGGCGCGCCCGCGCCGGCCTTTGCGGCGCAGGACTGCCTGTATACCGTGGCTCTGCGCGGCAAGGCGGAGGGAAGCCTCGTGGATTCGCGGCGCATTGTGACCTCCGTGCGAAAGCTGGTGGATGCCCATGCAAATCCGGCGGAGTTTTTTGCCGTTGCCGAGGAGCCGGCGCTGCGCTTTGTCCTCTCCAACACCACCGAGGCAGGCATCCGTACCAATCCCGCCGACGGGATGGAGGAGATGCCCGTCTCCTTTCCCGGCAAGGCGGCAAGGCTGCTCTTTGCCCGCTGGAAGGCCTTTCACGGCGCTGCGGACAAGGGACTGATCTTCCTTCCCACAGAGCTCATTGAGAATAACGGCGACACCCTGAAGGGCTGCATACTCTCCCTTGCGGCGAAATGGAGCCTGCCGGCAGAATTTATTGCCTGGGTGGAGGAGAGCTGTATATTTGCAAACACCCTGGTGGATCGCATCGTCACCGGTTATGGCAAAGGTCTGTGCGACTACGCCGATGCCCTGGCGGATATAGCCGAGCCCTTTGCCTTCTGGGCCATTGAGAGCGAGCGGGATATCTCGGAGGAGTTTCCCCTTCATCGGGCGGGACTTCCCGTGGTATTTACCCGCAATCTTGCCCCCTACCGGGAGCGCAAGGTGCGTCTGCTCAACGGCGCCCACACCTCCACCGTCCTGCTGGGCTGGCTGCTTGGATGCGAAACGGTGGGCGATTGCATGAAGGATGCCGAGCTCCGCGCCTTTATGGAGCGGGCGGTGCTTGGAGAGATCCTGCCCCGGGTTCCGCTGCCGCGCAGTGAGGCGGAGGGCTTTGCGAAGGCGGTCTTCGAGCGCTTTGAGAACCCCTTCCTCCATCACAGCGTGCTGGCCATTTCCCTGAATTCCGTATCCAAATGGAAAGCGCGGGTGCTGCCCTCCCTGCGGGATGCCTACGCGGAAAAGAGCCTTCCCCGGGCGCTGATTTTCTCCTTTGCGGCGCTGCTGGCCTTTTATTCCTCCCCGGAGGCGGGACACGCCCTGCGGGCGGACGGCGTGGCCTACGAGCTGCGGGATGAGGCGGAAAACCTCGCCTTTTTCGCGGAAAATTCCGGAAAATGTGCGAAAGAATACGCCCGCGCAGCGGCGGAAAATGCCGGCTTCTGGGGCGAAAACCTGGCGGAATATCCGGAATTTGTTGCGCTTTCTGCAAAATATCTTGAAAATATACGCACCTGCGGTGCCCGCCGGGCGCTACAGGCCTTTCTGGAGGATTGAATGATGAAATCCTGCATGACCATCCATCCGAAGGATGATGTCGCCGTTGCGCTGCGGGATCTGGAGGCCGGAAGCTTGGCGGAGGGAATCTGCCTTGCGGAGAATATCCCCGCGGGGCATAAATTCTCCCGCCGTCCCATCGCGGCAGGGGAGGAGATCCGCAAATACGGCGAGGTCATCGGCCGTGCGGCGGCGGATATTCCCGCCGGAGCGCATGTGCACAGCCACAATCTCAAAAGCATCCTCGCCGGGGCGCAGAGCTATGCCTACACCCCGCGGGAATGCCCCCTTTCCCCGGCGCAGTACCCCGGCTTTATGGGCTATCGCCGGCCGGACGGCGCTGTGGGCGTGCGAAACGAGATCTGGATCATTCCCACCGTCGGCTGCGTCAATGCCGTGGCTGCGGAAATTGAGAAACGATGCGCAAAATATGCCGTCGGCTCGGTGGAGCGGGTGGTGGCCTATAACCATCCCTACGGCTGCTCCCAGCTTTCCGGCGACCACGAAATGACCCGGCGCTTTCTTTGCGCGCTCATCAACCATCCCAACGCCGGCGCGGTTTTGGTGCTGGGGCTTGGGTGCGAGAACAACCACATTGCGGGCATGCAGGAATGCCTCGGCAGCTGGGATGAAGGGCGGGTGGCCTTTCTCAACTGCCAGGAGGCAGAGGATGAGCTTTCGGCGGCGGAGCAGATCATTGCCCGCCTTGCGGCCTATGCCGGCGGCTTCCGCCGGGAGCCCTGCGATGCCTCCGAGCTGGTTATCGGCCTGAAATGCGGCGGCTCGGACGGCTTTTCCGGCATTTCCGCAAATCCCCTGCTGGGGCGCTTTTCCGATGGGCTGATTGCCGCCGGCGGCTCGGCCATTCTCACGGAGGTTCCGGAAATGTTCGGGGCGGAGCACCTGCTCATGGCTCGCTGTGCGGATCGGTCGGTTTTTGAAAAGTGCGTGGATATGGTCAACGGCTTCAAGGACTATTTCCTGCGGTATGGCGAGGGTGTGGATGAAAATCCCTCCCCCGGCAACCGGGCGGGCGGCATCACAACCCTGGCGGAAAAGTCCCTGGGCTGCACCCAGAAGGGCGGCACCGCGCCGGTTACGGATGTCATCGGCTATGGCGAGCGCATCAAAGAGCGCGGGCTGACGCTGCTTTCCGCCCCGGGAAACGATCTGGTGGCCGCCTGCGCGCTGGCAGCCGCCGGGGCGCACATCGTCCTCTTTACCACCGGGCGGGGAACCCCCTTTGGCTGCCCGGTGCCGACCGTTAAGATCGCGAGCAACACCCCGCTCTTTGAAAAGAAGCGGGCTTGGATGGATTTTGATGCCGGATGCCTCCTGCAGGGGGCGGATCCGGCGGAGACGGCCCATCGCTTTGCGGCCTATGTGCTCTCCGTAGCCTCGGGGGAGAGGCCGGCATCGGAGAAGCTTTCCAAAGGTGATCTTGCAATTTTTAAGGACGGAGTTACCCTTTGAATTGCAAAATTTTGCGGAAAGTGGTATGATATAAGCAAGGAAACGAGGATATATATTTATGAAGATCGTATTGCAGAGGGTTTCCCGTGCCGCCGTTTCGGTGGAGGGAAAGACCGTGGGTTCCATCGGCAGGGGCTATCTGCTTCTCATCGGCGTTTTTGCGGAGGATGGGGAGGCGGAAAGCCAGCGCCTTGCCAAAAAAGTCGCAAATCTCCGCATTTTTGAGGATGAGGCGGGCAAAACCAACCTCTCCCTGGCGGATGTCGGGGGCGATATCCTGGCCGTTTCGCAGTTTACCCTCTGCGCCGATTGCCGCAAGGGCAACCGCCCCTCTTTTGTCGGCGGCGGCGATCCCGCCCATGCGGAGGCGGTGTATCTCGATTTTGTCCGCCGCCTGCGGGAGGCGGGCATCCGCACCGAGACGGGAATTTTCGGCGCGGATATGCAGGTGGAGCTGACCAACGACGGCCCCTTTACCCTGGTGCTGGAATAATTTTTGCAGGAGGATGTGCAGATGATCCATTTTGAGATGCTGAAAAAGGAAGACCTCGGCCTCTATACAGACCGGATCTTTGCCATCATGGCGGAAAATATGTCGGCCTATGTGAAAAGCGAGGCGGGCACCGAGGCGGGAAAGGCCATCTGGGCGGCGGAAACCGCAGAAGCCCTCTCCTGCCGCAGCCGCCGGCTGGTGCTCATCAAGGCCGATGGCGAGATCATCGGATTTTTCCTCTATGATGTTCGCGAGCGCGCCCTGGTGATCGAGGATATGCAGATCGCCCCGGAATGGCAGGGAAAATCCAATATCTTCTGGATGCTCTTCAATTTTATCTCGCCGGAGCTGCCGGAAACCCTCCTCCATATCCGCGCAAAGACCAAAAAGAAAAACGCCAAGGCCGACGGCGTCATCCGCCATCTCGGCATGTCCGTGGTGGGGGAGACGGAGGCAAGCTACCTCTACGAGGGCAAGTTCTCCGACTTCCTTCGCTGGTTCAACAGAAAATAACATATCCGCGGCGCGGAAAGGATCGGTCCTTTCCGCGCCGCGGGTGGTTTTATTTGACGGTTACTTTATTAGCTTTGAGATGGGTTCACGCTTCTGCGCCTCTCACTCTTCGACCATAAACCAGTCATCCCCGATTTGGATCCAGTTTTCCTTCTCATCCCAAGGGAT
>JAFXIE010000139.1 GCA_017533425.1 Clostridia bacterium | reverse complement strand
GGAGTGGGCTCCGGGGTAGGCTCCGGGGTAGGCTCGGGAGTGGGCTCCGGAGTAGGCTCCGGGGTAGGCTCCGGAGTGGGCTCCGGAGTGGGTTCCGGGGTGGGTTCCGGGGTAGGCTCGGGGGTGGGTTCGGGCTTAATTTCGGTGTAGCGGTTGGTAAATACCACTGCCGTATCGCCGGCCAGGGTAAATTCCTCGCTGCGGCCGCCCTTTACGGCGTCCGCCTCGCCAACGGCAACCGCGGTGGCCAGCGTATGGCCGTCGATGCCGGGCTCGCCCTCTTCAACAACATAGTAGCTCTCATCCGCATCCAGGGCAATGGTGCCGAGGGCGGCCTTGCCGCCGGCGGGTACGGTGAGGGAAACCCGCTCAACCAGGCCGGCTGCGTTGTAGATACCGAAGGTGAAGGTCTTATCCGCAGAGAGCCGGATGCCTTCCACATTCTTCTGGACGGTCAGGGTGTACTTGACAGGCTCCTCGGGATCGGGCTGGGTATCCTCCGTCTTCTCGACGGCGCCCAGCTTGAAGTCCATGCCGGCATAGATAAATTCGCCCTGCTGCCACTTCTTATAATCCCTGCTGCCAAGCAGCGTCTCGCAGATGTTTTCCTCGTGCCAGAAGTTGACCGTTCGCGTAAAGGTCATGGGGATGGAAACGGCGCTTCCGTCCACCAGGAAGTCCACATTCTTGTTCAGGGTGATGGTGTAGTAAACCGGCTCCTCGTAGGTGCCGACGGGAATGTAGCCCTCAAAGCGGCGCTGGCCGGCATCGTAGATGCTGGTCTTGTTAATCTTAAAGCTGGTGACAGGCTCGCCGCGGCAGGTGGCGGTGATGACCAGACGACCGGTGGTGTAATCCGCCGCCGTCAGCTCCACTGCGCTGGTATAGGTCTCGCCGTTGAGAATGTAGCGCGCGGTGAGGCCGATATGGATATCCAGGTGGATGGTGGTGTCGTCATTTTCAACGAGCTTCCACTTTGCCTGTGCGGGGGTGGCAATGCTGCAGGTTTTCTCGCTGTGCTTATGGGCCTCGAGACTGCAGTTTCTGCCGTAGCCGCAGAAGAATCCGTGGCTATGCTCCTCCTGCTCGCAGTCGTAGACGGGCCTGGTCATTTCAACAAATTCCCAGCGGGTGAGGATGGGAATTTCACCCTCGGGCAGGGTGTTTCTGTCTGCGGTGTAGGCAATGCTTCCAACCTTTGCAGGCGCGGCCAGCGCCGGCACATTGAAAAGGCTGAAGAGCATCGCGAAGGTCATGACCACCGCAAGCATTCTTCTGAATTTCTTTGCCATAATTCGTTCTCCTCTCAAAGTTCGGGGATCGAACATCGGCAGCCGGGCTGGCATGGCGGCTCTGCGCTTTAGCCCCCTTGGCTTTGCGTCCCGCCCTTTCGGACGGTTTGCCTTGAATTCTTGATTTCCGTTCTGTGGCTATATTGTATCCCGCCCCGGTTACATGCCGGTTACATTCCCCCATTCACCGGGGCAAAAAAAGTGCCGCACGAAACTTTTTTCGTGCGGCACAGAGGCTGTGGCGTTATTTCAGGAAGGGAAGCCGGCTTTCATCAAAGCCGTCGGCGCGGAAGAGGGGCGCCGGCACGTCTTTTCCGTCCACCGTGGCATATTTGATATCCTCGGAGATGCTTCCCCAGCACAGGCGGAACTCCACGCCCCCGCGGCCTGCGCTGATATAGCGCTCGCGGGAGTTGGTATCCAGGAAGGATGCGCGATCCTCGATCTGCCAGGCGGCGAGCAGCGCCCGCATTTCCGCCAGACCGCCGATCTCCTCCGCCGAGCGGATTTCCGCAACAAAGCCGTTGCGGCAGCAGAGCGCCTCCTTCACGGTGAGGTCGATGGGAGCGCCGTCGTGATTTACGAGAAGCAGGGAGAGGAATTTTGCATCCCGCTCCACGCGGATACCCGCGCCCTCGCCGGCGCAGTCCACCGCCAGCGGGCGGAAGCCCATCCAGACATTGCCGTCCCGGATGACGATATCGGAAAGCTCTCCCGTGTAGAGGGTTCCCTCGCCGGCCGTATCCACCCGCTCACCGCCGATATAGACCTCCTCCGGCGCGCTGTACATGGCAGGCAGCTGGATGGCCAGTGCCATGCGGGTAACATTTTCATCCGCCCAGTGCTTGGGCTTATAGGCCACCAGGGCAGAATTTTCCTTCTGCAGGCAGATCTTGCGGCCGGAATCGTAGATATAATGCGCATCCAGCTGCTTGGGCTCGCAGCCCACGCCCTTTTCGATGAGATACTTGGTGAAAACCGTTCCGATATCCGCCTGGCGGGTCACCGGTGCCTTTTTGCGGTAGGTGATCTGGAAGGAATTGGTCTGAGAGCCGGTGGAGAAATCCCGGAGAGCGCAGCCGAGGGTATAATCGGGCTGCATATAGGTGGTCACGGGGTAATTTCCGCCGGGGAAAACATAATCGGGATAGGCCGCATCGATATCGCTGCGGCAGCGGCATTCGGTGGTGCCGGTGAAGGTGAAGGGGAACTTGCGCGCGCGCAGCGCCTCCACCAGATACTCCGGCAGGTGATAATCGCCGGAGACCTGCCATACGGCGTTGGACTGCAGGTGGAAATTGGAATTGTGCATGATCTCCCCTTCCTCGCCGGAGAGGGAGGTCAGGGCTGTGTTCATCATATTGACGGGGACAAGCTCATCTCCCAGGGCCGCCCAAAGCACATTTCGTGCCGCGTGCTCATGTCCCGCGCAGTCCACGGTATAGGTGCGGCTGTAGGGGCCGGAAAGCACGGAAATTCCGGGGTGATAATGGAGAATGAGATCGGCCCAGATGCGCTCCTCGCACTGCAGGGCAAGCTCGCGCATTTCCCCATCCTCGCAGAGCTCCGCAATATCCGCCATGGCGTGCAGGGAGATGGAGGTATAGGTGGGGCTGTTGTATTCGCTCAGGAAACCGCGGCGGGTGAGCATGGCGCGAAGCTCGGAGAGCATATATTTTCCCTTCTCAAAGGCCGCCGTATCCCCCACCAGGGGACCGCCCACCAGGGCACTGAAGCAGTCCATGGAGGGAAAGTTATCGTTGATGCCGGAATAGTTCACATCGGGCGAAACCACCTTCCGCATCATATCCCGGATGCCGTCGTAGATCATGTCCACCACCGTATCGGAGAGCTTTTCCCGGTGGCGCAGGAGAATGTTGATGGCCGCATGCATGTCAAAGGAGCCGCGGACGCCATGATAGCCGGTGGAGGGATCTGTCATGTGCTCCATGATGAGCACCGCCCGCTTTGCGGCCTCGGCATTGTCCGACCCAAGCATGGCCACCGCGCCCCACAGAATCTCCCGGGAGGGAAGCTTCACCTCTGCGGGAGACCAGATGTCATACTGCTTCTCCCCCAGCCAGTTGCCCTTTTCGTCAAAAAGGGGCAGGATGAGCTCCGTCCAGGCATTCCATGCCCGCTTCTGGCGGAGGCGAAGGCCTTCTTTGTCGAAATACATACAAAACACTTCCTTATTCTTTGGTCACAGCCGGGTGTTCTGCCAGGCCGTGCCGGAAAACCGTTTGATATAGAGAATGCCGCGCAGGTACATATCCATGGTCATGGCGATCCATGCGCCCGCCAGCCCCAGCTTCACCCAGTAGCACAGCACATAGGCCGCCACCGTACGGGTGATGCCGATGCAGATCATGGAAACAAAGCCGACATATCTGGCATCCCCCGCGCCGCGCAGGGAGCCGGCAAAGATGGTGGCTGTCAGCTGTCCGGGGGACATCACCGCCAGGATGCGGATGGCCAGCATGCCGTAGGCGATGACATCCGCGCTCTCCGAAAAGAGGGAAACGATGGGACGGGCGCAGAAGGCAAAGATGCAAACCAGCCCTGCCGCCACAAACAGGGAGATGCGCTGGCAGATGTTGCCGTACATTTTGGCAAGATCCGGGCGCTCCCGGCCGAGGCTCTGCCCCACCAGCGCCGAGGCTGCAACGCTCAGCCCCTCGCCGAAGGTAAAGGAAATGGCGCAGACATTCAGGCCGATCTGATGGGCGGCAAATTCCGCCTCGCCCAGGGTGGCCACCATTTTTGCAAAAAGGAAAAAGCCAACGCGGATGCACAGCTGCTCCAGCATTGCGCTGCCGCCCACCTTAAAGACCGAGCGGAGGGTTCTTCCCTCAAAGCGGAAAAAATAGGATATCTTCGGATGGAGAAAATTCTTCTTCGGCATGACGGAGGCAATGCTCATGCAGAAGGCCGCGAGCACGCCAAGCAGCGTCGCCATGGCCGCACCCCGCACGCCAAGGGCGGGAAAGCCGAAATTTCCGTGGATAAGCAGATAGTTAAAGCAGACATTGACCCCATTGGCCACCAGATTTGTGCGCAGGGTGATTTTTGTGTTTCCCGCGCCGCGCTGGGCGGCGTTGATGCAGTTATAGATGGCAAGGAAGGGGATGGAGATCATGATGATGCGGAAATAGGCGACGGAATTGGCTATATAGCTCTCCTTTGCGCCGGCAAAGCGCAGAAAGGGCTCCGCAAAAACCGAGCCGGCCACCGCAATGAGGGTTGCCGTCACGGCGATCATGGTCACAGACATGGAGAGGGCCTTTGCCGCGCCCGCGCGGTCGTTCTGTCCGCGCCGGCGGGCAACCACCGCCGTAACGCCCACATTCAGCGCAAGAAAAACCGCCAGCAGAATGAGCTTTGGCTGGTTTGTGATGCCCACGGCGCTGATGGCGAGATCCCCGAGGCCGGAGACCATCAGCGTATCCACAAAGCCCACCAGCGCGCCCAGCACCGATTCCAGCACCGAGGGCCAGGCAAGCCCCAGCACCGTGCCGTAGCCCTCCCGGGCGGAGGGGATCGGCCCCAGTTTTTGTGCTTCCGGAACCATGCAGGCCGGAGAAAAGATCCTGTTCCAAAGCTTCATTTTGATTTCGAGACCTCGTTTCGGGAATTGGGAAGCGCCCGCAGCGCCCCGGCGGCGCAAAGGCCGGTCAGCAGACCGCAGAGGGTGCCGGAGATGAGCAGCGCGGGAAAATAGGCAAAAACCGCCGTGCTGCCCGTGACCAGGGTAGCGCAGAGAAGCTGCGCGAGGTTGTGGACAATGCCGCCCGCGGCGCTCACCCCCGCGGGGGACATGCGGCCGCTGCGGCAGAGCAGCGCCATGCAAAGCACCGCAAGAATGCCGCCGCAAAGACCATAAACCATGGAGGCCACCGAGCCAAAGAGGAGATTTGCCAGCACCACCCGCAGCACATTGACCCCCAAAGCCCCGGGAAGCCCGGTTTTATACAGCAAAATCAGGGCAACAACATTGGCAAGCCCCAGCTTGATGCCGGGAATGCCCGGCGACGGAAGCTGATGCTCCACAAAGCTGAGCACCAGCGCCAGGGCAAGCATTACCCCAAAGAAGGCCGTGCGGCGGGCATACGCTTTCCCTTTCATCCGCCGACACCTCCCGTCACGGCATCGGGGGCATCATTGTCCTTGCCGTCAATGCGCAGAATGAGCCGGTTGGGCAGGCACACAATGCTCTCCCCCGCCCGGGAAACGGGGCGGCTTTTCAGGCAGTCGCCGCCGGGGCAATCCGCCCGGCACATAAAGACCTCGCCGTCCCGGATCTCAAAGGCGTTGCCCGCAAGCTCCACCACGCAGTCCCGGGAAAGGGGATATTCTGCAAAAAATTCGCCGTCGCAAAGCACCGTCAGTCTCTCGCCGGAGGATTTCGGCAGCAAAAGCAGCAGCAGCCCCACCGCCAGCGCACAAAGCACCAGGATAAAATCGGCTTTTTTCACGGGCTGCATCCTCCTTTCTTTCCCTTGACGGAATTTGGCTTTCTTTATATAATAGTAACAATCAAAACTTTTACGGAGAGCATCCGAAAATGAAACAGCTTTTGAAATATACGGCGGGGATCCTGCTTTTCGCCCTGCTTTTCTGCACCCTCGCGGGCTGCGGAGGCGGGACAAAGACCCTCACCGGCTTCGGGCTCAACACCCTCGTTTCCCTGACGGTCTACGACGGGGATGAGGCCGCCCTCTCCGGGGCGCTGCAAACCCTCGGGAAGCTGGAGCGCCGGCTCTCCCGCACGGTGGCGGGCAGCGAGATTTCGGCGGCAAATTCCGCCGGCGGCGCGCCGGTGACCCTCTCGGAGGATACGGCGGAGCTGGTGCGCATGGCGCTGCGCGGGGCAGAGCTTTCCGGCGGGAAGTTCGACATCACCGTCTGCCCCCTCACCGCCCTCTGGGATTTTTCCGCAGCCGAGCCGAAGATCCCGGATGCGGCCGACCTTGCGGCCGCCCTTTCCCGGGTGGGATATGAGAACATCCGTCTGGAGGGCAACACCCTCACCCTCTCCGGCGGTGCGGAGATCGATCTTGGCGGCATCGCCAAGGGCTACATTGCCGATGTGCTGGCCGAAGAGCTGCGGGCA
This sequence comes from Clostridia bacterium, assembly GCA_017533425.1. Lineage (GTDB taxonomy): Bacteria > Bacillota > Clostridia > Oscillospirales > QAMX01 > RGIG1911. The sequence continues at coordinate 7,930 of JAFXIE010000139.1, read as the reverse complement.
GCCGGCAAGGAGCGCGCCATCGTCAACCTCGGCGGAAATATCGCCCTCTTTGGCGGCAAGCCCGACGGAAGTCCCTTCTCCGTCGGCATTCAGAAGCCCTTTGCTCCCTCCGGGGAGACCGCGCTGACCCTTTCCCTCCGGGATGGGGCCATCGCCACCTCCGGAACCTACGAGCGCTCCTTCACGCAGGACGGCATTCTATACCATCACATTCTCGATCCGGACACGGGCATGCCCGCAGACACCGGGCTTTCCTCCGTCACCGTCATCGCGCAGCGCGCGGCGGAGGCCGATCTGCTTTCCACCGTCTGCTTTCTTCTCGGTGAGGAAGGGGGGCTTTCCCTGGTTGAACGCCTGCCGGATACGGAGGCCGTCTTTGTCCGGGCGGACGGCAGCATCCGCCTCTCCGCAGGGCTCAGGGACGGAAATGCCTTTGTCTCCGTAAATTAGAGCAGCACACAGGCCGACGGTCGGGTTGATCCCGGCTGCCGGCCTGGTTTTTTTATGCCTCGATGCCGAAAATCTCCAGCACAAAGCGATAGATGACCGCATCGGAGGCTTTGGCCGCGGGAGAAACCTCGGTGGTTTTGGGGGTCTCCCAGCAGTGACCGGTTTCCTCCAGGGCGAGATGGCGGAAGTCATATCCCTTTTCGACGCCGATGCGGCAGATATCCCGCGACATATCCGGCGGAACGATCTGATCCTCCTCGGGCTGGACACAGAGAATATGCACCCGCTCCGCCTCGCCGCGCTCCACATAACGGATGGGCTCGGCCTCGGCAACAGCCTCGGGATCCTCCCACTTCTCCCCCACCAGAGCACGGACGCAGTCCAGCACCGCTTTATTGAAGCGGGGCTTTTCATAGGCAGCAAACTGCATGCTCGCCGGTCCTGCCAGGGAGACCGCGCCGAGGGTTCTGCACGCCGTCTCCTTATCGGAATAATTATCCCGGAACTTATCTCCAGTCAGGGAGATGAGCAGGGAGAGATGGCCGCCGGCGGAATGGCCGGAAAGGATGATTTTATCGGGATTGATGCCGTATTTTTCGGCATTTTTCCGGAAATAGCGCACGGCATCCGCCGCATCCGCCGCCGGGGTGGGCATATGGCCTCCGTAGGCCTGGTGGCGGTAGCCGGCGGAGGCAAAGGCAACCCCCTTCTCCGCGAGCATATCCCGCCAGCGGCGGGCAACACCCCAGCCGTTTTTATCTCCGAACATCCAGCCGCCGCCGTGATAGAAGATGACGAGGGGGCTGCCGCCCTCCGGCACTTTTTCGGGCGCGGGGGTCCAAAGCTCGCAAAGCAGGGCAACGCTGCCGCAGTATTTGAAGGGAAGATTTTCGTAATGCATGGTTATCTCTCCTGACGCACTTCCGTCTTATTCATATTTCTCTCCGAGGAGCTCCATCACAAAGCGGCAGATGTCCGCATCCGCCGCCAGGGCTGCCGGGGCGGTGGAACCGCCCTTGCCGGGGGTTTCCAGGCAGTGACCCGTCTCCGGCAGGGGCAGATGGCGGGTGTCATACCCGTTTTCCCTGCCCACGCGGCAAAATTCCTCCGCCATGCGGGGCGGAACCAGCCGGTCGGACATTCCCTGCAGGCAAAGCACGGGGATATGCGCCGCCTCGCCGGTCATCACATAATGCAGCGGCTCCGCCCTTTCGATAACGGCGGGATCCTGCCAGTTCTTTCCCAGCAGCAACTGCAGATCGCCGGGGATCTCATCTGCCGCCGGCGTTTCGGGATAATCAAAAAAGCGCAGATTCGCCGGACCTGCAATGGAAATGGCACCCAGCACCCGGCATTCGGTTTCCTTGTCGGAATAGGCATCGCGGAAGCGCTCGCCCACAAAGCCGGTCAGCATGGAGATGTGACCGCCGGCGGAATGGCCGCAAAGCACGATGCGCTCGCCGTCGATGCCATATTCGGCACCCCGCTTGCGGAAAAAGCGCACGGCATCCGCCGCATCCGCCGCCAGCTGCTCCAGCCCGCCGCCGTAACCGCCGTGGCGGTAGCCCATGGTGGCAAAGGCAACGCCCCGTTTCCGCAGGGTCTCCTTCCAGCGCCAGGTCACAGCCCAGCCGCTTTTATCGCCGAAGCGCCAGCCGCCGCCGTGAAAAAAGAGCACCAGCGGGCAGCCGCCGGCGGGAATTTCATCCGGCGTCCACAGATCGCCCAGCAGGGCGATGCTGCCGCAGTATTTAAAGGGGAAGTTTTTGTATTCCATTGGAAAATTCCTTTCTGTTTCGGTCGCCTACAGCCCAAGAACCTCTGTGGCAAAGTCCACAATGGCCCGGTCGGCCACAAAGGCCGAGGGGGCAGGCTCACCGCGGCTCCCGGGAATGTGCAGGCCGTGATCTCCCTCCGGCAGAAGCAGCTTTCGGATATCATAGCCCATTTCCGCGCCGGCGCGGGCAAAATCCTCCGCCATGCCCGGCGGGACGACCTCATCCTCCACCGCCTGAATGCACAGCACGGGGATATGCGCCGCACTGCCGCGCCGCACATAGCTCTCCGGCTCCGCCTCGGCGCGGGCCTCGGGATCCTGCCACTTTTCGCCGAGAAGTCCTTGCACGCAGTTGTCCATTTCGGGGTTGAATTTTGGCCTGTCGTAGGCAGAAAAGTTCAAATTCGCCGGTCCGGAGACGGCAAAGGCCGCGCACACGCGGCACTCCGTCTCCCCATCCGACCAGTGATCGCGGAATTTATCCTGGGTCAGCCCCACCAGGAGGGCAAGATGCCCGCCGGCGGAATGGCCGCAGAGCATGATTTTTTCGGGATTGATGCCGTACATTTCGGCGTTTTTCCGGAAATAGCGCACGGCATCCGCCGCATCTGCCGGCGGAGTCGGCATGCCGCCGCCGTAGGCGCGGTGGCGGTAACCGGCCGATGCAAAGGCCACGCCGCGGCGGAAAAGCGCTTCCCGCCAGCGTACGGTAAGGGAGGTAAATGCCTTTTCGCCGTACACCCAGCCGCCGGCATGGAAAAAGATGACCAGCGGCCGGCCGCCTTCCGGCTTCATCTCCGGCAGCCAAAGGTCGCAAAGCACCGCCACGCTGCCGCAATATTTATAGGGAATGTTTTCCAAAAAAGTCGTCATTCATTTGCTCCCGTCGACTTGATGATGGGCTTCGGCTGGGCATTGTACACCGTGGTTCCCGGGGGAACGGAATGGGTCAGCCAGACGTTACCGCCAATGACCGAATCGCTGCCGACAAAGGTGTCGCCGCCGAGAATGGTGGCGCCGGCATAGATGACCACGCGGTCGCCGATGTCGGGATGGCGCTTGATACCCTTGACGGGGTTTCCCGCCTCATCCGTCTGGAAGCTTTTTGCGCCAAGGGTAACGCCCTGGTAGAGCTTGACCCCCTCGCCGATGGTGCAGGTTTCGCCGATGACAACGCCGGTGCCGTGGTCGATGAAGAAGGAGCGGCCGATGGTGGCGCCGGGATGGATATCGATGCCGGTGAGCTGGTGGGCATACTCCGTCATAATGCGGGGAATGACGGGTACCTTGAGCTCATAGAGCTTGTGGGCGATGCGATAGATGCTGATGGCATCAAAGGCGGGATAGGAGAGCATAATCTCCTCCGCAGAGCAGGCGGCGGGATCGCCGAGATAGGCCGCCTCAATATCCGTGCGCAGCACCTCCCGGATCTCCGGCAGGCTGCGGATGAGCTCGATGGTGATCTCTGCGGCGCGGTCGCGGCAGATGTGGCAGTGCTCATCCTCGCCAAAGCGCGGACAGGCATTCTTCAGCGCCAGCTCCACCACCTCCGAAAGCTCCACCGCCGCCGTGCGGATGTGGTTGCCGATGAAGAGATTGACCCGCGCGGGGGCGATCTCCTCATCCTCGTTCAGGCCGGGGAACATGGCGGCGCGCAGGGCGCGGAGCACCCGATAGACCGTCTCCTTTCCGGCAAAGCCGATGGAGCGGTTTTTATAATAATCCTGCTGATTTGCTGCATCCAGAGCCTCCGCCACGGCGGGGGCTTCGCTGTTGAGCCATGCTTTCAGTTCCATAGGTTCATGCACCTCCGAATATACCATCTATTTTACACGATTTTTCCCCATATTGCAACCGCCGTCCCCAGGAATACAGTATGCTTTTCGGCAAAAAAAGGTTCTCCTCCGGAGCAGCGCAAAAAAAGCAGGCAGACCGTCCGGAGAGGAAATGCGTCCGGGCAGCTGCCTGCCGATATTTTCTTTATTGCACCGCCGTGCGGCGCTCTTTGATATCCCGCAGAATAAAGGGCAGATGGATGAGGAAAAGGAGCACACAGGCCACCAGCGCCAGGCTCAGTATGTATACATACCAGCCGTGGTCGAGGTTGAGAATGGGCAGTCCCTCCATGGGGGGCTTGCGCAGAAAGAGGTAATTGGTCTCATATTCCATCAGCACGCTGTTCATCAAAAAGCCAACCACCGTCACGCACGTCAGAAGCTTCAGATTGTTCACATAGGCACGGACGGAAAGATCCACCTTTTCGATGACCATGAGATAAATGCCGTAGAAAACCAGCGTCGCATGGATGAGCATATACTGCCAGACCCGCGGCACCGCGGGATCCACCCCCTCCGTGGGGATGAGCAGCGCCATGGCCGCGCCGATCATCATGCAGGGCACCATAAAGCTCTTGAGGACTGCGAGGATTTTTTCATTCTTGATGAAATTGGAGATGATGATGGCATAGACCATCAGCGAGCAGAGATGAAAGGCCAACTGCGGCTGGTCGATGACAAGCCCCGCATCGGGAGATTCCCGCATGGAAAGGCTCAAGTGGAAAAGCTTCAGGCCGAGAATGAGATAAAACACCGTTTTCTGCACAATGCGGCCGGAGCCCCCGCGCTTTTTCAGCAAAACCATCAGCCCGGAAATGATCAGCGCAAAAACGCCCAGCCAGATAAAATGTCCTGTAGAAAACATGCGGAGATCCTCCTGTGATAGGCCGGCATATTCCCGGCATTTTTCAAAGATTCTTCGGCATTCCCGCATGGATTGCCCATCGCTCATAGTATGGCATAACTTCCGGAGGATGTCAACAAAAAAAGCGCCGGAGGCAGCGGCTCTGCACAAGGACCGGGTTTCGTCCTATGCATCAAACAGGTCGTTGATGCTGCAGTGCAGAAGAGCCGCGATCTCCGGCAAAAAGGTAATATCCGGGTAGCATTCCTCCCGTTCCCATTTGCTGACCGCCTGAGCCGAAACTCCCAGGAGCCTTCCAAATTCCTCCTGGGTCAGCCGGTTCCGACTTCGGTATTCCCTGATTTTCTCCGCCAAAATGAGTTTCATGCATTCCCTCGTATTTCCAAATTCCGTCATGCGACAAAAAAAGCCGCTTCCGACAAGCATCAGAAGCGGCTCTTAGTTCAAGTCAAAGCGATACCGAAGAGGCGATTTTTTTGCTTCTGATCCACTGCATTTCGTTTCGAACTGTCATTGCAATCGCCTCCTTTCATTTTGTGCGTTTATTCTATCACAAAAAGCGCACCGTGTAAACACATTTTCGCTCAACCATTGGTAGTATACGGCAAATTTTGAACCATTATACCCCAAAATGCCGCGAATGGTGGTGGTGATGGTGGTGGCCATGGCCCCCATGGGCCGCAGGCTCCACATGGCAATGGTGCTGGCCGCAGGTCTCCCCCGGGCACTCCAACTCCACCGTCACATGGCATACGCCGTGCTCCCGGGCTTCCTCGCGGATCCTGTCCCGGATTTCCCGTCCGTCGCCCTCGGCCACGGCATGCAGGGTCAATAGATGGCTCTGCCCGTCCAGGCTCCAGAGATGGATGTGGTGAACCCCCAGCACCCCCTCGATTTTCAGGATATGGGCTGCAAGCTCCTCCGCATCCGTCTCCGCAGGAGCCTTCTCAAGGAAGATATCCACCCCCTCCTTCAGGGTGGATATGGCATGCACCAGGATAAATACGGCGATGCCGATGGAAAGGATGGGGTCCAGCTGCGGAAAATCCACAAAGCGCATGACCACCGCGCCGATGAGCACCGCAAGCCAGCCGAAAACATCCTCCAGCATATGCAGATTGACCGCCTTCTGGTTGAGGGACTTGCCCTCACGGGTAAAGAAGGCCGCGCCGGCATTGACACATACCCCCACAATGGCAAAGATCAGCATGCCGTTGTAATCAATTTCCCGCGGTGCAAGAATACGCGCAACGGCGCTGTAGATGACGATCCCCGAGCCAAAGAGCAAAATCAGCGCCGAAATAAGCCCGCCCAAAACCGAATACCGCCCATAGCCGTAGGTATAGCGCGCGTCCGGCCCCATTTTGCTTTTCTTCTCCAAAAAATAGGAGATGCCGACGCTCACCGCATCCCCAAAATCATGCAGCGCATCGGAAATGATGGCCACGCTGCCGGTGACCATGCCGCCCACATATTCAAATACCGAAAAAAACAGGTTCAGCGCAAAGGCAATCAAAATTTTTCCATCAGACTTCATTACGGTTTCCTCCTTGACTTTCCCGCAAGGCTGTAATACAATACATTCGTTACTGAACATAATGTTCAGTTAATAGTATAGTCCGGCCGGGGGCAAAATTCCACATACGATATTCCCCGCATATTCATTACCGAACAAATCGGAGAAATTGTCAGGAGGTTTTCATGGACAGACGACAGAGAAAGACGCGGGAGGCCATTTTCCGGGCCTTTACGGAGCTGCTGGCCGACAAGGATTTCGCCCGGATCACCGTCGGGGAGATCATCGACCGCGCCGACATCGGCAGGGCCACCTTCTATGCCCATTTTGAAACCAAGGATTTTCTCCTCCGGGAGTTCTGCGGGGAGCTCTTCTGCCATCTCTTTGATGCGGAGGGAGAGGGAGACCACGACCACCGCCACATTTTCGACTGCAGCGGCGGAGATTCCGTATTTCTGCATCTCTTCCGCCACTTACAGAAGAATGACAACAACATTCTCGCCCTTCTCTCAAGCCATAACAATGAGCTCTTTCTCGGGTATTTCCGGCAGAATCTGCTCACCCTGGTGGAGCGCCATCTGCACCTCTTCGCGGGCGAAAAAAGCCGGCAGGTGCCGGCGGATTTCTGGAAGGATCACATCATTTCCACCTTCGCCGATACGCTGAAATGGTGGGTGGACAACGGCCTGCGGGAAAGCCCGGAAACCATCACGGAGTATTTCTTTGCCGTGGTGTAGGCAGAGGCATACCTTCAAAAAGGCGACAGGATTTTCATCCTGCCGCCTCTTTTTTTGCGAGAGATGCCTCTCGCTTCTCCGCCTGCAAATGGGTACTTTGTCCGCAAATTACACGCTGTCAAAATCCAAATCGCGGCGAACAAAATCAAATATTTTCAGTCTGCTAATTCTTGTAACATCGTCTGCATTTGTAAATTTGTAGTTTTTTGTAAATCCGGAAGCATCTGACGTAGCAGCATTTACGAAAACACTTGTATAGTGTAGTTCTTCTTTGGGAAGGTTATCAAAGGATTTTGCATGATGAAACGCTTTCTTTAATGCCTCAATCGTTTGATCAGCTTTTTGCATTTTTGCATAGGACATAGCAAGAGCCAAATATATTTTTTGAATTCTGCAATGGAAAAATTGATAATTTCCATCATAAATTAAGGTATTCCACAATGTCAAAGCGGCATTACACGCATCAATTTTATCTTCTTCTCGCTCATATTTTCCATAATATAAATTCATCGTTAGGAGATCCATATAGTTAAGAATGTTAAGATGCTTGATTGCTTTCTTTTTATCTTTACTGTCTTCCGTAAAGTATGCATACTCAAGTAACGCTTCTCGACACGCAAACAAGCTGTCAGCCATCATTGCATATTTAACTGCTGCATCCTCATTGGCAATTGAAAGATCTTCATTGGAGTACAGATGAACCAAAATCTGCAAAGCAGAGTTTCTGGTATCGCTTTCGGTGCAATCTCT
>JAFXIE010000138.1 GCA_017533425.1 Clostridia bacterium | reverse complement strand
CGGCACCTACAAGAGCTTATATGCCCTCCAGTTCCGGGAAAACGACCTGGTGGAGCTGTAAAAATCACAAAAAAGCAGGATCCTGTGAGATCAACTCACAGGATCCTGTTTGCGTTATCTTTTGGTAAATCAGGCGTTTTCGAGAATGTCGGCGATGCGCTTGCAGGCAAGACCGTCGCCGTAGGGGTTGGAAGCGCCGGACATGGCGGCGTAGGCCGCGGGATCCTCCAGCAGGCGCTTGAAGTTGTCATAGATGACCTCTTCATCGGTGCCGACCAGCTTCAGCGTGCCGGCCTTGATGCCCTCGGGACGCTCGGTGGTGTCGCGCATGACGAGCACGGGCTTGCCGAGAGAGGGAGCCTCCTCCTGGATGCCGCCGCTGTCGGTGAGGATCATGTAGGAATGGGCCAGGAAGTTGTGGAAGTCGAGAACCTCCAGGGGCTCGATGATATGGATGCGGTCGCAGTCGCCCAGCTCCTCGCGGGCGGCCTCGCGCACCACGGGATTCATGTGGATGGGATAGATAGCCTTGACATCGGGATGCTCATCGATGATGCGGCGGATGGCGCGGAACATATGATGCATGGGCTCGCCGAGATTTTCTCTGCGGTGGGCGGTGATCATGATGAGGCGGCTGCCTTCTGCCCAATCAAGCTCCGGATGGCGGTAATCGGCGCGGACGGTGGTCTTCAGGGCGTCGATGGCGGTGTTGCCGGTGATGTGGATGGAGGCGGGATCGCGGCCCTCGCGCAGCAGATTATCCCGGGAAAGCTCCGTGGGGGAGAAGTTGTACTTTGCAATGATGCTCACCGCCTGGCGGTTGAACTCCTCGGGGAAGGGAGAATAGATATCGTAGGTGCGAAGCCCTGCCTCCACGTGCCCCACGGGGATCTGCAGATAGAAGCAGGCGAGGGCGGCCACAAAGGAGGTGGAGGTGTCGCCGTGGACGAGCACAACATCGGGACGGGTCTCCTCGAGAACGCCCTTGATGCGCTCGAGAATGCCGCAGGTGATATCAAAGAGGGTCTGCTTTTCCTTCATGATGGAAAGATCGAAATCGGGGGTGACGCCAAAGGCCTCCAGCACCTGGTCGAGCATCTGGCGGTGCTGACCGGTGACGCAGACGAGGGTCTCCAGCCCGGGACGGGACTTCAGCTCGTTGACGAGGGGACACATCTTGATGGCTTCGGGACGGGTGCCGAAGACGAGCATAACCTTTTTCATCGTATTCTATCTCCCATATCTTCAAATTCAACCTTTAGTATATCATTTTCCGCCGGCTTTGTAAAGCAAAGAAGCTCCAGATTGCGGCGGAGAACCTCTTTTCCCCGCCAGGCAAAGGCGCGGCCGGCGAGAAAGGCCTCCCATTCCGCATCGGAGGCGGTGCGGAGGCTGCGGGGCAGATGGGTGATGCGATCCTGTGTGAATTCGGGCAGGGGATCGGTCTCGGCACTGCGGTTGTGGGGACAGGCAAGCTGACAGGCATCGCAGCCCCAGAGGGTTCCGCATTTTTGCAAAAGCGCGGCTTCCGCTGCGTTCAGTTCGCCCTTCTTCTGGGTGATGGCGGAAAGACATTCCGTCCGCTTGTCCCCGCCGGAGAGCACCCCGGTGGGGCAGGCGCGGCGGCAGGCGCCGCAGTGGGAGCAGCCCTCCGGCTCTGCCGGGGAAAGGGCAAATTCCGCATCGCAGGCAAGGGTGCCGATGAAGACAAAGGAGCCGAAGCGCCGGGAAATAAAGAGCCCGTGATCCCCGAAAAAGCCGAGCCCCGCGAGGGCTGCGGCACGCACCTCATTTAAGGGGCTGGCATCGCAGCCGGAGAGGAAGCGGACGCCGGGGAACTCCGCCCGGAGGGCATCCGCTGCGGCTTCCAGCCGGGGCATGATGACGGAATGATAATCCCTGCCGCGGGCGTAGAGGCAGATCTCGCCCTCTTCCCGGCCGCAGTCATAGGGAAAGATGCCCACCAGCACGCTCTTCATCCCGAAAAGGGGGGAGGAAGTCTTCGGAGGCTTGCCTGACTGGGTGGGAAGCAGGGGACAGATGCCCGCCTCCCGGGCACCGGATGCGCTGCGGAACAATTCCAGCGCGCGGGCAGCATCCATGACAAAAACACCTCCGAAACCCCCTTGCCACCGACCGGGGCAAAGAGGTATAATGTATAAAAGATATCACCTAAAGTATACCATATTGCCGAGAGGATTGCCATGCCTTTGAACGATACCGAAAAAACTTTTCTTTCCATGCGCCGCCGCCTCATTGCGCGGCAATTTGCCCGTCTGAATTCCGAGCAGCTGGCTGCCGTCACCGCGACGGAGGGACCTGTGCTGGTGCTGGCCGGTGCCGGCAGCGGAAAGACCACCGTGCTCATCCACCGGGTGTACAATCTCATCCGCTTTGGCCGCGGAAGCGATCCGGCAAACGACCATATGCCGGCCGATCTGACCTACGATGATTTTGAATACCTGGAGGAATGCCTTGCCCGGAAAGAGGCCGATCCCGTCCGGCTGGATCGGCTCCTGGCGGATGATCCCTGCCCGCCCTGGCGCATCATTGCCATCACCTTCACAAACAAGGCAGCGGGGGAGCTGCGGGAGCGCCTTTCCCGGATGCTCGGCCCGGAGGCCGAGGAGATCTGGGCGGCCACCTTCCATTCCGCCTGCGTGCGCATTCTGCGCCGGTATATCGACCGCCGGGGCTACGACAAGAGCTTCACCATCTACGATGCCGATGACAGCCGCCGGGTGATGACCGCCGTCATCAAGGACATGGGGGTGGATGATAAGAACTTCCCGCCCAAAAATGTGCTGGATGAGATCGGCCGGGCGAAGGATTCCCTGATGGATCCGGCCGCGTATGCCGAGGCGGCGGGAAACGACTATCGCCGGGGAAAAATTGCGCAGTTTTACGCCGAATACCAGCGCCGGCTGCGCAAGGCAAATGCCCTGGATTTTGACGATATTATTTTCCAGACCGTTCGCCTGCTGGAGGAGGATGCCGAGGCCCGGCGCTACTACCAGGAGCGCTTCCGCTATGTGCTCATCGACGAATATCAGGACACCAACCGGGCGCAGAACCGCCTGGCAAGCCTGCTTTCCGGCGGCAGCGGCAACCTCTGCGTGGTGGGAGATGACGACCAGAGCATCTACCGCTTCCGCGGCGCAACGGTGGAGAATATCCTCGGCTTTGACGAAGAGAACCGCAGCTGCCGGGTCTACCGGCTGGAGCAGAATTATCGCTCCACCTCCTTCATCCTGGAGGCGGCTAACCGCATCATCGACAACAATGTCGGCCGCAAGGGAAAAAATCTCTGGACGGCGCAGAAGGGCGGCGATCCCATCACCGTGTTTACCGCCCGGGATGAGCAGACCGAGGCCTCCTTCATTGCCCAAAAGGTCATCGAAAGCAAGGCACGGGGCGGAAAATTCTCCGACTGTGCCGTGCTTTACCGCATGAACGCCCAGTCCAACGCCGTGGAGCAGGCCTTCAGCCGCCTGGGCGTGCCCTACCGCATCGTCGGCGGCCTGCGCTTCTTTGACCGCGCCGAGATCAAGGACATGCTCTCCTATCTCTGCGTCATTGCAAACCAAAGCGACGATCTGCGCCTTTCCCGCATTGTGAATGTCCCCGCCCGGGGCATCGGCGGCCGCACCATGGAGATCGCGGCGGGCATCGCCGCGGAAAGGGGAGAGTCCCTCTTTGCGGTGCTTTCCCGCGCCGGCGAGGATCCGGAGCTTTCCCGCGCGGCGGCTAAGCTTTCCGCCTTCTGTCAGATGATCCGCGAGCTTTCCGCCATGGCGGAGACGGCGCTGCCCTCGGAGATTTATGAGGAGCTGCTTTCCCGCTCGGGCTATCGCATGGCGCTCATCGCCAAGGGGGATATGGAAAGCCAGGGAAGGCTTGAGAATATCGACGAGCTGAAATCAAACCTCATTGAATTTGAAAAACGCACCGAAACGCCCACCCTTTCGGCCTTCCTGGAGGAGGTTTCCCTCTTTACCGATCTGGACAACTACGATCCCGACGAGGACGCCGTCATTATGATGACGGTGCATTCCGCCAAGGGGCTGGAATTTCCGAGTGTCTTTCTCTGCGGCATGGAGGAGGGGCTCTTTCCCTCCTTCCGCAGCATGAGCTCCCCGGAGGATATCGAGGAGGAGCGGCGGCTTGCCTATGTGGCGGTCACCCGCGCCAAGCGAAACCTCTTTATCTCCTGCGCCCGCCGCAGGATGATCTTCGGCTCCACCCAGTACAACGCCCCCTCCCGCTTTGTGGGGGAGATCCCGGAGACCTGCCGCCGGGCAGAGGAGGATCCCACCGTCATGGAAGCCTATCATTCGGTGGGCTATGGGGGCTACGGAACCCGGGGCGACTATGGCAGCCGCCGCCGGGAGGAGCATATGCGCACCTATTTTGATGATACCCCCGCCCCCCGGGCTCCCCGCGTGCAGACGGGTGCCGCGCCCGCCGGCGGCGGATCCTCCCTGGTCGGTGCCGGCCGGCAGAGAGCCTCTGCGCCTGCCGCAGCGGGCTTCCGCGTGGGTGAGCGCATCCGCCACAAGGCCTTTGGCGACGGCGTGGTGGTCAACTGCGTGCCCATGGGCGGCGATCAGCTCATCGAGGTGGAATTTGCCTCCGGCGACAAAAAGAAGCTGATGGCAAAATCCGCCGCCCGCTTTGTGGAGCGGATCTAAAGGCATAAAACCTGCAAAACCTGGCAGAAAAGGAGAGAGAAAAATGGCCCTTCGGGTCGGCATTGTGGATGATAGCCGCGCGGATGCGGAATATGTGCGCACCCTTGCGGAAAAATGGGCTGCGGAGCGGGAAATTTCCCTCTCGGTGGAGGTCTTCCCGTCGGCGGAGGCCTTTCTCTTCCGGTATGCCGAGGCATCGGATTTTGATCTGTTGCTTCTGGATATCGAAATGGGCGGCATGGACGGCGTCAGCATGGCGCGCCGCATACGGCGGGAGAATGAGCGGGTGCAGATCGTCTTTATCACCGGCTATTCCGAATATATCTCCGAGGGCTATGAGGTGGCGGCGCTGCACTACCTCATGAAGCCTCTCAGCGAGGAAAAATTTGCCGAGGTGCTTACACGGGCGGCGGCGCATATTGCGCAGGATGAGCGCTGCCTCGATCTTGTGCTGCCGGGGGAGACGGTGCGTATCCCGCTGCGGGAGATCCGCTATATCGATGTGCGGCAGAATTATGTCACCGTCCATGCAAAGGGGGAATACACCCTGAAAAAGACCCTCTCGGAGCTGGAGGAAAGCCTCGACGACCGCTTTTTCCGCATCGGCCGGGGTGCCATCGTCAATCTCCGGCTCGTCCGCCGCGTCACGCGCACCGAGGTGCATCTTTCCGACGGAAGCTGCCTTCCCCTGCCGCGGGGGGCCTATGAGCCCCTCAACCGCGCCATCATTTCCGGAAACTGAAAGGAGGGAGGCGCAGGATGTCTCTCTTTACCCGCCGCACGGAGCGGCATATCGCCGCCTACCAGCGGGAGCTCATCGAGACCCATTTCCGCGAGGTGGATACCATGTACCGCGAGATGCGGGGCTGGCGGCATGATTGGAAAAGCCAGCTGCAGACCCTGAAGGCCCTGGCCGGGACGGGGGATATGGAGGCTGTGCGGGACTATCTTGCAAAGATCGAGGCAGATCTCGTCCGCATCGAGCCCGCCGTGCGGACGGGAAACCGCATGGCGGACGCCATTTTGAACAGTAAGATCTCCCTGGCCCGCTCCCGCGGCATCGCCGTGCGGGCGGATGCCCATATTCCGGTGGAGCTCTCCATGTCGGAGACCGATCTCTGCGTCATCCTCGGCAATCTTTTTGACAATGCCATTGAGGCAAGCCTGTCCCTGCCGGAGGAGGAGCGCAGCATCCGCCTGTATATGGATATGAAAAATACCCAGCTCTATATTTCCGTGACTAACCTCACTGCTGCGAAAAAGCAGACCAAGGTGGGCAATATCTTCCGCTCCACCAAGGGGGAGGGGCGGGGCTTCGGTCTTGCGCGGATGGATGCCGTCGTCAAAAAGTACGACGGATATCTCTCCCGCGCAAGTGAGGACGGCGCCTATACCACCGAGATCCTCATTCCGCAGCTGTGATGCGCAATTCATCCACCGAGAATGACAATTCGTCCCCGAAATCCCCCGGGGACGATTTTTTGTGGTAACATTGGGCATGCAAGGAAAGGCAGGTGGCAAAATACCGATATGGAAAAGGAAAAGAAAAAACCGAAATATAACGAATGGCAGACCGTGGGCTTCATGCTCCGCACCGCCTGGGAGATCCGGGAAAAGAAGGTCATCTTCATTATGCTCTCGCTGGTGGCCCTCAACGTCGGGCAGAATCTCGTCGGCATCTTCATCACCCCCGGCATTCTCGCCGCCCTGGAGCGGCGGGCAAGCCTTGGCGAGCTTTGCCTCACCATCCTCGGCTTTGTGGGGGTGACCATGCTGCTGCAGGGGCTCAGCACCTACGCACGCCGCAACTGGCTCTACGGTAAGATTACCGTGCGAAGTGCCATTCTCGGCAAAATCGTGCACAAATGCGGGACCACGGCATACCAAAATCTGTTGACCAAGGATTTTTCCCAAAAGGGGAAGGCGGCGAGAGAAGCAACCGCCGGAAACGGCCAGCCAACAGAGGCGGTTTGGGGTACGCTGCAGGGGCTTTTACAAAGCATTGCGGGCTTTGTCATTTACTGCGTGCTGCTCTCCGGGGCGCAGCCGCTGCTCATCGCCGTTATCCTCGTCACCGCCGTAACCGGCTGGTGGATTAACCGATGGCTGGACGGCTGGCTTGGGCGGCACGGGGATGAAGCGATTGCCCATGAGACGCGGACCTGGTATCTTGCTCATGATATCCGGAAAAATGAGCTTGCCAAGGATATCCGCATTTTCGGGCTTCGCCCCTGGCTTGCGGAGCTCTGGCGGGAGGCTATTGGCGCCTACGTCGCCTTCAAGCGCCGGGAGGAGGGCGCCTATCTCTGGGGAAAGGTGGTAAATCTTCTGCTGGTCTTTCTGCAGAACGGCGTTGCCTATGCCTATCTCATCGGCATGGTGCTGCGGGATGGGCTCTCTGCTTCGGAATTTCTGCTTTATTTCTCCGTGGTGGGCGGCTTTTCCGGCTGGATACGCGGTATCCTCAACAATGCAAACACCCTGCATAAGCAGAGCATCATCCTCTCGAAGGTGCGGGAGCTTTTGGAGTATCCCGAGCCCTTCCGCTTTGAGGATGGAGATCCCCTGCCTCCGGCGGGGGAGAAGGGGTATGAGATCCGCATGGAAAAGGTCTCCTTTACCTATCCGGATGCGGATGCGCCCGTGCTCGAAGATGTGGATCTTATCCTCCGTCCCGGCGAGAAGCTCGCCGTTGTGGGCAGAAACGGCGCGGGAAAAACCACCCTCGTCCTGCTGCTCTGCGGCTTTCTTGACCCCACGGAGGGGCGGGTGCTGTTAAACGGCGTGGATATCCGCACCCTTGACCGGAGAGCCTATTATGAGCGCATCTCCGCCGTATTCCAGAATTTCCAGATCCTCGCCCTGTCTATCGCGGCAAATATTGCCCAGTCGGATACGGATATCGATATGGACCGCGTCCGCCGGGCGGCGGAGATGGCGGGGCTTACGGAGAAGATCGAAAGCCTGCCCCAGGGCTTTGACACACTCCTGAATCGCGACATTTACGAGGAGGCCGTCATGTTCTCCGGGGGCGAGACCCAGCGGCTGATGATGGCCCGCGCCCTCTATAAGCCGGCGGAGCTGCTCGTGCTTGATGAGCCCACCGCCGCCCTCGACCCCCTGGCCGAGGCCAAGGTCTACGCAAAATATAACGAGATGTCCCGGGGTAAAACCTCGGTGTACATCTCCCATCGGCTGGCCTCCACCCGCTTCTGCGACCGGGTGATCTATCTTGCCGATGGCAGGGTGGCCGAGACGGGCACCCACGAGGAGCTGGTGGCCGCCGGCGGCGGCTATGCGGAGCTTTTTGAGATACAGAGCCGCTATTACCGGGAAGGAGGGGAGACACATGAAGAGAACTGACGCAAAAAAGCAGCTTTCCCGCCGGGAAGCCTTCCGCATCCTGTGGGCGGATTTTCGCCTTTGCCTGCGGGAAGTGCCCGAAATTGTTCTCTCCAAGCTTGCGGTGTGTATTTTCTCCGCCGTCAGTCCCTACGCCGGCATCTGGTTTTCTGCGCGGCTGGTGGATGAGCTTGCCGGGGATAAGGATCCGCAGAAGCTCATACTTTGGGCAGGACTTGCGCTGGCAAGCGCAGCCATTATATCCCTTGCAAGTGCGCTCCTGGATCGCAAGTTCTATGCGCAGAGCGCTACCTCCTGGAGAAGATTCGAGAGGATCTACACGGATAAATTCCTCCGGATGGATTATGTCAAATGTGAGGATCCCGCGGTGCGGCAGCATCATTCGACCATCCGGCGGAATATGGAAGGACCGGGAAAGGGAATCGGCAACGCAATGGATATTTTGGGTGGCCTTGTCTCTGCAATTGTCTCCATCCTTGCAGGCATTGGCATGGCACTTTCCTTCTTCCAAAGCCGTGTGCCGCCCTCCGGCGGTGCGCTGCAGGTGCTCGACCGACCGGCGATGCTCATCCTCGCGGCAGGGCTTATTCTGCTTGCAAGCATGCTGTCCCCGGCGCTCTCAAACCGTTCGGAACAAATCCAGGCGAGTTATGCGGGCTACCACCGGCTAGCAAACAGTCTCTTTGGCCATTTTTCAGGTTTGGGTGCAAAGGACAAGATCGCCGCAGATGTTCGCATTTTCCGTCTGGAACGAATCTCCGACCGCTTTAATTTTGACAAAGAGGGTATCTTTTTATCCGGCGGCATCTATGCAAAGCTCTTTCGCGGTAAGGTTGGACTTCTCGCCGCCTCCGGTGCCGCCGCCTCTCAGCTCTTCAGCGGCATAGTTTATCTCTATGTCTGCCTCAAGGCCTGGGCGGGTGCCTTCGGCATCGGCGCGGTGACGCAGTACGTGGCCTCCATCAGCCGCGTGGCAAGCGGCGTGTCCGAGCTGTTGAGCTTTGCGGGCAAGGTGCGCAGCGAAGCACCCTTTATCAAGCTTGGGCTGGATTTTCTCAATATCCCGGAGGAGATGTATCAGGGTACCCTGTCGGTGGAAAAGCGGCGTGACCGGGAATACGAGGTGGAGTTCCGCAATGTCTCCTTCCGCTATCCCGGGGCAGAGGATTTTGCCCTCAAAAACGTCAGCCTCCGCTTCCGCGTCGGCTCCCGCCTTGCGGTGGTGGGGGAAAACGGCAGCGGCAAAACCACCTTTATCAAGCTGCTCTGCCGCCTGTATGATCCCACGGAGGGGGAGATCCTCCTAAACGGCATCGACATCCGCAAATACGACCCCGAGGATTACTACCGGGTCTTTGCCGTGGTCTTTCAGGACTACAGCCTGCCTGCCTTCTGCCTGCGGCAGATCGTCGCCGCCGGGGAGGGAGATCCCGCCCGCGTGGAGGAATGCCTGCGCAAGGTGGGCTTTGGAGAAAAGCTGGATGCCCTTCCTGACGGGATCGAGACCTACATCACCAAGGATTATGACAAGAGCGGCGTCGATCTCTCCGGCGGCGAGGCGCAGAAGGTGGCCATCGCCCGCGCCCTCTATAAGGATGCGCCCTTTATCATCCTCGATGAGCCGACGGCATCCCTGGATCCCGTGGCTGAGGCGGAGATCTACGAGCACTTTGCGGAGATCTCCGGCGACCGCACGGCGGTCTATATCAGCCACCGGCTGTCTTCCTGCAAGTTCTGCGACGAGATCGCCGTGTTCGATCACGGCCGCGTGGTGCAGCAGGGAAGCCACGAGGCGCTGCTTTCCGACACCGAGGGCAAATATCACGCCCTTTGGAACGCCCAGGCGCAGTATTATAACCAATAAGGCAAAAAAAGAGCCGCTGTTTTATGACAGCGGCTCTTAGAGTATGTTCGGACGGATTATTCCTCGTCGTCCTCTTCGGTGGAGACGACGAGACCGGCGTCAGCCTTGGGGGTGATATCGCCGGCGCGGGTGAGGGCGATCTTGGTCAGCATCGGACCCACCAGCTCATAGACGAGCACGGAGAAGAGGATGATGTTGCGCACCAGCGCACCCTCCTCACCCATGGTCTGGGTGGCGGTCAGGGACATGCCGAGGGCAACGCCCGCCTGGGGAAGGAGGGTGATGCCGAGGTATTTGGTGATGTTTTTATCGCACTTCATCATCTTGCTGCCAAAGTTTGCGCCGAGGATCTTACCGGCAGAGCGGAAGAGGATGTAGATGATGCCGATGCCGATGATGGCGATCTCGGTGAAGACGGAGAGCTCCAGCTCCGCACCGGAGAGAACGAAGAAGAGAACAAAGAGGGGGGCTGTCCACTTGTCGGCCTTTTCCATAAGCTCGGCGGAGAAGTCGCAGAGGTTGCAGAAGACGGTGCCGAGCATCATGCACACGAGAAGGGAGGAGAAGCCGACATGCACCGGGCCGAGCTGGAACTTCAGCATGGAGAGGGCGACGGTGAAGAGCACGAAGGTGATGGTGATGGAAAGGCGCTTGGAGTTGGATTTGAAGGCACGCTCCACCAGGGTGAGCAGGATGCCCATCAGGGAGCCGAGCAGCAGGGAGGCCACCACCTCAACAAGGGGCTCCACCAGCACGGAAATGAGGCTGAAGGTGCCGCTGGAGAGGGCGCGGGCAACGCCGAAGGAAACGGCGAAGACCACGAGGCCGATGGCGTCATCCAGGGCGACCACGGGCAGCAGCATGGAGGTGACGGGACCCTTGGCCTTGTACTGCCGGACGACCATCAGGGTCGCGGCGGGGGCGGTGGCGGTGGCGATGGCGCCGAGCACCAGCGCAGCGGAGATGGAAAGCTTGTCGGGCATGGCAAAATGCAGGGCGATGAGGGCAACATCCACAAAAAGAGTGGCGGCGAGGGCCTGCACAATGGCGACAACCGTGGCAGCCTTGCCGGTGGCGCGCAGCTGGGAGAGGCGGAATTCGTTGCCGATGGCAAAGGCGATGAAGCCGAGCGCCACCTGGGAGATGATCTCAAAGCTCTTGAGATAGTTCATCGTCGGGAAGCCGAGTCCCTCGATACCGGCGGCGCCGAGCACATAGGGGCCGATGAGGATGCCGGCCACCAGATAGGCGGTGACGGCGGGAAGCTTTAAGGGCTTGATGAGGCGGGACATGAGAAGACCTGCCATAAGAGCGATGGAAATGCTGAAAAGAACGGCCATACTGTGCATCTTCTTTCTGCGCGCTGCGGCGCTGTATATGGGTTACCTATTTCCATAGGGAAAAATTCGCGAACCAGGGTATTATAGCGCGAAAATCCGGGGATGTCAAGGAGAAAAGGCATAAGAATTGCGGGAACCGAATGTGTATTTTTGTTCGAAAAGGGAAATG
>JAFXIE010000137.1 GCA_017533425.1 Clostridia bacterium | reverse complement strand
GGTAATCGGAGAGTTTCAGATCTCCACGGTCGATGGAATCGAGAATGTCCTGCGCCCAGGGCACCAGCAGCCAAACGATGGTGCAGCCCTCGTCGGAAACGCAGCGCAGCACCCATTCCGGGCTGACGCCGCGCAAAAGCACCGATTTTGCCCCCACAAGAAGGCTGCCGAACCAGTGCATTTTCGCGCCGGTGTGGTAAAGGGGCGGGATGCAGAGGAAGACGTCGTCCTTGGTCTGGCCGTGGTGCTTCTGCTCGGTCATGCAGGAGGAGACCAGCGCCCGGTGGTCATGCAGGATGGCCTTGGGGAAACCGGTGGTGCCGGAGGAGAAATAGATGGCGGCATAATCGTCATCCGTCAGGGGCACGGCAGGCGGGGTGGAGGAGCAGTAGGTGGTGAGGGTGTCATAGCTGTCGGCGAAGGGAGGAAGATCCTTGCCGACGTAGAACATATGACGGATGTTGGGCAGGCGGTCGCTGATCTGCTCCACGCGGCCGACAAATTCCGGGCCGAAGACCAGCACGGAGGCATCGGAAAGATCCAGACAGTACTTGATCTCGTCGGCGGTGTAACGGTAATTCATGGGGACGGCCAGGGCGCCGCACTTGAGCACGCCAAAATAGATGGGCAGCCACTCCAGGCAGTTCATCAACAGAATGGCCACCTTGTCGCCTTTTTTGACGCCGCGGGTGAGCAGCAGGTTTGCAAAGCGGTTGGCGCGGATGTCAAATTCCCGCCAGGTCATCTCCCGGCGGTAGCTGCCGCCGGTGGCCGCCTCAATGAGGCTGAATTCCCGCCAGGTCACGGGCTTGGCGGGCTCCATGGCGGGGTTGACCTCCACCAGCGCAACATCATGGGGCCAGTTGCGGGCATTTTTTTCAAGAAAATCGGTAATGGGCATGGTTTTTCTGCTCCTTTGCGTTCCGGGGGAATAAAATAAAGCCCCCAGCAGGTTCTGCTGAGGGCGAAGATTCTCGCGGTACCACCTCAATTTACCGCCTCCCGCAGGGAAGCGGCCTCGGAAGCGCTGTAACGGGCGCAAATCCGGCGCCGCCTACGCGCGGCAGAGTTGCCGTTTCGGGGGCGCAGCTCGCGGGGTGTATTTCCGGGGGTCCGTTCCGCGCCTCTCACCGGCCGGCTGCTCTCTTTTGAACGGAGGTCCTCGTACTTCTTCCCGGTCAATGCCGTTGAATATGAAAATACATCCCAAAATATAGCACAATTTTCACCGATTGTCAACAAAAGCGGGGAAATTTTAAGGGCGTATTGACAGCCCCGACGGCGTGTGATATAATTTTTGATACTCACTATCAAATATTTGCAGGAAGGGAGCCTCGGTATGGGAAGAAAGGAATATGAAACCCGCCAGCGGGATGCGCTGCTGCGCTTTTTCCGGGATCAGCCCGACCGCTGCTTCTCTGCGGGAGATATATTGAAGGAGGAGAGCCTCAGCCTCGGACAGGCCACGGTCTATCGTCTGCTTGCCCACTTTGCCGAGGAGGGGGAGCTGGTGCGCTTTGTTGCCCCGGAGGGGCGCGGTGCCCTCTATCAGTACAAAAAGGATGCCTGCCGCAGCCATTTTCATCTGAAATGCGGTCGCTGCGGCAAGCTCATTCATATGGACTGCGCCTTTATGAAGGAAATGGAGGCGCACATCATGGCGGAGCACCATTTCAGCGTGGACAATGCCAAAACCACCATCTACGGCACCTGTGCCGCCTGTACGGAGATGGGAGGCGGAAAATGAGAAGACTTTTCGCCTTTCTGACGGCGCTTTGCCTGTGCGCCGGTCTCCTTTGCGGCTGCGCCCCGGCACAGCCGGCGGCGGAGGGGCTTTCGGTGGTTTGCACCGTCTTTCCTGCCTATGATTTTGTCCGCGAAATTGCCGGCGATGCCGTAAATCTCCGGCTTCTCATCGAGCCGGGCAAGGAGCTGCACACCTTTGACCCCACCCCGCGGGATATGGCCGCCGTTGCCGGCTGCGATCTGTTTGTCTACGTGGGCGGGGAATCGGACGGCTGGGCGGAGACCCTCTGCGCCGAGACGCAGGGGACAAGCCTTGCGATGATGTCGCTGGTGTCGGAGCTCTGTGCCGCCGGGGACGGGCATGACCACGACCACGGGGAATACGATGAGCATATCTGGACCTCGCCGAAAATGGCGGCGGAGATCGTTTGCGGCATCAGCGACGCGCTGCAGCGGCTGGATCCCGCCAACGCGGCGGAATATGCCGCCCGCACCGAGGCCTATGTGGACAAGCTTTCGGGGCTATCCGCGGAGCTTGCGCAGACCGTGGCGGCGGGAAGCCGCCGGGAACTCATCTTTGGCGACCGCTTCCCCATGCTGTATTTTACGGAGGAGCTGGGACTCACGGCCGATGCCGCCTTCCCGGGCTGCTCCTCCGAAACCGAGCCCAGCGCAGCAAAGCTCGCGGCTCTCATTGACCGGGTGCGCCGGGAAAAGATCCCCGTGGTGCTCAAATGCGAGCTTTCCTCCGGCGTGGTGGCGGAGGCCATCGCCGAGGCCGGCGGCGCCCGGGTGATGACGCTGCATTCCTGCCACAATGTAACGGTGGAGGAATGGGAGCGGGGGGAAAGCTATCTTTCCCTGATGCGCGCCAATATCCTGGTTCTTTCGGAGGCACTGAAGTAATTATGTCCCTCATAACCTGTGAAAATCTGGCTCTTTCCTATGAGGGTCGGTGCGTGCTGCAGGGGGTGAATTTCTCCCTTGCGGGCGGGGAATATCTCTGCATCGTCGGGGAAAACGGATCGGGCAAATCCACCCTGATGAAGGCGCTGCTCTCCCTGAAGAGTCCCGACCGGGGGGAGATTCGCTTTGGCGATGGGCTGCGCAGAACGGAAATCGGTTATCTGCCGCAGAACAGCGCCATCCGGCGGGATTTTCCCGCAAACGTCGGCGAAATTGTCCTTTCCGGCTGTCAGAACACCCTGGGAAGCCGGCTCTTTTACGGCGCGGCTGCCCGCCGCCGGGCAAGGCAGACCATGGAAAAGCTGGGCATTGCCCATCTCAGCCGCCGTCCCTGGCGGGAGCTTTCCGGCGGACAGCAGCAGCGGGTGCTGCTTTGCCGCGCCCTGTGCGCCACCCGACGGCTGCTTTTGCTGGATGAGCCGGCGGCGGGGCTGGATCCCGTGGTCACGGCGGAGCTCTATGCCCTCATCCGGGAGGCAAACCGCGAGGGGCTAACGGTCATCATGGTCTCCCACGATATGCAGGGCGCCCTGCGGGATGCGACCCACGTGCTGCATCTTGCGGGTCACCAGGTTTATTTCGGCCCGGCGGAGGAATATGCCCGGCAGGATGCCGTGGGATGCTTCTGCGGAGGATGTGCCAATGCTTGAGACCTTGCGCGAAATGCTTTCCTATCCCTTTATGCAGCGGGCGATGATCGCCGGGCTGCTGCTCAGCCTTTGTGCCGCCCTGCTGGGGGTGATCCTTGTGCTGAAAAACCTCTCCATGGTGGGAGATGGCCTGTCCCATGTGGCCTTTGGGGCCATGGCGGTGGCGCTGGTGTGCAATATGGCCCCGCTGGGGCTGGCGGTGCCGGTGGTGCTGGTGACGGCCTTCCTGCTGATGCGGCTGCAGAACGGCGCCCGCCTGCGGGGAGATGCCGCGGTGGCCATTCTTTCCACCGGCGCGCTGGCGGTGGGCGTGATGGCCATATCCGTCGTCCCCGGCGTCAATGTGGATTTGAACGGTTATCTGTTCGGCTCTGTGCTGGCCATGCGCGGGGCGGATGTGTGGGCGGCGATTGCCCTCTCCGCGGTGGTGCTGGTTCTCTTTGTGCTCTTCTATCCCCGCATTTTTGCCGTCACCTTTGATGCGGACTTTGCCCGCGCCAGCGGCATCCGCGCCGAGACCTACACCATGCTCTGCGCAGCCCTGACGGCGGTGACGGTGGTGGTCGGTATGCGGCTGATGGGCGCCATGCTCATCTCAAGCCTTCTCATCTTCCCGGCGGTCACCTCCATGCGCCTTTTCCGCAGCTTCCGCGCCGTGACGATCTCCGCCGCGGCGGTTTCCGCCCTCTGCTTCCTTGCGGGCATTACCATCTCCTATGTGTGTGCGACCCCTGCCGGGGCCTCCATCGTCTGCGCGCACATTGTGGTTTTTCTTTTCTTCACTGTGGCGGCGGCGGTTGCTGCCCGGCGCAGAAAATAGCGCTACAGGCGGA
Organism: Clostridia bacterium; assembly: GCA_017533425.1. GTDB lineage: Bacteria > Bacillota > Clostridia > Oscillospirales > QAMX01 > RGIG1911. Next base: position 9,884 of record JAFXIE010000137.1, on the reverse strand, counting down.
TGCAGGGCTCCGGCGGCGCCTCGCCTTCTCCCTCGCAGTCCACGAGAATGGCGTCCTGCCCGATGCGCACCACCTTGCACCAGGGGATGCAGATCTCCTTTCGCCCGGAGAGGCCGAACAGCCCCTCCATACCGGCGGAAAGGGAGAGAATGCGCCCCTCGTCGCAGTCAATTTCGCAGCAGGTCAGCCGGCCGAGACGGCAGCCGTTGCGGATGTTGACCACCTCCAGCCGCCGCAGACCCGCCACGCGGATGTTTAAGTGCATAAACCCACCTTCCTTTACGGTAAAAAAATATTCCCGATCCCGCAGGAGTATGCAGGATCGGGAATTTGTTTTTACTTGTCGTATTTTCCACCAGCGCGGATGGAGAAGCCGCGGTAGATCTGCTCCAGCAACATGACCCGGGCGAGGTGGTGGGGAAAGGTCATATCCGACATGGAGAGGAGAAGGTCGGCCTCCCGCTTGATGGCGGGATCCAGGCCGAAGGAGGAGCCGATGATAAAGACCACCGTTCCGCCGCCGGCGATTTCTGCGGTGGAAAGAAGCTTTGCAACCCCGGCGCTGTCACATTTTTTGCCCTCCGGGGAGAGCACCACGGTGTAGGCGCGGGCGGGAATGTGGCGGCGCAGGGCGGCAGCTTCGCGGGAGAGGGCGGCGTCGATCTCCGCCCGGGAGGGAGCATCGGAAAGGCGCTCCTCCGCAAGCTCGGTAATCTCCGGGGCACAGTAGGCCCGCAGGCGCTTTTCATATTCCGCCACAGCGGCCCGGTAAAAGCTCTCCTTGAGCTTTCCCACGCAGAGAAGCTTTACGCGGACCATATTTCGCCCTTTTCCAGGATGTAAACGGGGCCTGCGCCATCCTTGGGCAGGGTCTTGACGCTGCAATCGGTGCCGGCAAGGGCAGTCTCAGCGGTGCGTAGGGCAAGCTCCGGGGTGTTGTTGTGATCGCTCAGATGGGCGAGGGCAAAATAACGGGTGCCGCGGGCGGCAAGCTGGGGCAGGAGATTTGCACAGTCGGCATTGCACAGGTGACCCGTGGTGGAGCAGATGCGCCGCTTGAGCACCTGGGGATAGGAACCGGATTTCAGCATTTCCTCGTCATAATTCGACTCAAGAACCACAAGACCGGCCCCGGAAAGGGCGGTGAGCACATCGGAATCCGCAAAGCCGAGGTCGGTGGCAAAGGCCATGCTTTCGCCCGTGCGGCCGGTGAAGCGGAAGCCGTTGCAGCAGGCGGCATCGTGGGAGAGGGGGAAGGTGGAAACGCGGATGTTGCCGATGGAGAAGGCGGCACCGGGGGTGTAAACGCCCTTGATGGCCTTCCTTGGCAGATGGCTCATGAGCTCGGCGGCGGTGGGCTTGTTGGTGATGACCTTCACGCCGTATTTTTCATAGAGGGCAGCCGCGCTGTGCACATGATCCTGATGGCCGTGGGTCACCAGAACATAGAGAATGTCGCCGAGCTTGAGCTCGTTCTGGGCGAGGGCTGCGGTGATCTTCCGGGCGGAAACACCGGCATCAATGAGGATGTTGGTCACGCCGTCGGAAAGGAAATGACAGTTGCCGGAGGAACTGCTGGCGATGGAAAAGTATTTCAGCATAGATTATGTGCCTTTCAATGTCCTGTGCTGTTATGTCTCGTCTTACAAAAAAAGAAGCAGCCGGGGCTTTTGATGCAAACCCCGGCCGAAAAAGGTGAAGAATACGGGAGGCTGTGCTACCCCTACAGCGCTTCCCGGATGGCGGGGGGTGTTTCAATTTCGTGAACGGAAATGTCTGCACCGACGGCGCAGAGCTTTTCGATCATCATCTCATAGCCGCGCTCGATGTGGGAAACGCCTTCGATCTCGGTTTTGCCGGCGGCGGCAAGACCGGCGATGACCAGGGCGGCACCGGCACGCAGATCGCAGGCGCGAACGGCGGCGCCGGTCAGCCCCTCAACACCCTCGATGACGGCGACCTTGCCGTCCACCTGGATGTGGGCGCCCATGCGGCGAAGCTCATCCACATAGCGGAAACGGTTGTCATAGACGCCCTCGGTGACGATGGAGGTTCCCTCTGCGATGGAAAGCAGAGTGGCGATCTGGGGCTGCATATCGGTGGGGAAGCCGGGATGGGGCATGGTCTTGATCATGGCCTTGCCGGGACGGCCGCTGCCGCGCACGCGCACAGCTTCATCCAGCTCTTCCACATCGGCGCCGATTTCCCGGAGCTTTGCGGTGATGCATTCCAGATGCTTGGGGATGACATTGTTGATCAGAAGATCGCTCTCGGTGGCGGCGGCAAGCACCATATAGGTACCGGCCTCGATCTGATCGGGAATGATGGAATAGGTGCCGCCGTGCAGCTCCTTGACGCCCTGGATCTTGATCATATCGGTGCCGGCGCCCTTGATATCGGCGCCCATGGTGTTGAGGAAGTTGGCCACATCGACGATGTGGGGCTCCTTGGCGGCGTTTTCGATGACGGTCATACCGTCGGCCAGGGTGGCGGCAAGCATAACATTGATGGTGGCGCCGACGGAAACCACGTCCATATACACATGGTTGCCGGCCAGATGCTCCGCCTTTGCGTGGATGATGCCGTTGCGCACCTCAATGTCGGAGCCGAGGCTGCGGAAGCCCTTGATATGCTGGTCGATGGGGCGGACGCCGAAATCGCAGCCGCCGGGCATGGAGACCTGCGCCTCGCCGAAGCGGGAGAGCAGAGCGCCGATGAGATAATAGGAAGCACGCATTTCGCGCATAACGTCAAAGGTGGCGGGGATGCTGCGCAGGCTGGTGGAATCGATCTCCACGGTGGTCTCGTTGATGGAACGAACAGAAACACCCATGCGGGTGAGAATATCCAGCCAGGCATAGATATCGCTGATGCGGGGAACATTTTCAATGCGGCAAACACCGCGCACCATGGTGGCCGCGGGAAGGATGGCAACCGCTGCGTTTTTGCAGCCGCCCACATTGATGGCACCCTTGAGGCGGGCACCCCCATGAATCATATATTTATACGGCAAAGCTAATATCCTCCACAAGGTATTGTGTGGTCGGGCTTTCCGGCGCGTTTTCGCCGGTGGCCGAAAAGGCATAATCTTACATATTGAATTATACCACTTACGGCTTTTTGTGTCAAAGGATTTTGCGAAAATAATCGGGAAAAATAGAAGAGAATTTTAAAGGATCTTCTCCCTTGACGGCGGACGGCCTCTTGATTATAATTAGATGTGTAAAACCCGGCTCTATTATTGCCTGCAAAGGAGCAAGATTATGCGGCTTCGGATTGATAAGCGGTACCTTCTTCTGCCTGTCAGCCCTACGGCGGCGGACAAGCGCCTGCGCATCTCCGTCGGCGGAGAGCTGCGGCGGGATCTATCTCTGCGCATCCTTGCCGACGGCGAATATACCTACAGCTACGACATGCGGGATTTCCTTGGCTGCGAGGCGGAGCTTTCCCTTGCGCCGGAGGTTGCCTGCGAATTCCGCCTCTCCGACCATCCGGCACCCCTGCCGCCCGGGGCGGAGCGCTACCGTCCTGCGGCCCATTTCACCGCCCCCAGCGGCTGGATCAACGACCCCAACGGCCTTGTTTACTATAAGGGGCTCTACCATCTCTTCTATCAGCACAATCCCGTGGGAAACGGCTGGGGAAATATGCACTGGGGCCATGCCGTCTCGGAGGATCTTTTCACCTGGCGGGATCTGCCCGAAGCCCTCTTCCCGGATGCGATGGGAACGATGTTCTCCGGCTCGGCCTTTGTGGACTTTGAAAATGTCAGCGGTCTCGGAAGCCGGGAGGATCCGGCGCTGCTGCTCTTTTATACCGCGGCGGGCGGCACCTCCGAGCTTTCCGCCGGAAAGCGCTATACCCAGTGCCTTGCCTGGAGCCGGGATGGGCTGCATTTCACAAAATACGAAAAAAATCCCGTTCTGCCCCATATCGCCGGGGAGAATCGCGACCCCAAGGTCTGCGCCTGCGCCGAAACGGGCGGCTATGTGATGGCCCTCTACCTGGAGGGCTGCACCTACGGCATCTACGGCTCGGAGAATCTCCTCTCCTGGCAGGAGATCTGCCGGATCGATCTGCCCGGCGACAGCGAATGCCCCGATTTTCATCCCATCGCCGCCCCCGACGGAAGCCGGCTGTGGCTGCTTTCCGGCGCGGCGGGCAAGTATATTCTTGGCCGCTTTGACGGAAAGTGCTTTGTGCCGCAAAGCCCGGTGCGCTCCCATGTGGGGGAGGGCAACTGCAGCTATGCCGCGCAGACCTTCAGCGCCGTGCCTGACGGCCGCATCCTGCGGCTGGCCTGGGATCGGGCAAAGATCCCCAATTCCCCCTTCCAGAGCGCCATGACGGCGCCGGTGGAGCTTTCTGTGGCGGAGTACGGCGGCGAGCTCTGGCTTGCGGCCAAGCCCATTGCCGTCTATGACGGCCGCCCCGTGACGGAATTGCCGGCGGGGGAGATGCGGCAGGCGGAAATTGAGCTTCCGGCGGGAGCTGCGAGCATTTCCCTTCGCGCCCGGGGAGAAGAGACCTTTGAGCTGCGGCTTTTCGGCCTGCGCCTGCGGGTGGATGCAAAGGCCGGCGAGCTTTCCGGCGGCGGCTGTCGCCTGCCCCTCTTTGCGGAGGAGGAGATTTCCATACGTATCCTCTGCGACCGCACCTCCACAGAGGTGTGGACGGGGGATGGCAAGGGCACCCTCTGTATTCCCCATGTGGCCGACCCCGGCCTTTGCCGGCTGGAAATTTCCGCCCCGGCAGGCCTGTATATTGAAAAACTGACGGCGGCAACCCTGTCCGACCGGGAGGTAAGAGCATGAGCGTTGTTGTTTTCGGCGAGATCCTATGGGATATCTGGGAAACGGAAAAGTATATCGGCGGCGCGCCCTTTAATTTTGCCGCCCATTTGAAAAAGCTGGGGGGAAATCCTCTGCTGGTCTCCGCCCTGGGGCGCGATACCCTGGGAGATGAGGCTTTGGAGCGGGTGCGGAGCCTGGGACTTTCTCCGGAGTTTGTGGCCCGGGTGCCGGAGGAAACCGGCTCCTGCCGGGTCAGCCAGGATGCCGAGGGAAGACCCATCTACCGGCTGGTGCCGGATGTGGCCTATGACCACATTCCCCTGCCGGAGGGGCTGCCCGATCCGGCGGAATCCATGCTCTATTTCGGAACCCTTGCCCAGCGCAGCCGGGCCTCCTGGCGGACGCTGGCAAACCTCGTTTCCCTGCGCTTTTCGGAGGTTTTCTGCGATATCAACCTGCGGCCGCCCTTCTTTACGCGGGATATTCTGCTGGGATGCCTGACGGGATGCACCATTCTGAAGGTCAGCCGGGAGGAATATGATATCCTTGCCGATCTGGAGCTTATCCGGGTGGAAGACCGGGGGGATTATGCCCGTTCCTTCTGCCGCGCCGTGGTGCGGGAATATCCCAATATCCACACGGTGATCGTCACCCGGGATAAGGACGGTGCTATGCTCTATAATGCGCGGACGGAGGAATTTATCCTCTCCCGCAAGCCAAAGTCAAAGCTGGTGTCCGCCGTGGGCGCGGGGGACAGCTTCTCGGCAGCCTTCTGCGCAAACCTTCTCAAAGGCCGCAGCCTCGCGGAATGCCAGGATCGCGGCGTGCTTTTAAGCGACTATGTCGTCACCCAGCCCGGAGCCGTGCCGGAATATCCCCCGGAGCTTGTGAAAAAGCTGATATAGGAAAAAAGACCGAAATGGGATGCCTGCCATAAAACAGATTTAACCAACCGCAATACAACAAAAGGAGTACGGATTTTCGTCCGTACTCCTTTTTTACACACCTTGCCCTGCAAGGCAGCGTGTGTTGCACCTTTTTTGCAGTTTCGAGGGGCAACGCTTTTTCGGTGATATGCCGGCAGTGATGGCGCACCTGCTTTACCGCAGGTGCGCCATCCCGGTCTCTTTTGCTTTAGTTGTGTCTTGCCCAGAGGCGCTGCAGCTCCAGATAGTGATCCATCATCACATTCTGCTTTTTGCGCAGCTGGCTGACCAGGTCGGGGCCAAAGAGGAAGATATCCTCATCCTCCGGCTTCTCGGCCATGTAGAAGATGTCGCTCTCGCGTCCCTCAATGAGCTTTGCCAGCTCCTCGGTGTTGTCCAGCTCGTTGCGGAAGATGACCTGCATATCCCGCAGGCGCTCATCCGGCGCGGTGTGCCAGACATCGTTCTCGCAGGGGCCGAGGGAATAATCCGTCCGGTCGAGGATCTCCTGGAAGCGGCAGGCGTTGACGGCGTTGCGGCACAGGAGGATGCAGGCGTGCAGCCGGTCGGCCTCCAGGCTCCAGCGGGCGCAGTCTCCGGCCGCGGCGGCGGCGCGGTAGCAGCCCTCGGCGGCGGAAAGATCCCGGATGGCGCCCTCGATGAGATGCACAGCAATATATTTGCCCGAATGGCCGCGCACCAGGGGATAGCACTGCAGATCCATCAAATCCATGGCCGTCTCCTCGGAGTTTGCCTGGAAAATGAAGGGACGCCACCAGCTCTTTTCCTCCTCGGTCAGCTCCATGGGGAAGGGAACGAAGGGACGGTTGATCCAGCGCTGGTTGAGGCAGCCCAGCATGAGGATGGGGCCGCCGGCCTCCAGATGGGCGATCTGGGTGACGGCGCGGTCAATGGCCTCCCAGGCGCGCAGCAGAGCCTCCGGCGCATAGGGAGCCACCTTCTGCGCGGCCTTTTCCAGCAGCGCCCAGAGGGTTGCCGGGGTGGCGCTCTCGCCGCCCTTCGCAAGCTCCATGATGGCAAGGCAGATGTCGTTGTCGATGCGCTCAAGGCTTACGGTGCAGTTGCGCTCCGGATTCGCGGCAACGTTTGCATAGCCCCGGGCAAAGGAAACGGGCTGCTGCATGCCCTTGATGGGGAAGAAGTTGCAGGAATAGAAATAATCGCTAAGGCCGCAGCCCATATAATTGGTGGCGGATTCCCGACCCTGGCCGTTGATATACTGGCCGTCGGCCAGATAGGGGATGGCGGAGGCAGCCTCCAGGGGCTTAGGGCCGTTGATGGCCACATCGGCGGAAAGCCCGGCATCGGCGGCGCCGGCCTGCAGGGTGGAGAGGAACTTGGTGATGCGATCCTTAAAGGAAATGTGGGCACAGGCGGCGGGGCCGTTCTGGCCGGGATAGAGATAGATGCCCCAGCAGATGCCGCCGCCGGAGTCGTTGGTCATAAAGGTGAAATTCTCAATGGGAGCCACGCGGCAGATGGCGGCCACAGCCTCCCGGTACATGGCGAGGATCTCCTCGTTGTCGATGCAGGGGCTGAAATAGGCCTTGCGGGCCCGGCGGGGATGGTCGCAGCGGCCGCCGCGCCAGTCGGGATGGTCGCGGTAGACCTCCTCGGGAAGCCAGGCGGGCTCACAGCCGTGGAAGGCGGCCTTCAGGCCGTATTTCAGCAGGATGGCGCAGCGATCCTTGAGAATGGCAAGGTTCTTTTCCGCATAATCAACGGGCAGATAGCCCCGCAGCTTCTCCGGCACATAGACCTTGAAGAGGGCGGCGTGCATCATGCCCCAGTTGGGGTAGGGATCAAAGCGGTCCCGGTTCCACTGCCAGATGCTCTTGGGCAGGTCAGAGACGGTCATGTGAGTATATCCCAGGCGGGCGGCCTGTCTGGCAGCCTCTTCAAACTCGGCAAGGGTTTCTGTCGGGCAGTTGAAAATGCGTTTGGCTTCCATAATGCTCTGTCTCCTTGGCTTTAGTCCAGCAGATTGGGGGCGAAATCGCCGCCGCGGCACCATTTCAGATACTTGCAGGCGTGGATCTGCGCGGTGGTCTCCCATTCGCCGCGATAGATGGGATCGTGATAGCCCTCCACGCAGATGTTGCCCTCATAGCCGGCGGCGTGCAGGATGGAGAAGATGTCCGTCCAGTTGAGATCGCCGAAGCCGGGGGTGCGCTGGGGCGCGATCTTTGCCGCGCCGAGAATGCCGTAGCGGCGGATGGCCGCCTCGTCCACGGAGGCATCCTTGCCGTGCAGGTGGATGATCTTCGGGGCCCATTCCCGCAGCTGGGGCAGGGGATCGATGAGCTGGATCTGCTGATGGCCGGGCTCCCACTCAAGGCCCAGAGCCTCGGAGGGAACGGCGTCAAACATCATCTCCCAGGCCTTGGGATTGAAGCCGATGTTGCAGGTGGCATTCCGCCAGGTGCCGTCCATGGGGCAGTTTTCGATGGCGATGCGCACGCCGCGATCCTCTGCCCGGCGGCAAAGCTCGCCGAAAACCTCCTTGAAGCGGGGGATGGCGTTGGGCACGCTGTCGCCCTCAATGGCGCCGGCGAAGGTGGAGACCATATCGGTGCCGAAATCGTGGGCGCAGTCGATGAAATATTCCAGGGTTTTGCGCTGCTCCTCGTTCTGGAGAGGATTGCAGTAATAACCGATGGAGGCAACGTACACGCCGGAATCGCCGAGCTTTTCCAGCACCTTCGGCGCCAGCTCCTTGATGTCGATGCCGTCGGTGGTCATGTGGAAATTGATGGCTACGCATTCGTAACCGATGTCCGTCATAACGGGGATCCATTCCAGAGCCTTGCGACCCTTGATGCAGGTGCCGATGTCAATTTGCTTCATCATATATACATCCTTCCTTGGTGTTCTGCCTTGATTATATCGGTTTTTTCCGGCGGGCGCAAGGGGTGAATATGGTGGAAATGGATAAAAAAACCTCCGGAAGGGCGGGGAAGATGGGCATCTTGAAAAAAAGTGAAAAAATTTTGCCAAGGTACTTGCAATTGCCGTATTCATCTGTTATAATGTTATGGTCTCGCGCCACCGAAAAGGCGCGATATAGTACGATTTGAGGAGGTGCGAATATGGCAAAGTGCGATATTTGCGGAAAGGGTGTTACCTTTGGTATCAAGGTCTCCCATTCTCATCGGAGAACCAACCGCCCCTGGAAGCCCAACATCTGCCGCGTCAAGGCGATTGTTGATGGCTCTCCCCGCCATATCTATGTGTGCACGCGGTGCCTCCGTTCCAATAAGGTTACCCGCGCCGTGTAAAACATGAACAAACGGAAACAGCTGCCCGTAGGCGGCGTTTTTGCTTTCCCGCTTGCCGGGCAGATCGAAAATTATGGAGGAAAATGAAAAATGAGCAATCTCCGTCCTGATTCCATGGCCAGAATCACTACCCCCGAGTTGGCCAATGCCTTTATTGAAGAACAGGTTCGTGCCGTCCGCGCCCAGGTGGGCGAGCGCAAGGTGCTGCTGGCTCTCTCCGGCGGCGTGGACTCATCCGTTGTCGCCGCCCTGCTCATCAAGGCCATCGGCCGCCAGCTGGTCTGCGTCCATGTCAACCACGGTCTCATGCGCAAGGATGAGAGCGAAAGCGTCATCCGTCTCTTTAAGGACGGGCTGGATGCCAACCTCATCTATGTGGATGCCACCGACCGCTTCCTCGATCTCCTTGCCGGCGTTGCCGATCCCGAAAAGAAGAGAAAGATCATCGGTGCGGAGTTTATCAATGTCTTTGCCGATGAGGCTCGCAAGCTCGAGGATGTGGATTTCCTCGCTCAGGGCACTATTTATCCCGATATTCTCGAAAGCATCAAGCAGGCCGAGGGCAAGAAGGCCGTCAAGAGCCATCACAACGTCGGCGGCCTGCCGGAGGATCTGAAGTTTGAGCTGGTCGAGCCTCTGAAGCTGCTCTACAAGGACGAGGTTCGTGTGGTGGGCGAGGCGCTGGGTCTGCCCCATGCCATGGTCTACCGCCAGCCCTTCCCCGGCCCCGGCCTCGGCGTCCGCTGCCTCGGCGCCATCACCCGCGACCGGCTCCATGCCCTCCGCGAGGCGGATGCCATCCTCCGCGAGGAGTTTGACAATGCCGGTCTCGCCGGCAAGGTCTGGCAGTATTTCGTCATCGTGCC
>JAFXIE010000014.1 GCA_017533425.1 Clostridia bacterium | reverse complement strand
GCGGAAAGAGCTTTCTGCTTTTGTGCCGCCTCATAGCTGGCATCTCCCTCCAGAAGGGAGGCGATCAGCTCAAGCTTGGTAAAATAGATCTCCGGGATCTTATCCAGTGTCGGCAGGATCTGCCCGGTCTGACCGCTTTCTTTATAACATTCGGACAGAATACGGCAGGCATCGTATTTTATAGCATCATCCCGGGTGGATTCGATGAGGGCACGGCACAGGTTGATAACCTCATCTGCCCTCGACTGCATATCCAGCGTATAGAGAAGGTTGTTCAGGAGCCGGTCGTTTCCGGGGAAACGCTGCAGGCCGCCGCGCAGAATTTCTTCCGCTTTTGTGGGATCGCTGCTGCGGTGGCGGAAGGCTTCGTCGCAGATCTCCGTTACCTGCTTTTCGGTCTCGAACAGATTGAAGTCAAAAAGCTCGTCGGTGGAAACGCCGAAAAAGGATGCGATGGCAGGTATCATGGTCACGTCCGGCATCGTGGTTCCCGTTTCCCATTTTGAAACGGCTTGAAAGGACATGCCAAGATAGTTTGCAAAGACTTCCTGCGATATGTTTTTCTCTTTTCGTAAGGACTTGATTTTTTCTCCGAGTTTCATAATGTAACTTCCTCCAAAGGTATTGAAACGACGTCTGTTTCGATAGTATTATCCGCCAATTTGCGCGGAAAAACAATAACCCGTTTGGAGAGAAAAATTCTAACACCGGTTGAAACTAAAATAATCGCCTCCTTGGCGAAAACCAAAGAGGCGATTGCGTGTCTGTAGAAACAGTTACTCCATCGTGATGGAATAGACCTTTGCGTGACCGGGGGCATGGAAGGTGACGGAGAAGTCGATGCAGTCCTCCGCGAGGGCGGAAAGATCGAGCACATGGTTTTTGCGCACGCCGTCGCCGCAGATGCAGCCGGAGATCTCCTGCGTGGGATAGACGTAGCTGCGGGCATGACCCACGCTGTCATAGAGGGAGAGGGTGACGATGACGGGGATGTCGCCGCCGGAAATCTCCGCATCGATGACAAGGCGGGTGAGGTCGCCTGCCTTGCGGAAGAAGGAGGGAGAGCGCAGGGCGCTGCCGGCGCCAAAATCAAAGTTCAGGCAGCCGCCCACCGGCCAGCCGTCGTCGAGAATGTTCACATAGGTGAAGTGATCGCGGGTCTCGGCAAACTCGTAGCGGTCAAAATTGCGGGGGCTTTGCCGGTAGAGGCCGTTTGCCTCCTCGCGGATGTGGGCAAGCTCGCCGACGATGAGGGAGTAGGTGTAGGTGTAGACGATGTTGTGATCCAGAACCTCGAGAATTTCGGGGCAGAAGTAGCCCGTGGGGGCATCCTTCGGGCCGCCGACACCCTTTTCGCCGAAAAAGCCGCCCACATAGCGGGTGGAGCCGTCGTTATAGCAGCCGAGGCCGTAGTTTGCATCGTCCACCAGCGCCGACCAGTACTCGGTGGCGCGGTAGCCGATCCAGGGCCAGCCGAGGCCGTTTTCCTTGGTGCAGAGCTCGGTGGGGGCATCGCCGGTGAAGGGCTTGTTGCCCACGTAGGACACCAGCTTGTACCATTCGCCGTTGGTGTAGACGGCGGGCAGCTCGGTGGCGCGGGCGGGATACTGGGTGGTGTCGGGGCGGGCGTTGTTCAGCCGCGCCGTGACGTCCACCCGGGTGCCGCACAGCCGGTACCACACCTCGAAGGTGCATTCGCCGGGGAAGTTATCCAGCGGCCAGTGCATGGGGATGCACTTGACGTAGATCTCGTCCTCTGTCTGCGTATGGTCAACGATGCGGGAGCGGTTGCCGAAAAAGTCGCCCGACTGGATGGGGTTCCAGCCGATGCCCTTCCAGTGGTCGGAGAGCTCATGCCCCTCGGGCTGGAAGGGAACGGGGTGGCTGTAGAAGGACATCTGCACCTGTCGACCCCAGTCGAAGCTGTTGATGAGGTTTTTCCGTCCGTGCTCAGCAAGATAGGTCACAGCGCCGCCGAGGCTTAGATTGACCCCGAGGCGGATATGTTCGTTTTCAATGTAGATGACATCCTCGTCGCCGACGAAGAGATTTCTGTTGGGATTGTGCATGGCTCAGCCCTCGGAAAGTGCCTTTTCCAAGGCCTGGGCCAGCTGGTCGGCGCAGGAGGTGTCCCGCGGGCCGCAGCGGTTGCCGCGCAGGCGCTCGATGGCAAAGGATGCCTCAGCGCCCTCCAGCAGCTTTGCAATGGCCTTGAGGTTGCCGTTGCAGCCGCCGGTGAAGACAACGTTGTAGAGCTTGCCGTCCTCCAGATCGAAATCGATCATCTGGGAGCAGACACGGCTGGTTCTGTAGGTAAAATGCATGATAAAACCCTCCTTAGGAAAAAAGAAAGCGGCAGGCTTGGCCTGCCGCTTTTGACTTTGCGGTGGTAAGATTAGTCGGCAACGAAGGGCAGCAGGGCCACGTGACGGGCGCGCTTGATGGCGGTGGTCAGCTGGCGCTGATGCATAGCGCAGGTGCCGGTGGTGCGGCGGGGAAGGATCTTGCCGCGCTCAGAGATCATCTTGCGCAGACGCGCAGTATCCTTATAGTCGATCTCGTTGATCTTGTCAACGCAGAAGATGCAGACCTTCTTACGTCTGCGGGGAGCACCGTTCGCGGGTCTCTCGGGACGGGCGGGGCGCTCGGGACGCTCGGCGGCAGCAGCCGCGGGAGCAGTTCTCTCGGGAGCGTTTTCCATTTGAAAAGTCTCCTCCTTTTCCGAAATTTTTTAGGTAAGGTGATGCCGGGGGATCAGAACGGGAGTTCGTCCTCGGCGCCACCGGTGATTTCCGTGAAATCGTTTACGCTGGGAGCCGGCGCAGCCTCGCGGCGGGGCGCATACTGGGGAGCAGCGGGAGCGCCGCCCTGGTAGTCGTCCGAACGCTTGGTGTCGGCGAAATGAACCTCATCGGCAACCACTTCCACGGCGGTGCGGTCGCGGCCGTCGCGGTCCTGGTATCTGCGGGTCTGGATGCGGCCGGCAACGGCCACCTGCATACCCTTGCGGAACCACTTGCAGACAAATTCTGCCGTGGCCTGCCAGGCAACGATGTCGATGAAGTCGGCAGTGGGCTGATCGCCGGCCTGGTTCGAACGGGAACGGTAGCCGCGGTCAACCGCGAGGGTAAAGGAAACGACCGGCGTGTTGTTCTGCGTGTGGCGTAATTCCGGGTCGCGGGTAAGACGGCCCATCAAAATAGCCTTGTTAAGCATTGCAAAACCTCTCGTTTCTTACTTGCGGATGATGATGGAACGGATGACAGCGTCATTGATGTTGAAAAGACGCTGCAGCTCTGCGGGGAACGCAGTGGGAGCGGAGAACGTGATGAGAGCGTAGTAACCCTCGTTCATATCCTGGATGGGATATGCCATACGCCGCTTGCCCCATTCGTCAACGCTCTCGACGGTACCGTTCGCCTCGATGAGAGACTTGAACTTACCGACGACACCGGCGATCTCCTCCTCGGAGAGAGTCGCGTTCACGACGAATAAAGTTTCGAAGTTCGCAGTGATGTCTGCCATTTTTCTTTGCACCTCCTTATGGTCTTTGGGCGGCTTTGATGCCGCGGTCGGCTCCTGCCCGTCGCAGGAGCAAGGATACATCCAACTATTATACAGTATTTTAGCCGAATGTCAATAGAAAAACGGCATAATTTTTAATTTTTGTCCCCATCCTCCTCCAAAGAAAGGGGCAGAGAGGGCATTCGCGGGCCTTTTTTGGCCGGGGGGATGCGCTTATAGGCATCATACTGCCAGCGGCGGCATTTTCCCTCCCCATCCACGGGGCCTTTGTAGCGGCAGATGACGCGGCCGTCCCCCATCGGCTCGCCGTGGCGGCACCAGATGCAGCGCGGGGGGATATCCTTGGCAAAAAGCATGGAGCTTCTCCTTTGCGGCTTTTTTTCTATTTTACCGCATTTTTCTAAAAATTACCAGCATAAGCTGAAAATCCATGCAAGAAGGGCGGAAAGGATCCCCTGCAGACCCTTGCCGGCAAAATATTTCCCGCAGGAGAGCCCGGCGGAGGTGATAAAATCCAGGCACTGCAGGTGCACGCACAGCCCGCCGAAGGCGGAAATGGCGGCGCACAGCACAAAGCCGCCGGGGAGACCGGCCGCGGCGGCGGTGCCGAGGGAGAGCTCGCACAGCCCGGAGAGCAGCGCCGAAGCGGTGGGCGGCAGGGGCGGCAGCAGCGCCCGCAGGGCGCCGAGCAGGGCGGAGATGAAAACCACCGTTCCGCCCACGGTGGCCATGGCCGTCAGGGCGCGGCGCAGCGCCGCGGGAAAGGAGGGGGCGGCTGTCGGGGTATATCCTGCGGCAGCGGTGAGCCTCCTTGGGCGCAGAAGGAGCGCGGAAAAGGCGGCGGCCGCCGCCTCGATCAGAAGAAGCAGAAGCCCCAGCCGCACATCGCCGAAAAGCCCGCCGCCAAGGGCGCCGAGAAGAAAGGAGATGCCGCAGTTGGAGCAGAAGCCCAGCCGCCATTCCGCCTCCGGGCGGGAGATGCACCCCGCCGTATACAGCCGGCAGACCGCCCGCGCCCCGGTGGGATAGCCTCCGGCAAAGGAGAGCAGAAAGGAGAGAAGACGGCCGCTGCCTCCGGCGGTGCAGATGAGATCGGTGAGCACCATAAAGGGAAAGAGAGAGGGAAGCAGCACCCGGATGACCAGCGTAAGCCCCTCTGTCGCCCCGGCAGCTGCGGCGGCGGGTTGAAGCAGCAGCAATCCGCAAAGCAGCGCCGCCGGAAGAAGATAGCCTTTCATTTTTTCTGCCACCTGCCCTTCTCTCGAAAGTTTATTCGCCGGGGTTTGCAAATATCCGCCGGAGGGCGCATAAAATTGAGAGGTCTGGAGGGATTTTATTGCGTATGCACAGGGAGAAAAAGCATCGGCTGGCCTCCGCCCTCGCCGCGGCGGCGGATGTGCCGGTGACGGTATTTGCCGATTTGCCGGAGGTGGTGCTGTCCGGCGGGCGGGAGGTGCGCATCCTGCGCCACCGCGGGGTGACGGAATATACGCCGGAGCGTATTGTGGTGGGCGGAAAGGAGCTGGAGGTGGAGATCCTCGGCAGCGGCCTGCACCTTTGCTCCCTCGGCCCGGAAAGCCTTGCCGCCTCCGGGCGGGTGGAGGAGATCCGCCTGCATCGCCGGGAGGAGGGCAAATGATCAGAAAGCTTTGGAATTATCTTGCGGGCTATGTGGAGCTGCGGGTGCGCTCGGCCTGGCCGGAGCGCCTTCTCAATCTTGCGGCGCGGGGCGGGGCGGCGGTCTGGGATGTCCGCCGGGAGGATGCGGAGACCCTGCGGCTGTCCATGCGCATGAACCAATGGGAACGGCTGGCGCCCCGGTTGGCCGATGCGGGGCTTGCGGCGGAGGTTTTGCGGCGGCGGGGCTTTCCGGTGCTGCGCAGCCGGCTGGAGGCGCGCCCGGTGCTGCTCTTCGGGCTGCCGGTGGGGCTGGCGTGCCTGTGCGTGGCCTCTCTGTTTATCTGGGATGTCCGGCCGGAAATCCCCGGGGAGGGGAATGCGGAGCTGGCGGCGGCGCTGCGGCAGGTGGGTATCCATGCCGGCGCCTATGCAAAGGGCATTGATGTCCAGCAGGCGCAGAATGAGCTGCTGCTTCTTCTGCCGGAATACAAATGGATCGCAGCCAACATCCGCGGCAGCCGGGCGGTCATCTCCCTGCGCCGTGCCGATCCCGGCGCACCGCCGGAGGCGGAGGCAGCCGACCTGGTGGCCGAGCGGGATGGGCTGATCACCGGCTTTGCGGCTCTGGCGGGAACCCCGGCGGTCAAGCCGGGAGACACCGTGCGGGCGGGGGACATTCTCGTCTGGGGCTATGAGGAGAATGCGGCGGGAGAGCGCCGCCCGGTGCAGGCGGCTGCCTGGTGCAAGGCCCGCAGCTGGGCCACTTTGCGGGCCTCCACCGACCTGCAGGTGCGGGAAATGGGCGGCGGAGAGGTGCTTTGCCGAAAAATCCGCTTGTTTTTCGGCAAAAATGCGCAAAAAATTTGGCCGTGGAGTAGAATTCCCGCAGGGAAATATGATACAATAATAAATAAGACAGAGATTTCTCTTTCCCTCGCCTGCGTTACGGAGACCTGCCTTGCGCGAAATACGCGGGAGCGCCGCCTGTCCTCCGAAGAGGCGGAGGCCTTGCTCCGGACGGCGCTGCAGCGGCGGATCGGGCGGGAATACGGCGAAGTTCTCGCCGAGCGCTTTGCCTACAGCGAGGAAGGGGATGCGGCGGTGCTTTCCTGCACCTTTGAGGCGGAGGGCGACCTTGGTGTCCCTGCGCCGGATTATATCAAATATTATGCATCAAAGGATGGATAACGGGATTGGAACAGATCGTCAGCGTTGACCGGCTGGAGCTGGTGATGAATGTCTTCGGCAGCTTCGACGAAAATGTGAAAATTGTGGAAAAGGAGCTGGGGGTCACCGTCTTTATGCGGGAGACCGAGCTTCGCATTGCCGGCGAGCCGGAGCGGGTGGCCACCGCCGTGAAGGTCATGAACGGGCTTTTGAGCCTTGCCGGCCGCGGCGAGCCCATCACCCCGCAGAATGTCAAATATATCATCTCCGTGGTGCGGGAAGGCCGGGAGGATATGATCCCCCGCATCGCCTCCGATGTGCTCTGCATCACGGCCAAGGGAAAGCCCGTCAAGGGAAAGACCATCGGCCAGAATCACTACATCGACAAAATGCGCTCCCACACGGTGACCTTTGCCATCGGCCCTGCGGGCACCGGCAAAACCTATCTTGCCGTGGCGGCGGCGGTGGCCGCCTTCCGGGAAAAGCAGGTCAACCGCATCATCCTCACCCGCCCGGCGGTGGAGGCGGGAGAGAAGCTGGGCTTCCTGCCCGGCGATCTGCAGAACAAGGTGGATCCCTTCCTGCGCCCCCTCTACGACGCCCTCTTTGATATGCTCGGGGCGGAAAACTATCAGAAATACATGGAGCGCGGCAATATCGAGGTGGCACCCCTGGCCTATATGCGCGGCCGCACGCTGGATGATTCCTTTATCATCCTCGATGAGGCGCAGAATACCACCCGGGAGCAGATGAAAATGTTCCTCACCCGCTTAGGCTTCAATTCCCGGGCGGTGGTGACGGGCGATGTCACGCAGATCGACCTGCCGGCGGGCACCCAGTGCGGCCTCAAGCACGCCGTGCGCATCCTGAGGGATGTGGAGGATATCGCCGTCTGCCACCTCTCCGATAAGGACGTGGTGCGCCACGAGCTGGTGCAGCGCATCATCCGCGCCTATGAGGAAAATGACAAAAACCGGCATAAGCCTGCGGAAAACCAGGAGAAGCGCCAGTGAAATCATCCAAAATACGCATTTACCGCCGCCGGGATGCGGCGGCAACCCTGCGGGAAGCCCGGGCGGCCAGAGCCGGCTGCCTTGCGGTGCTGCGGCACCTCTTTCCCGGCGTGCCCTTTTCCCTTTCCATCACCCTCTGCGGGGCGGAGGAGATCCGCGCCGCCAACGCGGAAACCCGCAGCATCGATGCGGTGACGGATGTGCTTTCCTACCCCATGCTGGATATCGCGCCCGGGGAAAACCCGGCGGAGATTGCCTGCGCGGCGGATATGGAGCGGGGGCGCATCTATCTTGGCGATATGCTCATCTGCACCTCCCGTGCCCGGGAGCAGGCGGCGGAATACGGCCACAGCACCCGGCGGGAATTTGCCTTTCTTGCGGCCCATTCCGTGCTGCATTTTCTGGGCTATGACCACATGGAGGAGGATGAGCGCCGCGAGATGGAGACCCTGCAGCGGCAGGCGCTCACGGCGGCGGGGCTCACCCGCGATGCATAGCCAAAATACATAAGGACGGTAAAAATATCATGGAAAAAACCGGTATCGTTCTCATTGCCGGACGACCCAATACAGGAAAATCCACCCTGCTCAACCGCATCGTCGGCAGCCGGGTGGCCATCGTATCGCCAAAACCCCAGACCACCCGCAGCCGCATTATCGGCGTCACCACGCGGGAGGAGACCCAGCTGGTATTTTTGGATACGCCAGGTCTGCACAAGGCGCAGTCCAAGCTGGCCGACCGCATGGTCAAGACCATCATGGACAGCGCAGCCTCTGCGGATGTGGCGCTGCTGCTCTGCGAGCCGGATAAAATGCCCGGACCGCCGGAGAAGATCCTTGCCCAGCGCTTCCGGGAGGCGGGGCTGCCGGCCATCTGCGTCATCAACAAGGCGGATGCCGTGCAGAAATCGGCCATGCTGCCCACCATCGCCGCCTACAGCGAGCTCTACGATTTTGAGGCCATCATTCCCATCTCCGCCCGCACGGGGGACGGTGTGGATGAGCTGGTTTCCATGCTGGAGGCCCGCGCGCCGGAGGCGGAGCATATCTACGAGGATGACGATATGACCGACCAGAGCGAGCGCACCCTCGCGGCGGAGTACCTGCGGGAGCAGTTCCTGCGCCATCTTGACCGCGAGGTTCCCCACGGCATCGCCGTGGTGGCGGAGCGATTTGAGGAGCGTGAGGACGGCGTCATCGAGGTCGATCTCACCGTCTACTGCGAGAAGCGCACCCACAAGGGCATCATCATCGGCAGCCACGGCGAAACCCTCAAGGCCGCCGGCGCCGGTGCGCGCAAGAATCTGGAGGAGCTCTTAGGCGCCCCGGTCTTTATGCAGATCTGGGTGCGCGTCAAGGAGGATTGGCGCAATAACGATTACCTCCTGGCAAGCTTCGGGTTCTGACAGATGCTTGTCAAGACTGCCGGCCTCGTTCTGCGGGAGACCCGCATCGGCGAGGCGGACAAGCTGCTGTGTGTGCTCTCCGCCACGGAGGGAAAAATCACCGTCAAGGCCAGGGGCGCCCTGCGAAAGGGCAGCCGCACCGGCGCGGTGACGGGGCTTTTTGCCTTCTCGGAGATGACCCTCTTCAAGGGAGCCTCCCGCTATACCCTCAATGAAGCCTCCCCGGTGGAGCTTTTTTTTCCCCTGCGGGAGCGGGTGGAAAGCATGGCTCTGGCCGCCTATGTCTGCGAGGTGCTGGATGTGCTCTCCGATGCCGATTCCGGCACGGCGGAGCTGCTGCGCCTCGGGCTCAACACCCTCTACGCCATCTCGGAGCAGACGGCGCCGGAGGGGCTCATCAAGCCGGCCTTCGAGCTGCGGGCGATGGCCCTTGCGGGCTATGCGCCGGCGGGCTGCGGCTGCTGTGCTGCCTGCGGCGCGGAGGAGGAGCTTTGGTTTTCACCCTCGGAGGGGGAGGCCTTCTGCCGGACGCATCTTCCGCCGACGGGCGGATCTCACCGGCTGCGGGGCGGCGCTGCGGAGGCCATGGAATACATCCTCTCCTGCGATGCAAAGCGCATCTTTTCCTTCCGGCTGGGGGAGGAGGGGCTGCAGTCCCTGCAAGGCGTGTGCGAAAACTATCTCATCCAGTGCCTCGGACGGGGCTTCAAAACGCTGGAATACTATCATAAACTGCAATCTGCCACTGAATTTTAGAGGAAAACAACCGTGAACGAAATCGCAAGAAAATCCATGGAGGTTCTGGAGCTGCCCAAGGTGCTGGAGCGGCTGGCCTCTCATGCTTCCTCCGCCGGAGGTGCGGCGCTCTGCCGCCGCCTGCAGCCTGCGGAGGATATTGTGGATGCAAAGCGTCTGCTGGATGAGACGGAGGCCGCCTGGAAGCTCTCCGTCCGTCGGGGAAGCCCCGCCTTTGCGGGCATTTCCGACTGCAGCGAGAGCCTTGCCCGCGCCTGCCTCGGCGGCGTGATGAGCCTGCGGGAGCTGCTGTGTGTTGCCGCGCTGCTGCGCTCTGCCGCCGCCACGGCGGATTACAATTCCGAAGGAAGGGACGATGAGCGCACCTGCCTGGATACCCGCTTCAACCGTCTCTATCAAAACCGCTATTTTGAGCAGAAAATCGAGCTCTCCATCGCCGGAGAGGATCACCTGGCCGACGGTGCCAGCCCCGAGCTTGCCGATCTGCGCCGCCAGATCCGCGCCCAGGAGCAAAAGGTGCGGGATATCCTGCAGCACCTGGTGGTCAGCGCGGGAAAATACCTGCAGGAAGGTCTGGTGACCCAGCGGGGCGGCCGCTTCTGCGTGCCGGTCAAGAGCGAGCACAAGGCGGATGTGCCGGGCATCGTCCACGATACCTCCGCCTCCGGCGCCACCCTCTTTGTGGAGCCCATGAGCGTCGTTGCGGCCAATAATAAAGTTGCCGAGCTGGAGGGCAAGGCTCGCCGGGAGGAGGAGCGCATCATTGCCGCCCTTTCCGCCGAGGCAGCCGGCTTTGCCGACAGCATCAACGAGGATTACCGCCTGCTGACCGAGCTAGATGCCATCTTTGCCCGGGCAAAATATGCCGAGCGCATCCGCGGCGAGCGTCCCCGCCTCTCTGCCGGGGGCAAAACCAACCTCATCCATGCCCGGCACCCCCTGCTCAATCCCGATACCGTGGTGCCGGTGGATATTTCCGTGGGCACCGAGGAATACGACACCCTCATCGTCACCGGCCCCAACACCGGCGGCAAAACCGTCAGCCTGAAAACCCTCGGCCTGCTCTGCCTGATGGCCGCCTGCGGCCTGTATATCCCCGCCCGGGAGGATTCCGAGGTGGGCTTCTATACCGCCATCTGTGCCGATATCGGCGATGAGCAGTCCATCGAGCAGTCGCTGTCCACCTTCTCCTCCCATATGCGCAATATCATCGATATTCTGCAGAGCTCCCTTTCGGGATCTCTGGTTCTCTTCGATGAGCTGGGCGCCGGAACCGATCCCGCCGAGGGCGCAGCCCTGGCCATCGCCATCATCGAGGCTGCCCGCAAGGCAGGGGCGAAGGTGGCGGCCACCACCCACTATGCGGAGCTGAAGATGTTTGCCCTGCGGGCGGAAGGGGTCATCAACGCCGCCTGCGAATTTGATGTGGAGACCCTGCGCCCCACCTATCGCCTGCTCATCGGCGTGCCGGGCAAGTCCAATGCCTTTGCCATTGCCTCCCGCCTGGGGCTGCCGGCGGACATTATTGAGCATGCCGGCACCCACGTTTCCTCCGAGAATAAGTATTTCGAGGAGGTGGTGGAGGGGCTCATCCGCGAGCGCCACGACCTGCAGAAGCAGCGGGAGGCGGCGGAAGCCCACAACCGCGAGCTGGCCGGACGAAACGAAAAAATGGCCGCCGAGGCGGAAACCGCCCGCAAGGTGCGGGAATCCCTCCGGGCGGAGGCCGCCCGGGATGCCGAAAGGATCCTGGCGGATGCAAAGCAGCGCGCTGCGGCGGTGCTGGCAGAAATTGAAGAGCTGCGGCGGGAAATGCAGAAATCCGGCTTTGATGCGCAGCTGATGGAAGCCCGTTCCCGGGCAAAGCACAGCATCCGCGAGCTGGAAAAGCGACCCGATCAGAAGCGGGAGCCGGTGCAGACCGATTTTCCCAAGGGCAAACCGCCCAAGGTGGGCGAGGTGGTGGAGCTGGTGCGCCACGGCGTCACCGGAACGGTCACCGCCGTCGCCCCGGATGGGCGCATCAGCGTCACTGCGGGCATTATGAAGGTCACCGTCGATCAGAGCGAGCTGCGCCTGGCCAAGGGCAAGGCCGCCCGGGAGAAGGCCTCCGGCATATCCATCTCCGGCGTCGTCGGCTCGGCAAAATCCCGCGTCTCCACGGAGCTGGATCTCCGGGGTATGATGGTGGATGAGGCGCTCATGGAGCTGGAGGACTATCTGGACTGCGTTTCCCGCGCCGGCCTGCATCAGGTCACCGTCATCCACGGAAAGGGCACCGGCGCGCTGCGGGAAGCGGTGCGCAAGGCGCTGCAGCACAGCCGCCTGGTCAAAACCTTCCGCGGCGGCGTGTGGGGAGAAGGCGATACCGGCGTCACCGTGGTGGAACTGTAGCATCTTCCACGGAAGGCATGGCGGGAAAAGTTCGAGAATTTGTAGGGCTATACAACAATGGAATGTTGACTTTTTCCGCAAAATCGGTTAAAATTAGTTATGATGTTTTGGTATTGCTTTAATTATGCTGAAAAGGTGGAATTGTTCCATGGTATCTAAGAACGCAACAGTGAATAATGAGGTCGGCCTGCACGCAAGACCCGCAACCTTCTTCATCCAGAAGGCCAATGAGTACAAGTGCTCCATCTGGATTGGCCGCGATGAGCGCAAGGTCAATGCAAAGAGCCTTCTCGGCGTCCTCTCCCTGGGGATCACCAATGGCTACACGGTGGAGATCTCTGCCGACGGCGCAGATGAGCAGGAGGCTGTGGACGGCCTGTGCGATCTGCTGGAGAATGGCCTGAACTGAGCTTCCGGCCGTTATTGTTCCGTATCGATTAGGGAAAGGAATATGCCGCCTCCGACCCCGGAAGCAGCATATTCCTTTTTGACTTCTTTTGGGAAAGGGGGCAGCTGAAGATGACCGATCCGCGCCGCGAAAAAGCCATGGCTCTGCCCCTGACCCCCGGCGTGTATATCATGCGCGACCGGGAGGGAAAGGTCATCTACGTCGGTAAGGCAAAGAAGCTGAAAAACCGCGTCAGCCAGTATTTTTCCCGAACTGACCATCCCCGCAAGGTGGCCAATATGGTCAAAAATGCGGCGGATTTCGAGGTGATTCTCACAGATACCGAGCTGGAAGCCCTGGTGCTGGAAAACAGCCTCATCAAACAGTATCAGCCGAAGTATAATATCCTTCTGAAGGACGACAAGGGCTATCCCTTTCTGCGCATCGATCCCCGCGAGGCCTATCCGCGCATTACGGTGGTCGGCCGCCGGGAAAAGGACGGCGCCCGCTATTACGGCCCCTACGGCGGCCGCGGCTCGGCAAATTTTGCGGTGGATACCATCGGCGAGGCGCTGCGGCTGCCTGCCTGCAGCCGGCAGTTTCCCCGGGATGTAGGCAAAGGCCGCCCCTGCATCCGCGCCCAGATCGGCCGGTGCGATGCCCCCTGCGCCGGGAAAATCTCCGCAGAGGAATACCGCGCCCGCATTGCCCAGGCGGAGCAGCTGCTGCAGGGAAAAACCCGGGAGCTGCTGGCGCAGCTGGAGGCCGATATGCTGGCCGCCGCCGAGGATATGCAGTTTGAGCGGGCGGCCAACCTCCGCGACCGGATCTTTGCCATCCGGAAGCTGGAGGAAAAGCAGAAAATCGTCGGAAGCGGTGCAAACACCGATGTCATCGGTGTGCATGCCGCCCCGGAGGGCAGCGGCATCGCCGTGCTGCACTATGTGGGCGGAACGCTGGCCGATAAGGAGTTCTTTTCCGTTCCCGCCGCCTTCGGAGAGGAGGCAGGGGAGCTTGCCGGCGAATTTATTGCCCGCTTCTACCATGAGGCGCATACGCCGCCGGCGCAGGTGCTCTGCTCCGCCCTGCCGGAGGATTCGGAGGTGCTCGAAGAGCATCTCTCCGGCCTGGCCGGACGCCATGTGGAGCTGTCCGTGCCCGAACGGGGGCGCCGCCGGGCGCTGGCCGTCATGGCCTGCGAAAATGCCGCCGATGAGATCTCCCGCCGCACCTCTGCCGCCCGCAAAAGCGGCAAGGCGCTGGCCGCCCTTGGCACTCTGGTGGGGCTTTCGGCGCCGCCGGGGCGCATCGAGGCCTACGATATTTCCAACACCGGCGATGTGGGCATCGTGGCCGGCATGGTGGTGCTGGAGGGAGGCCGTCCGGCCAAAAGCCAGTATCGGAAATTCCGCATCCGCGCCGCCGGACAGGACGATGTCCGCGCCATGGGGGAGACCATCTCCCGCCGCATGGCGGAATATAAGGCCGGTACCCCCGGCTTTGCCAGCCGCCCCGATCTTATTCTCATCGACGGCGGCGAAACCCAGACGGCGGAAGCCCTCCGCCGCGTGCGGGAAGCGGGAGAGGACATCCCCGTTTTCGGCATGAAGAAGGACGATCACCACCGCACCCGCGCCCTCTGTGACGCGGAGGGGAGAGAATACTCCCTGATGGGCTCGCCGGGGCTTTTCGCCCTGGTGGGCAGCCTGCAGGAGGAGGTGCACCGCTATGCCGTCACCTTCCACCGCAAGGTGCGAGATGACCGCCTGAAAAAGAGCGTGCTGGATGAGATCCCCGGCATCGGACCCGCCCGAAAGGCGGCGCTTCTGAAAAAATTCGGCAGCCTGCGCGCCATAAAGGCCGCCTCGGCGGCGCAGCTGGCAGAGATCGTTCCCCCGGCGGTGGCGGCAGCCATTGCCGACCGATTCAAAGGAAAGGATGAATAGATTATGCGCGTAGTTACGGGCATTGCCCGCGGCATCCAGCTCATCTCTCCGGAGGGCATGGATGTCCGCCCCACGGCAGGAAAGGTCAAGGGGGCGCTTTTCAGCGCCATTCAGTTTGATATTGAGGGACGCGAGGTGCTGGATCTCTTTGCGGGCTCCGGCCAGCTGGGCATTGAGGCCCTATCCCGGGGAGCCGCCGGCGCCGTTTTTGTGGATAACAGCCGCAGCTCGGCGGAAATCGTGCGCAAGAACCTGGAAAAGTGCCGTCTGGCCGATCGCGGCCGGGTGGTGGTGGCCGATTATAAGGCCTTCCTCAAGGGCTGTGCCCCCAAAAGCTTCGGCCTTGTCTTTATGGATCCGCCCTATGCCTCCGCACCCGTGCAGATCGATGCCGCCCTGCGGATCATCGACGCGGTTGACATTCTCGTTCCCGGTGGTATAATTGTCTGTGAGAGCGAGGGCGAGGATCGCATTCCCGACGCGGTGGGCAGCCTCAGCCTGCGCAAGTGCTACAATTACGGCCGTACCCGCATTGCCGTTTACGAGCGGGCGGCGGAGTAAGGAGCAGAGTATGAAAATTGCCATCTATCCCGGCAGCTTCGATCCGGTTACCAACGGCCATTTTGATATCATCAAGCGCGCCGCCAAGCTCTTTGACAAGCTGGTGGTGGTGGTCATGGTCAATAAGTCCAAGCAGGCCGCCTTTACCATCGATGAGCGCGTGGAGATGCTGCGCCGCGTCACCGAGGGAATTCCCAAGGTGGAGGTGGACAGCCACACGGGACTGCTGGCGGAATATGCCCGCGAGCGCCATGCCTGCACCGTGGTCAAGGGGCTGCGCGCCGTGTCCGATTATGAATACGAATTTCAGATGGCTCTGGCAAACCGCCGGCTGAATCCCAACCTCGAGACGGTTTTTCTGCCTGCGCGGGGTGAGTTCCAGTTCCTTTCCTCCAGCGTTGTCAAGGAAATTGCCCGCTACGGAGGCGAAATATCCTATATGGTGCCGAAAATTATCGAAAAGGATATTGCAGAACGGCTCAAAATGAAGTAAAATAATAGAGCATAGCCATCCCAAACCAAAAACAGGAGGCCATTAACAATGGAAAATTCCAACATGAATCATAAAGAGCTGCGCAATATGGAGCAGCTGCTTGCCATGCTCGGCGACCTCGTGCAGGAGGCCATGACCGTGCCCCTTTCCGGCGGTAAGTGCCTGGTGGAGCGCGAGCGCGTTCTCGATATCCTGGAGGATATCCGCGTCAGCCTGCCCGATGAGCTCAAGGCCGCAAGCTCCGTTCTCGATTCCCGCATGGATATCCTCGATTCCGCCAAGGCGGAGGCGGAGAACATCATCAAGTCCGCCCAGAACAAGGCCATGGAGCTTGTGGATGCAAATAACATCACCGTTGAGGCAAACCGCAAGGCCAAGGACATCCTCACCGATGCCAACAACCAGGCGGCCGCCGTCCTCACCGATGCGCAGAACAAATCCCGCGAGATGATCGGCAAGGCCGAAGCCCGCGCCGCCGACCTGCGCAAGACCACCGGCGAATATCTGGACAGCACCCTGCAGAAGTCCATGGAAGCCATGAGCGGCAGCCTCGCGGAGATGAAGAAGATCCATCAGCAGATCCGTGCCGCCTCCGGCAAGATGTAAGCCGCCAAAGCAATCGAAAAATGCCAAAAGACGATGTGCCCGAAGGGGACACATCGTCTTTTTTTATGCACCGGTGCGGTCTATTCGGATATTTTGCAATGATCCGCAGCATAGTTAAGAAAAATACCGATGAGCTCATTGCGGCTGCGGCCGGTGCTGGCGGAGATTTCATCCAGCCGCCGTACGGTTTCCTCCTTAATGCGGATGGAGAAGGTGCGGTAACCGTCCTCGCCCTTGGGGCGCTTGGGCGTCAGTAGCAGCTTTGCGTCTTCCATCGGAGCATCGCCTCCTTTATAAACATATTTTATGTCATTCAAATAACAAAAAATATGTTATAATATATGTTATAGGAGGGGT
>JAFXIE010000136.1 GCA_017533425.1 Clostridia bacterium | reverse complement strand
GTCTTCGTTGTTTAATTTACAAGGTACCGTCCGCTCTTTTCGACTCTGCCAACCTTCCGGCCCGCCGGGTCTCTCGCGCGGTGCCTGAATAGTATACCACTTCCCTTCCCTGTTTGTCAACACCTTTTTTTACTTTTTTTCATGTTTTTTTCTTTTTTGTTGTTATCTGTGAAAAGCGCACAAAAACGAGGGCGAAAGCCCCTGCTTCCGCCCTCGTTTTGACGATGATTTTACTTCTTTTCCACGCCGATATCGGCCTTCATGCCATTGATGTTCCAGTTCTTGACGAAGCCTTCGGCTTTTTCGAGCACCAGTTCGTCCGCCAGCACCTGGCCGCAGATCTCCGCTTCATTGGCACGGATGACGCGATAGAGCTCATCGCTTCCCGCAATGCTGAGGCGGATATGATCGGTGACATTGAAGCCGGCGTCCTTTCGCATGGTCTGAACCTTGCTGATAATTTCGCGGACATTGCCCTCGTCCACCAGTTCGGGAGTCAGCACGGTGCAGACTGCGACCTTCAGATCTGCATCGGTGGCGGAGGCATAGCCCTCTGCGCGGCTCTTCTCGATGAGCAGATCGGCTTCCGCCAGGGAAATGACCACATCGCCGAGATCGAGCTTCAGCTCGCCCGTCGCAGTGAGCTCCTGCATGGCAGCAGAGCCGTCCAGCGCCGCGAGCTTCTCGCGGATTTCGCCGAGACGCTTGCCGTAGCGCGGGCCGAGGGTCTTCATCTGGGGCTTGAAGGCATAGGAGAGGAATCCGCTCATATCCTCCGCCCAGGTGACGGCCTTGACATTCATTTCCTCGCGGATAATATCGGTATAGAAGGCCGGCAGCTCGGCTTCCCGGTTGATGAACATCTCGGAAAGAGGCTGACGGGTCTTGACGGCGCCCTCATTGCGGGCAGCGCGACCCAGGGAAACGATGCGCAGCAGGCGTTCCATATTGGCCTCCAGCTCCGCGTCGATGAGGGTATCCTCTGCCACGGGGAAGTCGCAAAGATGGATGCTCTCGGGTGCCTCCGCATCGATGGAGCACACCAGGTTGCGGTAGATCGACTCCGTCATAAAGGGAACCATGGGCGCAGCAAGCTTCGCAACCGTCACCAGGGCGGTATAGAGGGTCATATAGGCATTGATCTTATCCTGGGTCATATCCTTGCCCCAGAAGCGCTCACGGCTGCGGCGGACATACCAGTTGGACATGCCGTCCACAAAGTCCTGCAGGGCGCGGGCCGTTTCGGGGATCATATAGCCGGCAAGGTTTTCGTCAACTTCCTTGATCAGGCTGTTTAGACGGGAGAGCAGCCACTTATCCATGACGGAAAGCTTGTCATATTCCAGGGTATACTTCGTCGCATCAAAGCCGTCAATATTCGCATAGAGGACAAAGAAGGCATAGGTATTCCAAAGGGTGCCCATGAACTTTCTCTGACCCTCGGTGACGGCGCCGCCGTAGAACTTGTTGGGCAGCCAGGGGGCACTGTTCTCATAGAAATACCAGCGGATGGCATCGGCACCGTAGGTATTGAGGGCGTCGAAGGGATCGACGGCGTTGCCCTTGGATTTGGACATCTTCTGACCGTTTTCATCCTGCACCAGACCGAGAACGATGACATTCTTATAGGGAGCCTTGTCAAAGAGCAGGGTGGAGATGGCCAGCAGAGAATAGAACCAGCCGCGGGTCTGATCCACCGCCTCGGAGATAAAGTCCGCGGGGAAATTTTCCTCGAACTTATCCTTGTTTTCAAAGGGATAATGCCACTGGGCAAAGGGCATGGCGCCGGAGTCAAACCAGCAGTCGATG
>JAFXIE010000135.1 GCA_017533425.1 Clostridia bacterium | reverse complement strand
GCTATATGTTGCAAGAAAAATATAAAGATGCAGCAAGTGTCTTGGAAACCTCTCTTGAATTGATACAGTGTATTTTTAAAGATAATGAGGTTTTGCCGCCCATTCATCATCGTGAGCATGGCGATCTATACGCACTTCTTGCAGAAATTTATCTAAAAGACGGAGATCCTGATAAAGCTCTATCATATCTTGAAAAAATGGTGAATTACGATTTAAATGATTATGCGACGATAGATAGTAACACCGAGACAAAAACTCCGCTTTTGAATTCGATTCCTCACGGATTGTACCACAAGAGGATTGATAGACATCAGAATTTATCAAACAAGCTTACGGATCAGCGCTTTGAAATATTAAAAGCAAACAAACGGTATCAAAAATTGATTGATCTTATTAAAGAATGATGGTAGCCTCCGACAGGGATGATTCCTTGTCGGAGGCTTGTTGCATTATTTGAATTGCACCACTACAATTAGTGGTGAGTAAGTGCGCACTTGCAGGCAAACAAAAAGCCTCCCTTTACGCAAGGGAGCCTCTGGCTGTAACCGTTTGTCTTTCTGCTACTTGATTGTAAAAACTGTCCTTAGGAACCCAAAGCTTTCGCAAACGGGATTCTTTTCTTTTTACTTCCAAAGAATATAGGCAAGCCCCATCAGAACATACAGGGGGCCGAAGCAGTACACCATAAACATTTCCGAATGGGGCACCTTTTTCATAAAGCAGTCGGTGACGCCGAGGCACTCGAAGATATAGGCAAGCCCACCCGAGAGATAGGCGACAGCCTTCAGCGTGGTGTGGCCGCCGTGGAGAAAGATCTCGACCAAAAAGAGAATGGCCGCAGCTGCCACAAAGAAATTCCGGAGAAGCAGCAGCGCAAAATCGATATGCGGATGAAGTCCCTCGTTGATCTCCTCAAGCTCAGGCACCGTCAGGTCGATGGTATGCTTGATCTGCTTGCTGAATTTCGACATATATGCCTCCGATTCGCCTTTTTTTCATTATAACACGAATCTCTCTCTCTGACAAGCGGCAGCTATAGCTAACCCCGACAGAAACCAAAGAATCTGTCGGGGTTCATGATCTGTTTACTTCATAACGTTTTTTCATCCGTAGTGGAGACACAGTTTGCCCATGCCTTGCGTCAGGCGTTATCTCTGCTAAGAACATCACCCATTCTATACAGGCAGTTTTTTTGCAAGTATTTTTGCACACTGTACGGCGGCGATGGCCTTGATAAAATCCGGAAGGAGGTAGGCAAGCGAGGCGGTAAGGAAGGCGGCGGGAAGGCTTGTTTCTCCTACATAGCAAAACCACAGCGCACCGGGGAGGTGGCAGGTAAGCATGGCGGCCATGACACCGAGATATATGCATATGCGCGGGGCTTGCGCGCGCAGCACCAGTCCCGATACAATGACCAGGGGAATATAGCCGAAAAGAAATCCGCCGGTGATATCAAAAAGGCGCGAGATCCCGCCCGACCAGCCGGAAAAGACCGGCAGTCCCAGGGCGCCGAGGGCAAGATACAGACCGACGGCACAGGCGCCGAGCCAGGGGCCGAGAAGGCCGGCGGCGAGGCAGACGGCAAAGGTTGCCAGGGTGACCGGCACCGGACCGAAGGGGACGGAGATGGGGCAGATGAGGCACAGCAGCGCCGCCGTCAGGGCGGTGCGGATGATGCGGCGGGTTTGAATTCTCTGCATGATCCGTCTCCTTTCCGAAAATTTGCCGCCGCCCGAGGGTTGGACGGCGGCATAGGTTATAATCAATAGCCGGGGTGGAATTTGGGGCTGGGCTCCACCAGGGAGAGCTCGCGCTCCAGCAGTGCGGAGAGCATTTGCGCCTTAACTGCGGTGTATTTCTCGTCGTAATAGAGGTTGTGAACCTCGCCGGGATCGTTTTTCATGTCGTAGAGCTCGCCTTCGTCTCCCTTGTGGAAGACGACAAGCTTCCAATCCTCGCATCTCAGCATGGAGGCGTGGCCGGTGGACTGGCAGAGGGCATATTCCTTGGGCATTTCCTCTCCTTCGGAGAGATATTTCCACATGGACTTGCCCTGCACGCGGGAGGAGATCTCGATGCCGAGGATCTCGCAGATGGTGGGGAAGATATCCACCATCTCCGCAAGGCTGGCATAACGCTTGCCCTCGGGCATATGACCCGGCCAGGAGATGATGAGGGGAATGCGGGTAAGCTCATCATAATAGAAGGAGCCCTTGGTAAACATGCCGTGGTCGCCAAGCATCTCGCCGTGGTCGGCGGAGTAGATGACGATGGTATTTTCCCGCTCGCCGAGGGCTTCCAGCTCATCCAGAATGCGGCCGACATGGGTGTCGATGTTCTCCACCTGGGCGTAGTAGGCGGCCTTGACCTTCTTGCGCTGCTCCTCGGTCATGGCGCAGTAATCGTAGCGCTTGGCGAGGTGCTTTTCCAGTTGGGAATGGGGCTTGTTTTCCAGCTCACCCTCGGTATAGCGGCAGTCGGGAATTTCGTCAATGCGCGCAAGCATTCTCTCATAGCAGGTGCGGGGAGGATCAAAGGGCGGATGAGGATCGAAGACATCGCAGCAGAAGAAGAAGGGGATGGAATGATCATGGCTCTTGCGGATGAATTCGATGGCGCGGTCGGCGCACCACTTGGTGTGGTGATATTCCTCCGGCATACCGTAGTAGACCTCGCCGGGAATGTCGGGAATGCGCTCCTGCTGATTCTTGACTCCCTGGCCGGCAAGCCAGAGCTGATACTGGCTGGTGGGCCATTTGTCGTA
Source organism: Clostridia bacterium (assembly GCA_017533425.1). Taxonomy (GTDB): domain Bacteria; phylum Bacillota; class Clostridia; order Oscillospirales; family QAMX01; genus RGIG1911. The sequence continues at coordinate 11,074 of JAFXIE010000135.1, read as the reverse complement.
GGGGTCGTGTGCCCAGTCAAAAACGCCAAAGCCGTCGTCAATGCGGCGCTCGCCGTTGGGGAAGTATTTGGGATGCACCGCAGCGAGATGCAGCTTGCCAGAAAGACCGCAGACATAGCCATTGTCGGCAAGCACGCGGGAGAGCAGGCGCTCGCTGGCGGGGATGATAAGCTCGTCATTGTGCTCGCAGTGGACGGTGGATGCATAGCGACCGGTCAGAAAGCTGGAGCGGCTGGGGGTGCAGGAGGGCGCCTGGCAGTAGCAGTTGTCAAAGGTGACGCCGCTGGCGGCCAGACGGTCGATATTCGGCGTGCGCATATAGGATGCGCCGTAGCAGCCCAGGGAGTCCGTGCGCTGCTGGTCGGTGCAGAACCATAAAATATTCGGCTTCATGGGAAGACCTCCATCTGTAACTTTCTTCTCATTATTATAATGCATTTTACCCTGAATTGCAAATGCAATTTTGCCTTGCGGGGCGTATATATTCATGATATACTTATTATATCGTGCAACAGGAGATGAGACTATGGAAATGATCAACTTTACCCGTGAGATCCCGCTGCGCTACAGCTGCGATGTTTGCGTCATCGGCGGCGGCATGGCAGGCGTTGCAGCGGCGGTGTGCGCCGCCTGGGAGGGGGCTAGTGTCATCCTTGCCGATCGATTCGGATCCCTTGGCGGCAATGCCACCGTCGGCGGCGTTGCCAATTTCTCGGGCAATACCCTGGGACGCGGCCGCTTTTTTGACGAGGTGCTGAAACGGCTTGACGACGTCGGGGCGATTGCGCCCTATGTGCAGGGCAAGGAGCGCGTATTCAACCATCATTATCTCGGCATCATCCTGCAGGAAATTGCGCTGGAGGCCGGGGTGAAGCTTCTGTTACACACAAAGCTCTGCGATATCCTCTGCGAGGGAAGAATTGTCCGCCATGCGATCCTTTCCGGTGCCTCCGGCATGGAAGCCCTGTCCGCAAAGGTTTTTATCGATTGCACCGGCGATGGCTGCGTTGCCCGCTTTGCCGGTTTCCGCACGATGAAGGGAGATGCCGGCGGCGCGCAGCTTCCCATGTCCGAGATGTATTTTGTGCGCGAGGTAGGCAGTGATCAGCTTCTTTCGAACCTGCCGGCTCTGAAGCACTATGAGACAAAGGCGGATCTTCCCATGACCACCGTCTGGCCGGACGGCCCCGGAAGCTATGCCATTAAGCTGAAGGTTCCGCGCTTTGATTCCACCGATACGGAATCTCTCACTGCGGCGGAAATTGAGGCGCGCCGCCGCGCCATGGCTGTGATGGAATATCATCGCCGTGTGGAGAACAGAAACTGGAATTTTGACGGTATGTCTCCCATCATCGGCATCCGCGAGGGAGTCCGAATTGTGGGAGATCATATTCTGACGGTGGATGAGCTGCGAGAGGGCAAAAACTTTGCGACGGCCATTGCCTGCGGCGATTATCCGCTGGACGGTCACGATCCGCGGGATGACGGCAGAACCTACATCCTGCCCAAAGAGCAGCGCTATGTGCCCAAATATCAGATCCCCGCGGAATGCCTTGTGGCGGCGGATGCCGATAACCTGCTCATGGCCGGCCGCTGCATTTCCGCAGATCAGCTGGCCCTCTCCAGTGCCCGCGTTATGCCGGTCTGCGCCATGACGGGAGCTGCCGCGGGCCACATTGCCGCCCGGGCCTTGTCCCATTCCGGCCGCATTCGCCGGGTAAATTTTTGCGAAATTCGAAAAAAATTTTCAAAAGAGGGTGCGGACCTGGCAAAATGATGCAATTATGATGCAATTGTGTTGTATACTGTTCCTGTAAAAGGGAAGAGGTGTATGTTTTATGAACCATGTTTTGATTGTTGAGGATGAGCGTCCCATTGCGGATCTTATCGCCATGACTCTGCGCCGTGCCGGATATGAATGCAGCATCTCCGACGATGGTCTGATGGCAGCGGACATGCTGGCAGAGCAGAAATATGATCTTATTTTACTGGATGTTATGCTGCCCGGCATCGATGGCTTTGCGCTGATGGAATTTATCCTCCCGTTGGATATTCCGGTCATCTTCATCACCGCAAAAGGGGAGGTTTCCGACCGCATACGGGGACTGCATCTTGGGGCTGACGACTATATTACAAAGCCCTTTGATCCCTCGGAGCTTCTGGCGCGGGTTGAGGCGGTTCTCCGGCGAAGAAACAAGCTTTCGGAAGAATTCCGAGTGGCCGGGCTTACGGTCAACACGCGATCCCGCTCCGTGTGGCGGGACGGTAAGGAAATTCCCCTGACCAATAAGGAATACGAATGCCTGCTGCTCTTTGCGCGCAACAGAAATGCGGCCATCTGGCGGGAAACCATTTACGAGCGGGTCTGGGGCTCCTCCTGGATGGGGGACAGCCGCACTGTGGATCTGCATGTGCAGCGCTTGCGCCGCAAATGCGGCTGGGAGGACTGCCTTGTTTCCGTGCGCAAGGTGGGTTACCGTCTCATTTCTCAGGAAAATGAATCGGAGGTGTGATCGTTGCGGTTTCGCTTGAAAATTGCCCTTTGCGTTTCGGTTCTTTTGGCCTTTACTTTTTCTCTTGGCGCAACGCTCATCATTTCCATTTCCTTCCGAACGGCGCTGGAGGAGCAGCGCCGGATTGCAGATGAAAACTACAGCTTTTTAGCCCATACATTGGTGTCCGTTTCGAAAAACCCGCAAAATCTTCAAATTCCAGAAATCGAGGCCTTTTTCTCCCTCCTTGAGTCGGGTGAAAATCGAAATTATGCTGCGGTTCAGGTTGAGATCGGAGATTATCTCATCTATGAATCCGCGGGAAGTTACCCATTCCGTGCGATTCCCACCTATCATGACCTTCGGGCTGTGGAGATATTTTCTTCGGATGACGAAACTGTCTACATGCAGATTTCCTCGAATATCGTAACCCATACGACGACCTACAGGATGAGCATCCTCTATGATATTTCTGCGCCGTATACGGCAAGAGAGGAGATGCTTGCCATTTACCGGCTGGTATTCTGTGTGATTTTGATTCTTGGCGTTGCCGTTTCTCTTCTTCTCGGCCATGTACTTGCCCGCCCGCTGGTTTCCCTTTCCGAGGCATCCCGGCGCATCAACGCAGGAGAACTCTCCTGCCGAGCGCAGCGGATGAGCGGCGATGAGGTCGGCGATCTGGCGGAGGATTTCAATGCCATGGCCGACCGTCTGGAGGGACAGATCCATGACCTGGAGGATGCGGTGGCGCGACAGGAGCGCTTTACGGCGAGCTTTGCCCATGAGATGCGAACTCCCATGACCTCCATCATCGGCTATGCGGAGCTTCTCCGTGCGGGCGATCTGCCGGAGGGCGATGCGGAGACCGCTCTGGGCTTCATCAACAGCGGTGCAAACGCCTGCAGTCCCTTTCCACCCGTCTTTTGGAGTTGTTGGTGCTGCGCAGCGAGGAGATCCGGGTTGAACGCGTGGATCTTGCCTTCTTTTTGCAGACGGTGGAGACCGCCCTTGCCCCGGTGATGGTAGCTTGCGGCATTACCCTTTGCTGCGAAGGGGAGGGCGAGGCGGAATTTGAGCCGGATCTTGTGAAGTCCCTCGTCATCAACCTTGCAGACAACGCAAGAAAAGCCTCTAAGGCGGATAGCTGCGTGCGCATCACCGCAAAATCGGACGGTGAGATCTGCACGATCTCCGTATCCGATGAGGGCGAAGGCATACCCGAGGAGGCCATTGCCCACCTTACGGAGGTATTTTACCGCGTGGATAAATCCAGATCCCGGGCAAATGGTGGCGCCGGCCTGGGACTGAGCATTGCGGCTCTGATTGCCCAGCTACACGGCGGCAGGCTGAGCTTTTTCTCCAAGCCCGGCGGCGGAACCCGTGTATCTTTTGAATTTCCCACGAAAGGGGGAGAGGAATGATGCGAAAACCACCTGTGATCGCCCTTGCCGGTGCGGCAGCGGCAATACTAATTGCGTTTTTCATTCCCGGCATCACCCTGCGTGCCTATGATGCCTTAACCCATAATGCCTGGCTGACGGAGGACTACGGCGGTTATACTAGCCAGCTTACCGGAACGGAGATGGTGAATATCACTCTCGGGGAGCATGTAACACTCAATAATCAGAAATCAACGGAATATGCAAAGGTGTTTGCCTATCAGTTCGTTCGTAACACCCGCACGCTGCTGGCCCTTGAGAAGACCGAGCCGGAGTTGTCTTCCGCCGTATTAACAACGCTTTTGTACCACGGTGACCGGACATCCTCTACACTCTTTTCCGTACAGGCAGTGGATACGGATGGCTGGGAATATAAGTTCCTGCTTACGATGGATATGAAAATCCTTCGGGTATATATGCGAAATATGCTGCCGATGACCAATGGGGAAAGCCTTGCGGGATGTGCGTATGCGGCGGAGCGCATGTTTGATGATTATCTCGCAGAGTTCGGCCTCACGGACGGCGAGCGCCGTCTTCTTTCCGACGGAAATCCGACAGAATACCAGATGAAGTTCTCGGATACGGCGGGGGATGCCTATATGCTCTACCGTATGGCCGATGATTTCATCGAAATGACGCCTACAAAACAACTGAAATAGAAAAAGCAGCGGAGAAGCCGATATTTCGGTTTCTCCGCTGCGATTTATTCATCCAGATATTGCAGAAGCTTGACGATGATGGTATTTGAGATGAGGAAGCCCTTGGCCGTCAGCCGCCAGCCGTTGTCCGTGGGCACGCAAAGCCCGCCGCGGGAGATGCGCCGGAAGAATTCCTCCGGCTTCTCGAAAGAGCGTCCGAACCGGGCCTCGTAGACCATGCGGTTGATGCCGGTGGAGAGCCGCAGGCTCATCATGATATATTCCCGCAGCTGTGCCTCCGGCTCCACGGGCTCGCTCTCGCTTCTCTCCGGCAGCTGTCCTGCCGTGACGGCGGAGATATAGCCATTGAGATCCCGGGTGATGCCGTAGCGAGTGTTGTTCAGGTAGGAATGGGCGGCGGGGCCAAAGCCGATGTACTCGTTGAGCTTCCAGTAGCGCAGGTTGTGGCGGGACTCCAGCCCCGGCTTTGCAAAATTGGAAATCTCGTAGTGGGAATAGCCGGCCGAAGTAAGCTTTTCTGCGCCGAGAAGGTAGAGCTTTGCGTACAGATCCTCATCGGGCAGATCGAGCTTATCACGCATTTCGTGGAAGGGGGTGCCTTCCTCGATTTTCAGGCCGTAGAAGGAGATATGCTCCGGCTCCAGGGCGATGGCCTCTGAAAGCGTCCGGCCAAGGCTTTCCTCGCTCTGTCCCGGCAGGCCGAACATGATATCAATGCTGATATTCTGGAAGCCTGCGGTGCGGGCGGCCTTGACGGCGGCGCGGGCATCCTCGGATGTGTGAATGCGGCCGAGGGTCGCGAGCTCTCCGTCATCCAAGGACTGCACGCCAAAGGAAATGCGGTTAAAGCCTGCGCGCACAAGCTTTGCATAATCCTCGCCCGTCAGCGTGGCGGGATTTGTTTCCAGGGTGATCTCCGCATCGGCGGTGATCTCGAAATTCGAACGGAGCTTCTTCAAGAGCTGCGCCAGGCGTTTATGGCCGAGAAGTCCCGGCGTTCCGCCGCCGAAATAGACGGTATCCACCGATGCGCCCGCAAGATCAGTCCGGCTGCGACGGAAATCGACACAGAGGGCCTTGACATAGGCATCCATGGAGGCATCATCCGTCAGGGAATAGAAGTCGCAGTAGGCGCATTTTTTTGCGCAGAAGGGCACATGGATATAAATGCCCATGCGGCGAAGGCGCCGGTGTGCGCCGGTGATATATTGAACCTGTAATTTTCGTAAGGACATGAGAAAGCCTTTCTCTATAACGGATCAGATATCTGAAAGCGGAATGTCAACAACACAGATGCTGCGGCGGTACCAGGTGTAGGAGATGCAGAGATCGCCGCATTTCTTCTGGATGACGGCAGGATAGGAAAATTCCCCCGGGGCGTAATCCATATTGCAGACATGCCGCCAGGTGACGCCGTTATCCCCGGAGATAAGAAGGGAAATGGGAGATCTGCTGCCCCAGTTGGTTCCCACGGGGTTACAGACCAGGGCAATGCGGCCATCCTGCAGACGAACGGCGTCGATACCGGAGTTGTTGTTCGGAAGCCCGGTGGGAACAGCCTCCGCCCAGGAAATGCCGCCATCGTGGGACTCCGAGCGGAAGATCCGGCCGCGGTTTGAACGGAAGAGGGCGTAAATATCCGTCTCGGAGGTAGCCCAAAGGGTGGGCTGAATGGTGCCGGCGGGCTTTTCTGCATCCTCCGGCAGGGTTCCTGCCGCGGCGGAAGCGTTGTAGGCCGCCTGCTCGGCGCCGGTGTAGATATAATTTGATTTTTCCCAAGAAAATCCGCCGTCGTCCGAGCGGTCGATGAAGGAAAACCAGGAGGGAGATTCGATGCTTGCCGGGGCAAGAATACGGCGGCCGACGCGGATGGGCTTATTCTTTATCGGGCCGCGGCAAAGGCGGTCGCCGACAACAAGCTCTCGAGGCTCGGTAAAGCTCTCGCCGCCGTCACGGCTTTCCATCACGAGGGATGACCAGTCGCGGGGGTTTGCGCCGCGCATATAATAGAGCTGCAGCACCCCGTCATAGACAAAAAGCACGGGATTCCAGTGGGGATCCTCCGAATCGGCGACGCAGCGGGGCTTTTCCCACACGCCGTCGCGGCGGCGGGCAAACCAGATGCCAACGTCGGGATTTTTCTCGTGGGTTCCGCCAAACCATGCGGCGCAGAGGGTGCCGTCTGGAAGCTCGGCCAGGGTGGAGGCATGGCACTGGGGTGTTGGGGCATCCGCCAGGGGAAAGATGAGTTGTTCGCGCATGGTTTATTCCTCCGAATCGAGCTTGAGCACCGCCATGAAGGCCTCCTGCGGCACCTCGACGCTGCCAAAGGAGCGCATGCGCTTTTTGCCTTCCTTCTGCTTTTCAAGCAGCTTCTTTTTGCGGGTGATATCGCCGCCGTAGCACTTGGCAAGCACGTCCTTGCGCATGGCCTTGACGGTTTCGCGGGCGATGACCTTGTTGCCCACCGCCGCCTGAACGGGGATTTCAAACATCTGGCGGGGAATGTGCGCCTTGAGCTTTTCGGCCATCTTGCGGGCTTTGGCGTAGGCCTTTTCGGAATGCACGATAAAGGAAAGGGCGTCCACAATGTCGCCGTTGAGCAGAATATCCAGCTTGACCAGAGAGGAACGGCGGTAGCCGAGGAATTCATAATCCAGCGAGGCATAGCCGCGGGTGCGGGATTTGAGGGTGTCAAAGAAATCGTAAATGATCTCGTTTAAGGGAAGCTCATAATGCAGCTCCACGCGGGTTGCATCAAGATAGCGAAGATCCTTGTAGATGCCGCGCCGATCCTGGCAGATCTCCATGATATTGCCGACATATTCGGAGGGCACGATGATATTTGCGTTGACATAGGGCTCCTCGGCATATTCGATGGTGCCGGGATCGGGCCAGTTGAGGGGGTTATCGATAAAGACCTCGTCGTTGCCGGTGGTTTTGACCTTGTAGACAACGCTGGGAGCGGTGGTGATGAGATCGAGGTTGAATTCGCGCTCGATGCGCTCCTGAATGACCTCCATATGCAGCAGACCGAGGAAGCCGCAGCGGAAGCCGAAGCCCAGGGCGGCAGAGGATTCCGGCTCAAAGGTCAGGGAGGCATCGTTGAGCACCAGCTTCTCCAGTGCATCCCGCAGATCGGGATAGCGGGTGGTATCGGAGGTGTAAAGGCCGGAATACACCATGGGCTGGGCAGCGCGGTAGCCGGGGAGAGGCTCCTCGGCGCCGCCTTCGGCATAGGTGACGGTATCACCCACGCGGGAATCGGAAACATTCTTGATGGCGGCGGTCAGATAGCCGACCTCGCCGGGCAGAAGCTCGGCACAGGGCGCAATGCCAAGGGCGGTTAGATGCCCAACCTCCACCACGGAGAACTCCGCGCCGGTGGCCATCATGCGGATGCGCGTTCCGGCGCTGATGCGGCCGTCCATCACCCGCAGGTGAATGACGACGCCGCGGTAGTTGTCATACTGGCTGTCGAAAATCAGGGCGCGGAGGGGCTTGTCGGGATCGCCCTTGGGGGCGGGAACGCCCTTGACGATGGTCTCCAGCACCGCATCGATGTTGATATCCCGCTTTGCGGAGATGCAGGGAGCATCCTCGGCGGGAATACCGATGATATCCTCGATTTCGTGCTTTACGCGATCGGGATCGGCGCTGAGCAGGTCAATTTTATTGATGACGGGGAGCACCTCAAGGTCGGATTCGATGGCAAGATAGGTGTTTGCGAGGGTCTGCGCCTCGATGCCCTGGGTTGCATCCACCACGAGGATGGCGCCTTCACATGCGGCAAGCGAACGGGAAACCTCATAATGAAAGTCCACATGACCCGGAGTGTCGATGAGGTTGAGCTCGTAGGTCTTGCCGTCCTCGGCGGTGTAATTGAGGCGGCAGGCGCGGGCTTTGATGGTGATGCCGCGCTCTTTTTCAAGCTCCATATTGTCAAGGATCTGATCCTGCATCTCCCGGGCGGATACGGCGTTGCAATGGGCAAGCAGACGGTCGGCCAGGGTGGATTTGCCGTGGTCAATGTGGGCAATGATGCAGAAATTTCGGATGGAATTGATATCTTTCAAGGAAAGTGACATCCTTTCACATATAGTCCAGTATATTATACCAAAACTGCCCGGCGTTGTAAATGCAATTTCGGATTTTAAGGCTACTGTACAAGCGGAAAGTTTTGTGGTATAATAATAAAAATTTTTGCAGGATGAGAGAAAACACATGATCGTACAGTATGATGATTATAAGCAGCGCCTCGGTGCCATGGAGGCTGACCTTGCCGACCTGGCCGGCGCGCTGGATATTGATGCCGCGAGGAAAGAGGCTGCCGAGCTGGATGAGCAGATCGCGGCGGAGGGCTTCTGGAATGACATCGAAAATTCCCAGAAGGTCCTGACCCGGCAGAAGGGCCTGAAAAACAAGGTGGAAAAGTACGAAAAGCTGCTTTCCCGCCATGCCGATCTCGTCACCCTGGTGGAGCTTGCCATCGAGGAGGATGATGAGAGCCTGCTGGAGGAGATCACAAACGAATTCAACTCCCTGGAGCAGGCCTATTCCGATTCCCGCCTTGCGGCGCTGCTTTCCGGCGAGTATGACGGCTGCAATGCCATTCTTGCCTTCCATGCCGGTGCCGGCGGAACCGAGGCTCAGGACTGGGCGCAGATGCTCTACCGCATGTACACCCACTGGTGCGAGCGCAAGGGCTATAAGTACAAGGTGCTGGATTATCTCGATGGCGATGAAGCGGGCATCAAGAGCGCATCCATCCTCGTTGAGGGTGAGAATATCTTCGGCTATCTGAAGGGCGAGGCGGGTATCCATCGCCTGGTTCGCGTTTCTCCCTTTGACTCCTCCGGACGCCGTCACACCTCCTTTGCCGCCGTTGAGGTGACGCCGGAGGTCAGCGAGGATACCAGCATCGACATCCGCGATGAGGATCTGAAGGTGGACACCTACCGTTCCGGCGGCGCCGGCGGCCAGCACGTCAACAAGACCGAGTCGGCCATCCGCATTACCCACATTCCCACCGGCATTGTCGTTGCCTGCCAGAACGAGCGCAGCCAGCATCAGAACCGCGAGGTTGCCATGCGTATGCTGAAATCCAAGCTCATGGAGATCAAGGAGCGCGAGCATCTGGAGCGCATCGAGGATATCAAGGGCGAGCAGAAGCTCATCGAATGGGGCAGTCAGATCCGCTCGTATGTCTTTATGCCTTATACCCTCGTCAAGGACAACCGCACCGACTATGAATCGGGCAACATCGGCGCTGTGATGGATGGCGATCTCGACGGATTTATCAATGCCTATCTCTCCGCCGCCGCCACCGGTAAGCTCAAGCTGAAGTAATTTTTGGAAATAGGTATTGACCTTTTTCCCACAATTTAGTATAATATATGGGCTTCTTTCGGAAGCCCATATGGGCCTGTAGCTCAGCTGGGAGAGCGCACGGTTCGCATCCGTGAGGTTCGTGGGTTCGATCCCCATCAGGTCCACCATAAATCAAAGCCACCCGACAGGGTGGCTTTGATTTATGGTATCCCGATGGATTAGATCGAACCCATGGGAGTTTTGCAAAGAAGAGAGTTGCATAGCAGAAGCGTGTAAAAATTGCAAAACTCGGGCAATAAGGCGCGACCCGCGCCGTTTGCAAGATCCCCATCAGAGTCCACCAACAGAAAACACCGCCGTTTGGCGTACCTGCGATAAAGCAGTATTTTGCATTCACGAATGTAAAGTACTGCTTTATCTATTTAACAACAAATTGATAATTTAAAAAAAGAATTATTATGCTATAATAAAATCGTGAGCTTACAAAGTATATTTTGGAGGTACGATATGAACATTAAAATAGGTGCGATCATCAAAAAACTTCGCCAAGAAAATAATATCACACAGGACACCCTTGCCACCGCTATAGGCGTTACGCCTCAAGCGATATCTCGTTGGGAATCCGAAGGAGGTTATCCCGACATAGAACTTCTTCCGCCGTTGGCAGACTTTTTTTCGGTCAGCACGGATGAGCTTCTTGGATATAAGCTGTCGGAGCGAGAAGAAGAACTTGCAAATATCAAGAAAGAATTGCGCCGTTTGGCAGAAGTGGGAACACATCAGGAAAAGCTTTCTTTCGCGCGCGATGCATTTGTTAAATTTCCTAACGATTCCAAAATCAAAGTTTATCTTGCAGCCTGTTTGTTGGACGAATGGAGCAATACACACGAGAAATCCCTGATTCATGAATCTGAAACCCTCTGTTTATCGGTAATTGACGACTGCCATGATGAAGACATACGTTATGAAGCAATTTTCACTTTAAGCAGCATATATAACGAATTGGGAGAAATCAAAAAAGCGCGAAGTACTTTAGAATTGCTCTCGCCTATGAAGTACTGCCGCGAAACTGCTCTTGCTTGCGGAATCGGTGATGGAAATACAGAATTGTATATTCAAGACGAGATCGATAAATTTACAGATGGCTTGGGAT
>JAFXIE010000134.1 GCA_017533425.1 Clostridia bacterium | reverse complement strand
GCCGCGGAGGATGAGTTCACCGTGGAGCCCATCAGCCGTATGCGCCGCATCATTGCCGACAATATGCACAAGTCCCTCTCCGAGATGGCACAGCTCACCGAGACCAGCTCCTTTGATGCCTCTGCCATCATGGCCTTCCGCAAGTCCGCCAAGGCGGCGGAGGCTCTGGGTCTCGGCGGTGTCACCTTAAACGATGTGGTGCTCTTCGCCGTTTCCCGCACCCTGCTTGCCCATCCCGACCTCAATGCAAATTTTGACGGCGACAACATGAAGCGCTTCAACACCGTTCACCTCAGCTTTGCCTGCGACACCCCCAAGGGTCTCGTCGTTCCCGTCATCCGCAATGCGGAGAAAAAGAGCCTGCTCGACATCTCCAACGAGGTCAAGCGCCTGGCCAAGGCCGCCCAGGAGGGCACCCTCTCCGCTGCGGAAATGAGCGGCGGCTCCTTCACCGTCTCCAACCTCGGCGCCTTCGGCATCGAGAGCTTCACCCCCGTCATCAATCCCCCGCAGACGGGTATCCTCGGCGTCAACACCATCTCCACCCGCGTCCGCGAGGTGGGCGGCGAGCTCAAGGCCTATCCCGCCATGGGTCTCTCCCTGACCTTTGACCACCGCGTGGTGGACGGCGCACCTGCAGCCCGCTTTCTGAAGGATCTCGGCGCAAATCTCGAGAACTTCAGCCTGCTGCTGGCAAAGTAAGGAGGATGCGCGATGTATGATCTAATCGTTCTCGGCGGCGGCCCCGCCGGTTACCGCGCAGCGGAGCGCGCCGGTGCGGAGGGCATGAAGACCCTCGTCATCGAGAAGCGCGCCCTCGGCGGCGTTTGCCTCAATGAGGGCTGCATTCCCTCCAAGACCCTGCTCAATTCCGCAAAGATCTATGATTACGCCAACGGCTACGGCGAAAAGTACGGCGTTTCCACCACCGGCGCAAAGCTCGATCATGCCTTTGTTGTCAACCGCAAGAACAAGGTCGTCAAGACCCTGGTCGGCGGCATCGGTGCTGCCATGAAGAAGTACAAGGTCGAGGTGGTCTATGCCGAGGGCAAAATTTGCGGCCGCACGGCCAACGGCTTCTCCGTGGAAGCGGAGGGCAAGACCTATGAGACGGCAAAGCTGCTCATCGCCACTGGTTCCGAGGCTCTGGTGCCTCCCATCCCCGGCCTGCGCGAGGGTCTTTCCGCCGGCCATGTGCTGACCAACCGCGAGATTCTCGACCTGGACCATGTGCCCGAGAGTCTCTGCGTCATCGGCGGCGGCGTCATCGGCCTGGAAATGGCCTCCTACTTCTGCTCCGCCGGCAGCCACATCGAAATCGTTGAGATGATGGATAAGATCGCCGGCCCCACCGACCGCGAGATCTCCGCCATGCTCCAGAAGCATTACGAGAAGAAGGGCATCATCTTCCGCCTCGGCGCGAAGGTCGTTGAGGTCAAGCCCGGCGAGGTCATCTACGAAAAGGACGGCAAGCGCGAATCCGTCAAGGCGGAGAAGATCCTCTGCTCCATCGGCCGCCGCGCCGTTACGGCAGGTATCGGCCTTGAGAGCATCGGCGTGGCCTGCGAGCGCGGTGCCATTCTCACCGATGACCAGATGAAGACCAATGTTCCCGGCGTTTTTGCCGCCGGCGACGTCAACGCCCGCATCATGCTGGCCCACACCGCCTACCGCGAGGCAGAGGTGGCCATCAACACCATGCTCGGCCGCAAGGACAGCATGAATTATGACGAGATCCCCTCCGTCATCTACACAAATCCCGAGGTTGCCAGCGTCGGCGAGACCCTGGACAGCGCCAAGAAGAAGGGCTATGATGCCGAGGAGCGCAAGATCCCCATGGCATATTCCGGCCGCTTCCTTGCGGAAAATGAAGGCGGCGAGGGCATCTGCAAGGCTGTGGTCGATAAGAAGAGCCACAAGCTGCTGGGTGTCCATATGATGGGCAACCCCTGCTCCGAGATCATCGTTTCCGCCGCCCTCATGCTCAACCGCGAGCTGCGGCTTGCCGATCTTGAGCGCCTCGTCTTCCCCCATCCCACGGTGGGCGAGGTTATGCGTGAGTTTATTTTTGACTGAAAATATATAAAAGGAGAGAAAAATCATGCCGAAGAATCAATTTGTCGATCCCGCCGAGGTGCGTAAGCCCGGTAAAATCCATTTCAAGGATATCCCCCTGAACAGCTATTCCAAGACCATGGCCGATGAGATCAAGGCCAAGAACTTCACAAACGACGACCTCATCGGTATCTACCGCGACATGCAGTACATCCGTGAGTTCGAGACCATGCTCTACTCCGTGCGCTCCACCAAGCACTACAACGGTGTGGACTACACCTATATCGGACCTGCCCACCTCTACACCGGCCAGGAGGCTGCTGCCGTCGGTATGGCCTACACCCTGACCATGGATGACTACATCTTTGGTTCCCACAGAAGCCACGGTGAAGTGATCGCCAAGGGTATGGCTGCCATCAAGCACCTGCCCAAGGATGAGCTCTACAAGATCATGAAGGACTTCTTCGACGGCGATATCCTCAAGCCCGTCGAGGCCCGCAACACCACCGGCGACATGAAGGACCTCGCCGAGGACTTCCTGCTCTACGGCTTCATGAGCGAGCTCTTTGGCCGCACCACCGGCTTCACCCGCGGCCTCGGCAACTCCATGCACGTCTTCTTCACCCCCTTCGGCATCTATCCCAACAACGCCATCGTCGGCGGCTCCGCCGGCATCAGCGTCGGTGCTGCCCTCTATAAGAAGGTCAATGAGAAGCCCGGTCTCGTCGTCTGCAACGCCGGCGACGCCTGCCTCGGCTGCGGCCCCGTCTGGGAAGCCCTCAACTTTGCCGGCATCGACCAGTTCAAGGAGCTGTGGGACGCTGCCCACAACGGCGGTCTGCCCATCATCTTCAACTTCCTCAACAACTCCTACGGTATGGGCGGCCAGACCCGCGGCGAGACCATGGCCTACGACATCCTCGCCCGCGTCGGTGCCGGTATCAACCCCGACCAGATGCATTCCGAGCGCATCGACGGCTACAATCCCCTCGCCGTTATCGATGCCTTCAAGCGCAAGAGAAAGATCATCGAGGAGCGCCGCGGTCCCGTCCTGATGGATACCGTCACCTACCGCTACGTCGGCCACTCCACCACCGATGCCAACACCTACCGCACCGATGAGGAGATCGAAGCCTGGAAGCAGCAGGATTCCATCGCTGCCTTCCGCGCCGAGCTCATCAAGAACGGCATTGCCGACGACGCCAAGCTCGATGCCATCAACGAGTCCGTCAAGGAGCGCATCACCCGCATCCTCAAGCTCTCCATCGACGATGAGATCAGCCCCCGCATGGATCCCGCGAAGGATCCCGATGTCATCCGCAACTTCATGTTCTCCAACGAGCACAAGCCCAAGATGGATGACCGCAAGCCCGACGTTCTCACCGCCAAGGAGGACAACTCCCGCGTTAAGAAGAACGCCCAGAAGATCCGCTATGCCTTCGATGCAGAGGGTAAGCCCGTCTCCAAGCTCAAGTGCTTCAACATCCGCGATGCGCTCTTTGAGGCCATCTTTGATAAGTTCTATGAGGATCCCACCCTCATCGCCTTCGGCGAGGACAACCGTGACTGGGGCGGCGCCTTCGGCGTTTACGGCGGCATGACCGAGAGCCTGCCTTACCACCGCTTCTTCAACTCTCCCATCTCCGAGGGCACCATCGTTGCCGCCTCCGTCGGTTACGGCCTCTGTGGCGGCCGCGCCATCCCCGAGCTGATGTACTGCGACTTCCTCGGCCGCGCCGGTGACGAGGTCTTCAACCAGCTGGCCAAGTGGCAGTCCATGAGCGCCGGCGTGCTGAAGATGCCCGTTGTCCTCCGCGTTTCCTGCGGCGCCAAGTACGGTGCCCAGCATGCGCAGGACTGGTCCAGCCTCTGCAGCCACATTCCCGGCCTGAAGGTTGTCTTCCCCGCAACTCCCTACGATGCCAAGGGTCTCATGAATGCCGCCCTTTCCGGCACCGACCCCGTCATCTTCTTTGAAAGCCAGAAGATCTACGACATGGGCGAGCAGTTCCATAAGGAAGGCGTGCCCGAGAGCTACTACGAGGTGGCCATCGGCGAGCCCGACATCAAGCGCGAGGGTAAGGATATCACCATCCTCTCCGTCGGCGCCACCCTCTACCCGGCCCTCGATGCCGCGAAGCTTCTCTCCGAGAAGTTCGGCCTGGAGGCTGAGGTCATCGATGCCCGCTCCATCGTTCCCTTCAACTATGAGCCCGTCATCGAGAGCGTGAAGAAGACCGGCCGCATCGTCCTCGTTTCCGATGCCTGCGAGCGTGGCTCTCACCTCAACGACATGGCCCGCAACATCACCGAGATGGCCTTTGATTACCTCGATGCACCTCCCGTTGTTGTCGGCGCCCCCAACGAGATCTCTCCCTGCCCCGAGCTGGATAAGTTCTATTATCCCCAGGCCGACTGGCTGCTGGATGCCATCAATGAGAAGATCCTCCCCCTGCCCGGCCACACCTCCAAGTTCAACTTCACCACCCTGGAGAAGATCCGCCGCGAGAAGCTCGGTATCTGAGCCGCAAAAAAGGAGAAAACAAGATGAAAACAAGAGCCGTTCGCCTTTATGGCGAAAACGACCTGCGCCTCGAGGAATTCGAGCTGCCCGCCATGGGCGAGGATGAGATCCTCGCCCGGGTGGTCTCCGACAGCCTGTGCATGTCCTCCTACAAGGCCACCGAGCAGGGCCCGCGCCACAAGCGCGTGCCCGACGATGTGGCGGAAAATCCCGTCATCATCGGCCATGAGTTCTGCGGTGAGATCGTTGAGGTCGGCAAAAAGTGGCAGCACCAGTTCAAGCCCGGTGACCACTTCTCCATTCAGCCCGCGCTGAACTACAAGGGCAGCCTCAATTCCCCCGGCTATTCCTATCCTTACATCGGCGGCGACGCCACCTACATCATCATCCCCAACGAGGTCATGGAGCTGGGCTGCCTGCTGCCCTTTGACGGCGAGGCCTACTTCTACGGCTCCCTGGCCGAGCCCATGAGCTGCATCGTCGGCGGCTATCATGCCCAGTATCACACCAAGAACGGCAGCTATGAGCATAAGATGGGCATCGTGGAGGGCGGCAAGATGGCCATCCTCGCCGGTGTCGGCCCCATGGGTATGGGCGCCATTGACTATGCCCTGCATTGCGACCGCCGTCCCTCCCTGCTGGTGGTGACGGATATTGACGATGCCCGCCTTGCCCGCGCAGCGCAGCTTCTGACCGTTGAGGATGCGGCTGCCCACGGCGTGGAGCTGCATTATGTCAACACCGCAAAGTGCGAAAACGCCGATGAGGCGCTGCTGGCCTTCACCGGCGGCACCGGCTATGACGATGTTTACGTCTATGCCCCCGTCCGTCCCGTGGTGGAGCAGGGCGACCGCATTCTCGGCCGCGACGGCTGCCTCAACTTCTTTGCAGGCCCCACCAATCCCGCCTTTGCCGCGGAGTTCAACTTCTACAACGTGCACTATGCCTCCACCCATGTGGTCGGCACCTCCGGCGGCAACATCGACGATATGAAGGAATCCCTCGCCATGATGGAGAAGGGCATCATCAATCCCTCCGCCATGATCACCCACGTGGGCGGCCTGGATTCCGTCGCCGAGACCACCAAGAACCTGCCCAAGATCCCCGGCGGCAAGAAGCTGGTCTACACCTGCATCGATATGCCCATGACCGCCATCGCCGATTTTGAGGAAAAGGGCAAGACCGATCCCTTCTTCGCCGAGCTGGACCGCATCTGCAAGGCAAACAACGGCCTGTGGTGCCCCGAGGCGGAGAAATATCTTCTGAAAACCAAGGGAGGCATGTAAAATGGCCGATCTGAAGGACATTATTTCCCTTTCCTGCGAGTACGGCGCCAATGCCGACTTCGTGCTTGCCGGCGGCGGCAACACCTCCGTCAAGGATGAGGACTATCTTTGGGTCAAGCGCTCGGGCACCGGCCTTGTCGGCATCACCGAGGACGGCTTTGTCAAGCTCTGCCGCAAGGGCCTGGCCGCTACCCTGAAAAAGAGATATTCCGGCACCGAGGATGAGGTGGAGGCGGAGGTTCTCGCCGGCATGATGAGCGCCCGCTGCCGCGGCGAGGAGGCAAAGCGCCCCTCCGTCGAGGCGCTGCTCCATGCCCTCTTCCCCCAGAAGCTCGTGGTGCATCTGCATCCCGCCGCCATCAACGGCCTGACCTGCGCAAAGGAGGCCAAGGCTGCGGTGACCAAGGTTCTGGGCGAGGATCTCATCTGGATGAACGAGACTAAGCCCGGCTACACCCTCGCTGCCTCTGCGGCTCGCGCCATGAAGGCCTATAAGAAGGAAAAGGGTACCGATTGCACCCTGATGGTTCTGCAGAACCACGGCATTTTCTTCGCTGCCGATACGGCAGAGGAGATGCGCGCCCTCATCTCCGGCGTTATGGCCAAGGTGGAGGCTGCTGCGGCGGTGAAGCCGGATATGACCGAGGCGGAGTTTGATGCCGATGTCGTGGCAAACCTTGCCTGCGAGATCCGTATGCTCGCCGCCCCCGGCGCTTCTTCCTTTGTTACCTTCACGGCTCCCAAGAGCCTGCTTTCCATGATGGAGGACAAGGCTGCCTTTGCCCCTGTTCACGGCGCCTATACCCCCGACCATATCGTCTACACCGGACATATGCCCGCCTATGCCGAGTCCGCTTCGGATGAGGCTGTGGCCAAGGCCATTGCCGGCTTCAAGAAGAAGTATGGCACCGCCCCCCGCATTATCTGCGTCAAGGGCGTGGGCTGCTTTGCCGTTGGCTCCTCCAAGAAGAATGCCGATATCGCCGCCGCCGTCTTCCGCGACGCGGTGAAGATCGCCGTTTACACCAAGAATTTCGGCGGCAACCGCTTTATGGCCCCGAAGATGGTGGCCTTCATCCGCAACTGGGAGGTGGAGAAGTACCGCTCCTCCGTGTCCCTTGCCGGTGCCGGCGCCAAGCGTCTTTCCGGCCGCATTGCCATCGTCACCGGCGGCGCCCAGGGCTTCGGCTACGGCGTTGCCGAGGAGATGTGCGCCGAGGGTGCCTCCGTTGTCATCGCCGATATGAATGCCGAAGGCGCCGCCAAGGCTGCCGCCACCCTCTGCGCCGATTTCGGCGCCGGTGCGGCCTATGCCGTTGCCTGCAATGTGGCCGATGAGGCATCTGTGGAGAATCTCGTCCGCGAGACCGTCTGCCATTACGGCGGTCTGGATGTTTTCGTCAGCAATGCCGGCATTCTGCGCTCCGGCGGCCTGGAGGATATGGATCTCAAGACCTTTGATCTTATGACCAAGGTCAATTATGAGGCCTATTTCCTCTGCGTCAAGTATGCCGCCCGCGTCATGCGCCGGGAGCATTCCTTTGATGGCGAGCGCTATTTCGACATCATTCAGATCAACTCCAAGTCCGGCCTTTCCGGCTCCAACCGCAACTTCGCCTATGCGGGCGGTAAGTTCGGCGGCATCGGCCTGACCCAGAGCTTCGCCCTGGAGCTGGTGGATCACCGCATCAAGGTCAATTCCATCTGCCCGGGCAACTTCTTCGACGGTCCCCTCTGGAGCGATCCCGAGAAGGGACTCTTCATCCAGTATCTCCGCTCCGGCAAGGTGCCCGGCGCGAAGACGGTGGAGGATGTCAAGATCGCCTACGAGAACAAGGTTCCCATGCGCCGCGGCTGCGGCACCAAGGATGTGGCCCGTGCTCTCTTCTACATCATTGAACAGGAGTACGAAACCGGTCAGGCTGTGCCTGTGACCGGCGGTCAGAACATGCTCAATTGACAAATGCCTCCGCTGCCTGTAAAATAGTAGGCAGCGGAGGCATCTATGCAAAAAATGTCTTGATAACAAGAAGATAACCCGAGGTAACGATGAACATTACTTTGCTGGAAAAACAGCTCAACGATCCAGAGCTTTCCCTTCGGCAGGAGGCGCTCCGCGCCCTGGTCGCAGCGGAAAAGGAAGGACAGCTTCCCGCCGTCGAGATCGGCGGGGATGTCAACAATCACATCCACACCTGGTATTCCTTCTCTCCCTATTCCCCCACAGCGGCGGTCTGGTTTGCCCATCGGGCGGGTCTTTCCACCGCGGGAATCATGGATCATGATTCCGTGGCGGGCATCCGGGAGTTCCACGAGGCCGGCCGCATCGTCGGCATGGCCACCACCGGCGGCATGGAGTGCCGCGTCTACGTCGGCGACACCGCCATCCGCGGCCGCCGCGTCAACAATCCCGATCAGAATGATATCGCCTACATCGCCTTCCACGGTCTGCCGGTGCAGAGCCTTCCGTCGGTGGAGGCCTTCATCGCCCCCCGCCGGGAGCTGAGATGCGAGCGCAACCGCAAAATGTGCGCCCGCATCAGCGAAAAGTACGCCCCCTATGGCATCAGCCTGGATTTCGACCGGGATGTTTACCCCGTCTCCAAGGCTGCCGAGGGCGGCAGCGTCACCGAGCGGCACATCCTCTGGGCGCTTTCCCTGAAGCTTATTGAAAAGCTTGGCCGGGGAGAGGCTCTCATCCGCTTCCTGCGGGAGGAGCTGGGTCTCTCCGTTTCCGCAAAGAACGAGGGCTGGCTGCTGGATGTGGAGAGCGACAAGTATGTCTACGATCTGCTGGGCGTTCTGAAGAGCGACACCTCCTTCTTCTACCTGCCGGCAGAGGAGGAGTGCGCCCCCATTGCAGAGGCTGTGCGCGTCTGCGAGGCGGCGGGCGGAATCTGCGCCTATGCCTACCTTGGCGACGTGGGCGATTCCGTTACCGGAGATAAGCGCGCCCAGAAATTTGAGGATGACTATCTGGACACCCTCTTTGAGGTGCTCAAATCCACCGGTTTCCGCGCCGTCACCTATATGCCCTCCCGCAACACCCCTGCCCAGCTTGCCCGCATCCGCGAAAAGTGCCGCGCAGAGGGCTTCTTCCAGATCAGCGGCGAGGACATCAACTCCCCCCGCCAGTCCTTTGTCTGCCTGGCCGCCCGTGCGCCGGAGTTTGACAATCTCAAGGAGAGCACCTGGGCCCTCATCGGCCACGAGCTGCGCTGCGCAAAGGATCCGAAGGACGGCTTCTTTGGCGCGGCAGCCCTTTCCCAGTACCCCGAGCTCGATGCCCGGACGGCAGCCTTTGCCGCCTCGGCGAGATAAGGAGAAGGATAAATATGGCTACCAAGAAAATCATTACCTTTGACTACGGCGCCACCAGCGGCCGCGGTATCCTCGGCGAATATGACGGCAGCCGCATCAACGCAACAGAGATCCACCGCTTTTCCAACGATCCCGTCCGCGTCACCGGCCATCTGACCTGGGATGTGCTGCGTCTCTTCTTTGAGCTCAAGGCAGGTCTCATCAAGGCGGCCATCGCCGGCCATAAGGATATCGAATCCATCGGCGTGGACACCTGGGGCGTGGACTTCGGTCTGCTCAATTCCTACGGCCAGCTCATCGGCAACCCCTTTGCCTACCGCGACGAGCTGACGGAGGGGGAGATGGAGCGCGTTTTCGGCATGGTGCCGAAAAAAGAGCTCTATGACCGCACGGGCCTGCAGTTTTTGCGCTTCAATACCCTCTTCCAGCTGACAGCCATCAAGGAAAAGTATCCCGAGATCCTTGCCGGCGCCAAGGATCTGCTTCTCATGCCCGACCTCATCAACTATCTGCTGACCGGCGTGAAATCCGCAGAGTTTTCCATCGTTTCCACCACCCAGATGTACAATCTCAAGACCCGGGACTGGGATTATGAGCTGCTCTCAAAGCTCGGCATCGATCCCTCCATCCTGCAGAAGATCATCCCCGCCGGCACCATGCTCGGCGGACTTCTGCCCGATATCGCGGAGGAGACCGGCATCGAGAATGCTAAGGTCTGCGCCGTCTGCGGCCA
Organism: Clostridia bacterium; assembly: GCA_017533425.1. GTDB lineage: Bacteria > Bacillota > Clostridia > Oscillospirales > QAMX01 > RGIG1911. Next base: position 3,517 of record JAFXIE010000134.1, on the reverse strand, counting down.
TGACACCGGCAGCGCTGTTCTCGCCATCCCCATGGAGCGCGGCGAGCGCTGCGCCTATCTCTCCTGCGGCACCTGGAGCCTGCTGGGCGTGGAGCTGGCAAGCCCCCGCAATGACGATGCGGCCTTCCAAATTGACTACACCAACGAGGGCGGCTTTGACAATTCCACCCGTTTCCTCAAGAACATCATGGGTCTGTGGATCTACACCGAAGTCAAGCGCGAGTTTGAGCGCCGCGAGGGCGCAGTGGACTATAAGACCCTGGATGCGGAGGTTCTCGCCGCCCCGGGTCAGAAGTGCTACATCGATCCCGATGACGATCGCTTCATGACTCCCGGCCGCATGGTTCGCAAGATCCGCGAATACTGCCGCGAGACCGGCCAGCCCGAGCCCGAAACCCGCGGCGAGGTTCTGCGCTGCGTGCTGGAGAGCCTGGCGCTGAAGTATCGCTATGCCATCGAGCAGCTGGAGGGCGTGCTTGGCTACTATCTGCCCTGTATGCGCGCCCTCGGCGGCGGCTGCAAGGATCGCATCCTCATGCAGTTCACCGCCAACGCCATCCGCCGTCCGGTCTATGCCGGCCCGGTGGAGGCCACCGCCATCGGCAACATGGCCGCACAGCTCATCACCCTCGGCGAGGCCAAGGATCGCTGGGAAGCCCGCCAGATCGTGGCGCGTTCCACCGGCATCGAGACCTACGAACCCAAGGATGGCGAGACCTGGGGCGCCATGTATGACAAATTTAAAGAAATTATCACCAAAGGAGCAGAGAAATGAGCAACATTACCAAGGCATATGAGCTGGCGCGGGAGCGCTATGCCGCCCTCGGCATCGATACCGACAAGGTCATCGAAAAGGTTCTTTCCACCCCTCTTTCCATGCATTGCTGGCAGGGTGACGATGTCACCGGCTTTGAGAATGTCGGCGGCGCCCTTTCCGGCGGCATCCAGGTGACCGGCAACTATCCCGGCAAGGCGCGCACCCCCGAGGAGCTGCGCGCCGACATCGACAAGGCTTTCTCCCTCATCCCCGGTGAGAAGAAGGTCAACATTCATGCCTTCTATCTGGAGGCCGATGAGAAGGTCGACCGTGACGCCATCGAGCCCAAGCACTTCGATAACTGGATCGACTGGGCAAACCAGGGCGGCTTTGGCCTTGATTTCAACCCCACCTGCTTCTCCCACCCCTACAGTGAGGATGGCTACACCCTCTCCAGCGGCAATGAGACCATCCGCAAGTTCTGGGTGGAGCATTGCATCCGCAGCCGTCAGATCGCCGAGTACATCGGCAAAAAGACCGGCAAGATCTGCGTCAACAACATCTGGGTTCCCGACGGCGCCAAGGACAACGTGGCCGATCGCTTTGCCCCCCGCGCAAGACTTGCCCAGTCTCTGGACGAGATCTTCGCCGTTGACTGCGATCCCGCCTACGAGCACTCCTCCCTGGAGAGCAAGGTCTTCGGCATCGGCAGCGAGGCCTATGTGGTCGGCAGCCATGAGTTCTACATGGGCTATGCCATGAAGAACAACAAGATGCTCACCCTCGACCTCGGCCACTATCATCCCACCGAGAGCGTTGCAGATAAGATTTCCTCCATCCTGCTCTTCTCCGATAAGGTGCTCTTCCATGTTTCCCGCCCCATGCGCTGGGACTCCGACCATGTGGTCATCATGAACGACGATCTCATGAATATCGCAAACGAGCTGGTGCGCAACGACTTCCTCGATCGTACCTACCTCGCCCTCGACTATTTTGACGGCTCCATCAACCGCGTGGCTGCCTGGGTCATCGGTATGCGCAACACCCGCAAGGCGCTGCTGCGTGCCCTGCTTGAGCCCAGCAAGGCCATCCGCGAGCTGGAATATGCCGGCGACCACACCGGCGTTCTCGCCCTCACCGAGGAAGCCAAGGCCATGCCCTGGGCTGCCGTGTGGGATTACCTCTGCGAGAAGTGCGGCATGCCTGTTGGCAGCGCCTGGCTCGACGAGGTTCGTGCCTACGAGAAGAGCGTTCTCGCCGCCCGGTAAAAAAAGGAGAGGCAGATATGGAAAAGACCTACGGAAAGTGCGAATGGCTCATCGCCGACGCCTTTTGGGACTCCCATTCCAACGGTATTTATCCCAGCCATGAGGCCGTTTGTGTGCTCAACTGCGGCGATATCGATGCAAAGCTCAAATTCACCCTCTATTTTGAGGATCGCGAGCCCATGACCGGTTTCACCGCCCTCTGCGGCGCCCGCCGCACCCACCACGTCCGCATGGATAAGCTGGTGGCAGAGGACGGACGCACCGTTCCCATCGATGTGCCCTACGCCATCCTGCTGGAGAGCTCTGTGCCCGTGGTGGCGCAGTACAGCCGGCTGGATTCCGCCCAGGCGGAAATGACCCTCATGACCACCATCGCCTATTAAAGCACCGCACCGTCTTGAAAAGGAGCAGATGCCTTTCGCATCTGCTCCTTTTTTGCGGATTTGAGTGAATGTTGACAAAGATGGGGGTGATATGATAAAATAGAATAAAGAAAGGGGAGATTTACCGTAAAGAAAACAGCCGTATTTTGCCTCTGCCTTGTGCTGGCGCTGATGATCTGTGCCTGCGCGGAGACCCCTCCGGCATCCTCCGGTTCGGTCGAACCAAGCGCAACGCCCGAGCCGACGCCGACGGAGGCGGTGAGTGCAACTCCGGAGGCAACCCCGACACCGGTGCCGACAAAGAAGCCGACGACTGCTCCGACTCCCAAGCCGACGGCTGCGGCGACACCGACACAGCAGCCTGTGGATCCGCAGGAGACACTGAACCCGTGGGGCAGGCTCATTCTGACCTATGAACCGGATGAACTGATAGATGTTCTTAACACGGCGGACGCCGCAAAGCTGGATAAGGGACAGTTTGCCCAGGCTGTCGAGACAGCAAGATCCAACGGTTATATCTATATGCCGAAGATCGGCGGCGACGTAAAGTGGGAGCTGTGGAAGACGGCGCTGAATTCACCGCGCGAGAAAATCAGCAGCGGCCTGGTCTATCGCGTGAGCTATAAAGGCGTTGAGGCCATGATCTATATATTGGATGTGGATACGGCCGATACCGAAGATTTCCGCAGCAATACGGTCAACTATATGATGGGAGTTAAATCGGAGTATCCGGAGGAGATGAAGGCCGGGATCCGGCAGAAGGAACTGCTCTGCGACAAAGAAATGCGTGACTGCTATGAATACCCGGTGCAGAACGGCGAAAAGCAGCGCATTTATTTCCGCTATGACGATACGCATCTCATTGCCATTGACTGGTTCACCAAGTCGCCGGAGGTGGCCGAGGCGTATATGGCCGCACTGGAATTTGAAAAGGTGGAGCTGAAGACGGGGAAGCCCATCCTTCCCTCCACGCCCATCACCCCGAACGCATAGTTTATAGTGGCAACAGCCGCTGCGGAGAGCTTCCGCGGCGGCTGTTTTTCTCTCCCGCGCCTTGGCTCTCCCACAGGGTGCGCTGTCACCGCAGGTGACTGAGAGGGCCCGCAAAT
>JAFXIE010000133.1 GCA_017533425.1 Clostridia bacterium | reverse complement strand
GGGAGACGGGGTCCTGGGCGATCTTCATGATCTCGCGCACCTTCTCCACCGGCATATCCATCTCCTTGGCGATCTCCTCAGGCTTGGGATCGTGGCCCAGCTCCTGCAGAAGCTGCCGGGAAACGCGGGTGACCTTATTGATGGTCTCCACCATGTGAACGGGAATGCGGATGGTGCGCGCCTGATCGGCGATGGCACGGGTAATGGCCTGACGGATCCACCAGGTGGCATAGGTGGAGAATTTGTAGCCTTTGTTGTGGTCAAACTTTTCCACCGCCTTGATGAGGCCGAGGTTGCCCTCCTGAATGAGATCCAAAAGCTGCATGCCGCGGCCGACATAGCGCTTGGCGATGGATACCACCAGGCGGAGGTTTGCCTCCGCAAGGCGGCGGCGGGCTTCCTCATCGCCCTCGTTCATGCGAACGGCAAGCTCCGTCTCCTCATTGCTGGAAAGCAGATCCACCTTGCCGATTTCCTTCAGATACATGCGCACATGGTCATCGATGGCAAGTCCCTCGTACATGAGGTTGACATCAATGAGCTCCTCGGGGGGGATCTCCTCGATATCGTCGAAATCCACCGGCTCATCGGGCTCAGGAGAAAGATATTCCTCATCTTCCTCCATCTCAAGCTCCACACCCAGGTGGTCGAGGCGCTCAAGGATGCGGTCGATCTGCTCGCTGTCGAGGCCGGCCTCCTCACAGGGCTCCAGCACGGCCTTATAGGTGATCTTTCCCTTCTTTTTTGCCATTTCGATGATGCTTTTCACCACTTCGGGGGTGTTCATCTCGTTTCCGTCCATTGTTATGTTTACGTCCTTTCCGGATTATTTTTTTGCTTTCATCTTGCGGAAGGCCAGCAGGGGGTCTTCCTCTCCCGCCGGCGCGCCGCCCTTGAGCTTTTCTGCGCGGATGCGGGCAGCACAGTCCGCCACCGCCCGCTTTTCATCCTTGGGCAGCTCCCGCATCATGAGCTTTGTGCACAGGGAGAATTTTTCCGGCGAAAGCTCGGTGGAGAGATGCACGGTATCTCCCTTGCCCGCAAGCACCAGCCGGTAGATCTCCGCCAGGGGCTCGGAGGAAAAATCCTCCGGCTGCAGCAGCGCCTTTGCCTGTCCGCAGTGCTCCGGCCGCTGCAGCAGCACCGCCAGCAGCGTCTCCTCCGCCATGGCGGAGGCCGTATCGCGGTAGCGCAGCTCCCGTTCCTTGGGCTGGGCACGGTTAACGGGGGAAATATCCTCCCGGTGCCGGGCAGCTTCCTCTTTTTTTCGATCAGCACGGCGGCGCTTTTCCACCTCGATGAGCAGCGCCTCCTTGCCGACGCCGGCGGCCTCCGCCGCCCGCCCCGCAAAGACGTCCCGCTCCACGGCGTTGGGAATTCCGGCAAGCATTCCGCTGGCTTCCCGCAGGAAGGCCACCTTCTGGTCATCGTGCGAAAGGTCGTATTTCTGCCGGATGATGCGCAGGCGGTACTCCGTCTGCCCCTCCGATTGGGATAGGAGGGCATTAAAGGCCTCCGGCCCGTTCTTTTTGATAAATTCATCCGGATCCTTGGCTCCCGGAATGCGCAGCACCTGCACCGAAACCCCGGCACCGCCAAAGATCTGGATGGCGCGCTGGGCGGCCTTCTGCCCCGCCTCATCGGCATCGTAGGAGATGATGCATTTGTCGGTATAGCGGGAAATGATGCGCGCCTGGTCGCTTGTCAGCGAGGTGCCGAGGCTTGCCACGGCGCAGTCAAAGCCGGCCTGATGGAGGCTGATGACATCCATATAGCCCTCCGCCAGAATGAGCTTGCCGAGCTTTGATTTTTTGGCATAATTCAGGCCGAAGAGATTCTGCGTTTTATTGAATATGGGCGTATCCGGGGAATTGAGATATTTCGGCAGGGAATCGTCCAGCACGCGGCCGCCAAAGGCGATGACCCTGCCCCGCACATCGATGATGGGGAACATCAGCCGGCCGCGGAAGCGGTCGTACGCGCTGTTGTTTTTGCCCCGCACGGTAAGGCCGGCAAAGAGCAGCTCCTCCTCGGAATAGCCCTTGGCCTTCATGGCGCGGGAAAGGTCGTCCCAGCTGTCCATGGAATAGCCGAGGCCGAAGCGGGTGACCGTCTGGGGTGCCAGGGCGCGGCGGCGGATATATTCCACCGCGGCGGCAGCCTCCGGCCGGGCGAGATTTGCATGAAAATGGCGGGCGGCCTCCCGCATGAGCTCATAGAGCCGGTCGCGGCGGCGCTCCTCCCGGGGGTTGCCCTCCTTGGGTACCTCCATGCCCACCGATTGAGCCAGCTGCTCCACGGCATCGCGGAATTCCAGGTTTTCCATCTTCATCAGGAACTGTACCGCACCGCCGCCGACGCCGCAGCCAAAGCAGTGGAAAATCTGCTTCTCTCCGTTGACGGAGAAGGAGGGCGTTTTTTCGTTGTGGAAGGGGCAGAGGCCGAAATGGTTGCCGCCCTTCTTGGTCAGATGGACATATTTCGACACCAGGGACACGATATCCACCCGGGCAAAGAGATCGTCAAGAAATCGCTGATCCATAACCGCGCTCTCCCCTCCTTTCCTTTAATTTATTGTTGATATCAGAGCACCTGCCAGCTTTCGGGGATGGCCAGGCGGGTATATTCGCGGATGCAGTAGTTGTCCGTCATGCTGGCGATGTAGTCGCAGATGGCGCGCTCCGTCCCGTCCGTTCCGGCAATTTCCCGGTAATCGGCGGGCAGCGGCTCGGTGCCGGCGGCCAGCACGCGGTAGAAATAGGCGATGATCTCCTGCGCCTTGCCCTCCTCGCCCTTGGCGATGGGATTCGTGTAGACGCAGCGGAACATAAAGGCATGCAGCTCATCGCTGGCCTGTCCGATCTCCTCCGACAGGCCGATGTCGTTGGTATCGGCGCTGGCGGCGATGCAGTCCCGGACAAGGGTATTGATGCGGGCGGTTTTGCTCTCGCCGAGGGCAGTGCGCAGCGCCGCGGGAATGTCCCCTTCTGTCAGGATCCCGGCGCGGATGGCATCGTCGATATCGTGGTTCATGTAGGCGATGCGGTCGGCCAGGGCGACAATGCGACCCTCCAGGGTCGCGGCGCGGCGGGAACCGGTGTGGCAGACGATGCCGTCCCGCACCTCGGCGGTGAGATTGAGGCCGCGGCCATCCTTTTCCAGCCGATCCACCACCCGAAGGCTCTGGGTGTTGTGAGCAAAACCGGAGGGCGAGAGCTCGTTGAGCTTGCGCTCGCCGGCATGACCGAAGGGGGTGTGCCCCAGGTCATGTCCCAGGGCGATGGCCTCCGTCAGATCCTCATTGAGCCGCAGGGCGCGGGCAACGGTGCGGGCGATCTGCGAAACCTCCAGCGTGTGGGTCAGGCGGGTGCGGTAATGATCCCCCTCAGGAGAGAGGAAAACCTGGGTTTTATGCTTCAGCCGTCGAAAGGCTCCGCAATGGATGATGCGGTCGCGATCCCGCTGGAAGCAGGTGCGCAGATCGCACTCCTCCTCCGGGCGGCAGCGACCGGCGCTGCGGCAGGACAGAGCCGCAAAGGGCGAAAGCGTCTCCCGCTCCCGGTTTTCAATCCCGCGGCGAATTTCCATGGACAGGCCACCTCCGTCGGCTAATTTTTTGGCGTATGCTATCTATATACAACTCTTTTTTTCTTTTTCCTCTTTTCTTTCCAAAAAATTTACAGATTTTTGTGCCGTTGCAAATATCGGCGACATGGTATATAATCAAAGCGGTAATTTTTCAACCGGAGGAAGTGAAAATGCGCCGAATTCTCTCACTCTGCATGGCTTTTTTTCTGATCCTTTCCCTGATTTCGCCCGGAGCTTCCGCGGAGGAGCGGGTGCTTTCCGGCCCCTGCGGCGGCAACACCCGCTGGGACTATAACGAGGAGAGTCACACCCTCACCATTTCCGGCTCGGGGCGTATGGCGGCCTACGAGCAGTGGGAAAACCCTTTCCGGCATCTCAACGATGAAATTCTGCACGTCGTCGTCCGGGGCTCGGTTTCCCATGTGGGCGATTTTGCCTTTTTCCGGCTTTTCAAGGTGCAGACCATCACCCTGGAGGAGGGCATCACGAGCCTCGGCCGCAACGCTCTGCAGAACACATGCATCACATCCATCGACCTGCCCGATTCCGTGCGCAAAATGGGCATGGTTTGCCTGGGCAGCTCCTGGGGGCTGCAGTCGGTGGAGCTTCCCGAAAGCCTCGAGAGCATTCCCGAGCTTCTCTTTGGCGACTGCAGCGGCCTGACCCATGTCCGGGTGGGCAAAAATCTCCGGGAGGTACAGTCCCGGGGCTTTGCGGGGCTCAATGCCGCCCATCTCTTCTTCACCGGCGATGCCCCCACCTTCGCCCAGGATGCCTTTGACTTCTCCAGCGGCGTCACCATCCATTATCCCGCCGGTGCCGCCGGCTGGGATGCGGTGAAGGACCGGGATTACGGCTCCACCTCCACCCTGGTATGGAGAAGCTACGATCCCGCCGCGCCGGATGCCTTCCGGGCGGAGGATGCCGTCAACTTCAGCTATTCCTCCGGCCACACGGAGCTCACCGTCTACGGAAAGGGTCCTATGCGCACCTATGTTGCCCACGGCCCCTGGCTGACCCATCGGAATACGGTCGTGCGCGCAACCCTCGAGGATGGTGTCCAATCCGTCGGCAGCTACGCCTTCGGGCTGATGGACAGCCTGCAGGAGGTGGTTCTGCCGGAAAGCGTCACCGAAATCGGCTTCCGCGCCTTCAACGAATGCCGTATGCTGCAGAAAATTAACCTGCCGGAGGGACTTTCCTTCATCGCCGGCTGTGCCTTCTCCGGCTGCCGGCGGCTGACCTCGCTGACCTTTACCGGCAGCGCCCCGGATCTTGCCGACAATGCCTTTGAAGGGGTTACCGCTACGGTTTCCTATCCCGAGGGAGACCCCTCCTGGGAGGACTGTATCGGCCAGAATTTCGGCGGAAAGATTGCCTGGAAGCCCTATGAAACGGAGGCCTCCCGGGCGGACAAGGCTCTCTGCGCGGAAATATCCGCCGCCAGCGGTGCCTTTACGCTGCCGGCGGCCAAGCTCTCCGCCAATGCCCTTTCCGCCGCAGCCGGCCGGGATGTCACCCTCACCTACCGGGCGGATGACTATGCTTGGGAAATCCGCGGCGAGGATATCACCGACCCCACCGCCATCGATCTTTCTCTCACCATTGAGGAGGAAAACCTCCACCCCGCCGAGGCAGAATCGCCTCCCTCGCTGGTCTTCTCCATCGCCCACAGCGGCAGTCTCGGCTGCACAGCCGGACTTACGCTCCCCCTCGGCGAGGAATTTTCCGGCTATGCCGCCACCCTATGGCACCTTCCGGAGGAGGGAGAGCCCGAGCAGATGGGGAATGCCGAGGTTTCCGCCGCCGGGGATATCGCCTTTTCCTTTACTCACGCCTCCCTCTACCGGCTGGAGCTCACCCCGCCGCCGGAGCCGCCCGCACCGATCGGCGGCAGCCGCCTGCCGGTCATCCTTGCCGCCGCAGCGGGACTTCTTGCCCTCACCGTCCTTTTTCTCATCCTCCGGCGGAAGAAAAAAGCATAAAGCAAACGGGACTCCAGTATCTCTCCGGAGCCCCGTTTTTCTCGCCCGCAGGTTTTACTTGGTCATGCCCTGCTCGTAGCTTTCGATCATCTTCTTGACCATCTGGCCGCCGACGGAGCCGGCATCCTTGGCAGAAATATCGCCGTTGTAGCCCTGCTTGAGGTTAACGCCCACCTCGCGGGCAGCCTCCATCTTAAAGCGAGCCAGCGCGTCCTTGGCGCCGGGAACCACATTCTTGTTAGCCATTGTGAATTTCTCCTTTTCATGTTACTTCATATCTCATTTGTCGCAGCAGTTTCGCCGCAGTCATAGCATTTGCTTTCCAAATGCGGAATATTCCCGCGGGGAGTGGTATTTTTTGCTTTTTTCTTGCCATGCGGCGCTTTTTATCGTATAATATACGGAAAGAAAACCGCTGCGCGCTGAAAGGAAAGGATAAAACCATGCTGGAATTCGGCGGACTTCAAAAGCTGACCCTTCTGGATTTTCCCGGCCGGGTGGCCTGTACCGTTTTCACCAAGGGCTGCAACCTGCGCTGCCCCTTCTGCCACAATGCCTCCCTGGTGCTCGACCCCCTGAACGGCCCCGCCCTGTCCGAGGCGGAATTTTTCGATTTTCTCGAAAAGCGCCGGGGCATGCTCACCGGCGTTGCCGTCACCGGCGGCGAGCCCCTGCTGCAGCCCTGGATTGACGATGTGCTGCGCCGGGTGCG
>JAFXIE010000132.1 GCA_017533425.1 Clostridia bacterium | reverse complement strand
ATCCGCCGGCTCTCCCGCAATCTCCAGGCATCCCCGCAGGAAGGTGGGGGCGGCGATTTTCGCATCATCCGCCGGCTGAAAGACGAGCTTTTCCAGCTCTTCTTCCATGGGAAGGCAGTAGGCCTCCCATCCGAAGTGATACTGTCCCTCCATCCGTACGCCGCTGATGCCCTTGCGGTCGCGCAGCTTGGGGCCGTAATTGACGCGCCCCATGTTTTCAACGAGAAGGTCGATCTGCATCTTCTCCCCCTTTGCCAGGGCAAAGGAGACCTTATCCCCCTCCGCCGGCGGCGCCCAGCGGGTGTAGGTTCCGCGCTTTTCGCCGTCAAGGAAGATCTGCACCCGGTCGTGGATGCTCTCCACCGTGATACGCCGCTCTTCCCGCGGCCCCTCAAGGGTGGAGCGGTAGAGAATATAGCCGTAGCTCTGGCCGTATTCCTCCATGAATTTCGGCGCGGGCGAGAAAACCGGCTTTGCAAGCCTGTCGAGGTTTTCAAAGAGATCGGCCTTCTCGGTGAGGCAAACTTTTCCATACGCCGCCTTGGGTGTATCGCTTGCGGTGAGGGGCGGCACCTCGCCGCAGTATTTTGCGATCATATCCCGCACGGCGTAATAGGTCGGCGTGCGGTCGCCGGCCTCGTTTAAGGGAGCGCAGTAGTCATAGCTTGTGATGGTGGGCAGATACCGGTCATAGTAGTTGGCGCCGTTCATAAAGCCGAAGTTGGTGCCGCCGTGGAACATATAGAAGTTAAAGGAGGCGCCAAGGCGGAAAAAGCCCTCAAAATCGCTGCAGATCTCCTCTGCGGTTCGGGTGTGGTGCTTTTCCGACCAGTGGTCAAACCAGCCGCACCAGTATTCGCCGCACATCAGGGGCTGATCCGGGCGGAAGTGCTTCAGGTTGGCAAGGTTTGCCTCCGGCTTGGAGCCGAAATTGGCCACCGCGAGGTATTCCTCCAGCGTTCCGCCGGAAAGCATGGTGTCACAGGGGCCATCGGAGGTGAAATACAGGCAGTCGATGCCGTTATCCGCATAGATCTTTGCGATGGCGCGGAGGTAATCTTTGTCATTTCCGAAGCTTCCGTACTCATTTTCGATCTGGATCATGCACACGGCGCCGCCGGCAGAGGCAAGGTGAGGGCGCGCCTGCGCAAGAAGTGCCTTAAAGTATCTTCCGAGCTTTTCAAGATACAGTCCGTCATTGCAGCGCAGGGGCATTTTCTCATAGCTTAGCAGCCATGCCGGCAGCCCGCCGAATTCCCACTCCGCGCAGATATAGGGGCCGGGACGCAGGATCACATTTAGTCCCAGCGCCTCCGCCTCGGAAATATAGGCCGAAAGATCGAGATTTCCGGAAAAGTCGTACTCCCCCTCCTTCGGCTCGTGCAGGTTCCAGGGAATATAGGTCTCCACGGTATTGAGACCGCACTCCTTTAATTTCAGCAGGCGGTCATGCCAATAGGCCCGCGGAATGCGGAAATAATGCATGGCGCCCGAAAGAATGGTATAGGGCTCGCCGTCCATATAAAAGCTGCTGCCACGGTAGGTAAGAATTCCCATGATATGTCTCCTCTGTGAATTTTTGATATGCGCAAACCGCAGCTTCAAAAGCCGCAGAATCAATTCTATGCCTTAAAAATACAGGTAATTGTTGTATTTTGTGGGAAGTCCCTCGCGGTAGAGATGGGAATCGGAGGAATAGGTCAGGATCTTCGGCACAGAGTATCCGCCGAGGTCGGCAAATTCGATGACCGTCATCCCGGTATGCCCCATATCAAAATGGGTGCAGAAGGTGGGGTACGGAATATCCAGCAGGCAGCTCAAAAAGGCCAGTCCAAAGCCCTGATGGGCAAACAGGGCAACCCGGCGGTCATTTTTCTTCGTCACCGTGTATTTCCCGGTATAGCGCATATGCGCATAGCCAAGATCCGCAAGAAAGCGGTCGGTCTCGCTGTACACGCGCTCGATGCCCTTCTCAAAATCGTATTTTGCAAATTCCGGATGGTCAAACCAGCGGTCCCCCAGGTCGCGGACTTCCCGCTCGCAGGAAAGGCTGATATGCTTTGGGCTCTGGAAGATCCAGGTTTTTCCGCTGCCATCCTCCTTATCCACCGTCAGCTCCCGCCAGGCATACTTCTCATTGGCAAAATCCAGCAGCTGCGGCTGGATTTTCAAGAGCTCGCAGGCGGGCTGCGCCGTCAGAATGGCGCGGTTTGAGGTGGAGCAGTAGATCTCATCCAGCCCGTAGAGGGAAAGGCGCTTTGAAACCGCCTCGGCCTGACGACTGCCCAGGGGCGTCAGGGAATCGGGATTGTAGATGGGATCTCCGTGTCGGATATAATAAAGAATCATGGCGTTTCCTCCGGTTGTATTGCGTAAGATTTGCTTCGACATAATTCTATATGAACCCGGCTCAAATTGCAAGCCATCCGGCAAAATTCCAAAGGCAGAAGCAAAAAAACCGGGCCGACAGGGGAACTTTCTTCCCTGTCGGCCTGGTTTCAAATTGCCCTTGTTAAAGATCCTTCAGCGTGGTGTAGATGCACAGGGCTGCATTCTGCATGCCCTCCTCCGCCAGAGCGCCGGAAAGGCGGCCGCACCGCTCCGCATCCGCAAGGAGGGAAAGGCAGCACCCGGACAGCGCCCGGACGCCCCTGCCGCTTACGGCGCCGCCAAGCCGCTGATAGAAGGCGCTGTTGTAGTCCTCACAGCCCGCAACGGCGGGAATCAATACCATCGGCAGCTTCTTTGTTGCCCCCTCGGTGACGCTGATACCGCCCGCCTTGGTCAGATAGATATCCGTCCCATCAAGCAGGGCGGCCATATCCTGAACATAGCCGCAAATGCGGAGGTTTTTGCGCCCGGCGCACTTCTTCTCCAGCCGTGCCTGCATACCTTTGTTGGATCCGCAGACCACCGTGAGGACTGCATCCTCCCCCATGTCTTCCGCAAGACAGGCTGCCAGCCGCTCCATGGGGCCGCAGCCCATGCTGCCGCAGGCCATGACCACGTGCTTTTGCGACGGCGCGATGCCAAGCCTTTCCTTTGCCGCCGCCATCTCTGCGGTGCTGTAAAATTTCTGCCCGATGGGGATACCGCTGGGAATCATGCGATCCTCCGGGATATTTTCGCACAGAAATTCACTTCTCAGCCGGATGCTGGGGATAAAATACCGGTCCAGCCGGCTTTCCTTTACGCTGGGGCAGCAGGTGTAGTCGGTGGCAACAAAGGCCGTTTTGACAGGCATCCGGTATCTTTGCTGCGCCTCGGTCAGCATCAGCGCCGCAAAGGGATGGGTACAGATGACGGTATCATATCCGCCGT
>JAFXIE010000131.1 GCA_017533425.1 Clostridia bacterium | reverse complement strand
CGCGAGATCATGAAGATCGCCCAGGACCCCGTCTCCCTGGAGACCCCCATCGGCGAGGAGGAGGACAGCCACCTCGGCGACTTCATCCAGGACGATGCCTCTCCCGAGCCTGCGGAATCGGCCTCCTTTACCCTGCTCAAGGAGCAGATCAACGATGTTCTCGGCACCCTAACCCCCCGCGAGGAGAAGGTGCTCCGCCTGCGCTTCGGCCTGGAGGACGGCCGCACCCGCACCCTGGAGGAGGTGGGCAAGGAGTTCAACGTCACCCGTGAGCGCATCCGCCAGATCGAGGCCAAGGCACTGCGCAAGCTGCGCCATCCCAGCCGCTCCAAGCGCCTGAAGGACTTCCTTCAGTGATTCAAATATAAACTTTTCCGGAGGATAAAACCATGAAAACCTGTGTCAGCTCCTACAGTTATTCCCGCCTGGTCCGCAAGGGGGAAATGACCCTGTTCGACGTCATTGAAAAGACCAAGGAACTGGGCTTTGATGCCATCGAGTTCACCGATCTTACCCCGCCCGAGGGTGTGGATCGCCTGGAGTATGCCAAAGAGATCCGCGCAAAGTGCGACGAGGTCGGCCTGCCCATCGCCAGCTACACCGTGGGCGGAAACCTCCTGCTTGAGGATCAGGAGGCGGAGATCGAGCGGCTGAAGGGTCAGGTGGATATCGCCGAGATCCTCGGCGCCCCCGTCATGCGCCACGATGCCGCCGGCGGCGTGCCCGACTGGTTTGACGGTGTTCGCACCTTTGATTCCGTGCTGCCCATCATTGCCAAGGGCTGCCGCGCCGTCACCGACTATGCCGAAAAGAAGGGCATCAAGACCTGCACCGAGAACCACGGCTTCTTTGCCCAGGATTCCGACCGCGTCATCCGCCTCATCGAGGCCGTCGGCAGCAAGAACTACGGCACCCTCGTGGATATGGGCAACTTCTCCTGCGCCGATGACCGCTCCGACATCGCCTGCGGCAAGGTGGCGCCTGTGGCCTTCCATTGCCACTGCAAGGATATGTTCGTGAAGTCCGGCCAGATGCCCAACCCCGGCAAGGGATGGTTTTTGTCCCGCGGCGCAAACTACATCCGCTGCACCATCGTCGGCCACGGCGATATTCCCGTGCAGCAGTGCCTTGCCGCGCTGAAGAAGGGTGGCTACGACGGCTATTGCTCCATCGAGTTTGAGGGCATGGAGGATGTCATCGAGGGCATTTCCATCGGCCTTGAGAACCTGAAGAAGTATCTGGCAAACATCGGCGCGTAAAGAATCGCACCTTGCGGAAGCTGAAATATTTGTTTACAGTTTCTTCACGGAACGGACGCCCTTTGTTCACACATTCTCCCCGGAGGGGCGGTATAATATTGCCTGTAAGAAGAAGTGTGCGATGACTTCGAATTACAGTTGCAGACCCCTCCCTTTCATACCTGCAATGTCTCTAACGGCAGAGCCGGCACCCACTACCCCGGGTGTCGGCTTTTCCGTTTTGTTTTTACTTGTAATTCTTCTGCGCGTGTGGTATGATTTCATGTAGGAATATAGATTCTTTTCGTTTGAGGGGAGCAGAAATTGATGAACGTATACGATGCTGTGCTTGCAAGAAGAAGTATCCGCAGCTTTGATCCGAAGCCCATCCGCCGGGAGAGCCTTGAGCGGATGCTGGATGCGGCTCGGCTTGCCCCCACCGGGGTCAACCGCCAGCCCCTGCGCTTTGTTGCCGTCTGCGCGCCCACCTACTGCCGGGAGATATTCCCCCAGACCAAGTGGGCGGGTCTGCTGCCAAAACCCTACGGAAAGCCCCAGCCGGGACATGAGCCCACGGCCTATATTCTGCTGCTGGTGGATCAGTCTGTCGCAAAGGAAAGCCCCGTGGATGTGGGCGCCGCAGGCATGAGCATCATCCTGCAGGCCCAGAGCGAGGGCATCGCCTCCTGCTGGCTTGGCGCCATCAACCGCCCCGGCATTGCCCAGACCCTCGGCATCGACCTGGATGCCTTCAAGATCGATTCCATCATCGCCCTCGGCTATCCCGATATGACGGCAGCCACCGTGGATATGCCCCAGGGCTCGGATGACACCGCCTACTATATCGGCGAGGACGGCGAATTCAAGGTTCCCAAGCGCCACCGCGACACCGTCTGCCGCATTATCGGATAAGGAGATCGGAAAATGAACAAAATCAAGGTTTCGCCCTCCCTGCTGGCCTCGGATTTTGGCCGGATGGGGGAGGAGGCTCGCCGCATCATCGCCTGCGGTGCCGACTGGATCCACTGTGACGTTATGGACGGGGATTTTGTGCCCAATATTTCCTTCGGCCAGCCCATGATCGCTGCCCTGCGCAAGTACACCGACGGTTTTCTCGATGTGCATCTCATGGTTCGCGAGCCCGGCCGCTATGTGGAGGAATTTGCCGCCGCCGGCGCGGATATGATCACCGTCCATGCCGAGGCCTGCGACCATCTGCACCGTACCCTGCAGCAGATCCGTGCCGCGGGAAAGAAGGCGGGGGTCGCGCTCAATCCCGCCACGGATATCAATGTCATCGAATATGTGCTGCCCCTGTGCGATATGGTGCTCTGCATGTCCGTTAATCCCGGCTTTGGCGGGCAGAAGCTCATCCCCGAGGTGATTGAGAAGATCCGCCGCCTCTCCGCCCGCCTCAGGGAGCTGGGTCGGGAGGATATCGACATCCAGATCGACGGCGGCGTGACCGAGGAGAATGCCGCGGAACTGCGCGCTGCGGGCGTGACCTGCCTGGTGGCGGGCTCCTCCGTGTTTAAGGCGCAGGATATGGCGAAGGCCATCGCGGCCATTCGCGGAGAGTGAGGATGAAATGATGATGCGTATCGGTTTTGTGGGCGTCGGCTGCATCAGCGGCGTGTATCTGCGCAATATCACCAATATGTTCCGCAATGTGGAAATCGCCGGCGTCTGCGATCTCATCCCCGAGCGCGCCGAGGCCGCCCGGGAGAAATTCGGCGTGCATGTCTATAAGGATATGTACGAGCTTTTTGCCGATCCCGGGGTGGATATTGTGCTCAATATCACCCGTCCCTACGAGCATTACGCCGTGACCAAGGCGGCGCTGCTGGCGGGAAAGCATGTCTATTCCGAAAAGCCCCTTTCTCCCGATTATGAGGAGGCAAAGGAGCTGGCTGCCCTCGCCGCAGAGAAGGGGCTCTATCTCGGCGGCGCGCCGGATACCTTCCTCGGCGCTGGCATCCAGACCGCCCGCAAGCTCATTGATGACGGCTTTATCGGCACCCCCATCGCCGCCATGGCCCGGGTCGCGGGACATGGGCCGGAGGGCTGGCATGCCGATCCGGAGTTTTTCTATCAGTACGGCGGCGGCCCCATGCTGGACATGGGTCCCTATTATATCACCGCCCTGGTCAATCTGCTGGGCAGAGCGGAGGCCGTTTCCGGCATGACCCGGGCAAGCTTTGCCGAGCGTCCCATTCTTTCGGAAAAAAAGTACGGCCAGATGATGAAGGTGGAGGTGGACACCCATCTCACCGGCTCCATCCGCTTTGAAGGCGGCGCCATTGCCCAGGTGATGGCAAGCTTTGATCTCTACACCCATGAAGGATGCCGCCTGGAGGTCTACGGCAGCGAGGGCACCCTCATTGTGCCCGATCCCAACACCTTTGGCGGCGAGGTCAAGCTCATCCGCCCGAAAAAAGCGCCGGAGACCATTCCTCTGTGCTTCAATTACGAGGAAAACTCCCGCACCCTCGGCCTTTCGGAGATGGTTTCGGCCATCGAGGCGGGGCGTCTGCACCGGGCGAACTCCATGCAGCAGGTGCATGTGGTGGAGATTCTGACCGCCTTCTCAAAATCCAGCCGCGAAGGCCGCGAGATCGCCATCGAGTCCCCCTTTGCGCGGCAGGCACCCATGAAATACACCCCCATGACGGGAATCCCGGAGTAATCGGATGTCTCTGAAGTACGAAAAACTGTCGGAAGAGCTCTGCGAGCGCATTGAGTACGACCGCGCCGAAGGCTGGCGCAATCCCTATGCTGCCCGCGGGTGCGATGCCCTGCGCCGCAATCCCGCAAGAGATGCGGAAAATCTGTGGCGGCCGGCCTATGTGCGGGATATCGATAAGATCATGCACAGCGCCTATTACAACCGCTATACCGACAAAACGCAGGTTTTTTCCTTTTATAAAAATGACGATATCACCCGCCGCGCCCTCCATGTGCAGCTGGTCAGCCGCATTGCGAGAAATATCGGCGCGGTGCTGGCGCTCAACTGTGATCTCATCGAGGCCATCGCCCTCGGCCATGATATGGGGCATACCCCCGTCGGCCATGCGGGCGAGGATTTTCTCGACCGGCTCTATCAGGGCGCCACGGGCCGCCGCTTTGCCCACAATCTGCAGAGCGTGCGGGTGCTGGACGGGGTCTTTCCCTATAACCTCAGCCTGCAGACCCTGTCGGGGATCGTCAGCCACAACGGCGAGCTGGAGCTTTCCCATTATGCCCCCGAGCCCCTGGGAAGCTTTGCGGAATTTGATGCCGAAATGGAGGCCTGCCGGAAGGATCTTTCCCGGACGGCGGGGCTGCGGCCCAACACGCTGGAGGGCTGCGTGGTGCGCGTCTGTGATATGATCGCCTACCTCGGCAAGGATCGGCAGGATGCGGAGCGGGCGGGTCTTATCCCGCCGGATGCGCCCTTCAACGGCGGCCCGCTCGGCACGCGCAATGCGGAAATCATCAACAACCTTGTGGTCAATATCATCGAAAACAGCTACGGAAAGGACTGCCTTTCCCTGGATGAGGCTCATTTTGAGGCTCTGCGGGCGGCAAAGCGGGACAATTACGAAAGTATTTACCTCACCGATGCCATCCGCGCCCGCATCGAGGGGGCGGTGGCGCCCATGTTTGAGCGGGTCTACTGCTGCGTGGTGCGGGATATCCGCGAGGGCGGGGACGAAAGCTTTGTTCACCGCCATCACATCGATTTCATCAATGCATCCCCCTATAAGCGGGGCGCGATCCCCTACGGCGAGCGGGAGGATGCAGATACCGTGGCCTGCGATTACATCGCCAGTATGACGGATGACTATCTGGTGGATCTCTACGCCCATCTCTATCCCGATGCACCCCTTCCGGTGGAATACCGGGGCTATTTTGATAAGTAAAGCACAAAAGAAGCGCAGATCTTTGATCAGCGCTTCTTTTATTGGCTATTCTGTGACTATGTTTTGGCATCGCTCCAGATGCAGGGGCTCATAGCCCTCTTTTGCGGCGAGGATGCGGTTTCCTTTTGCGGTAACATCACGCATGTCCTTTAGGTAGAGCATGGGACCGCGGGGGTTGGATACGGTGTTGCCTTCAAACTTCAGGCCGGAGTGATAGAAGGGATGGGCTTCCGTTGCCTCAAAGAAGCATTCGGTGGAGATGCATCTTCCGCAGCCGTCAAAGGTGCAGTTTTGCACGGTGACATCCTTTACAGGTCCGTTTTCAAACCAATAATGCATATCGCCGGAGAAAAGAATGGAGAAATAGGCGGTCTCGAAATGGCAGTCCTCCACGGTAACGCGCCTGCCGCTGGAGATGCGGAAGCCGCCGGTGGATTTGACACTGCAGCGGCGGACCTCGATCTCCGGCTCGCGCTCGCTTTCCATGCAGTCGCCCTCCCTGACGGAGTCGGGGAGAGTCTCCGCAAAGGTAACGCGCTGGCGCTTGCGCTCTCCGGGCAGATATTCCGCGGAGCATACCGTGCCGACAAAGAGCACCTCCTGCGTCGCACCCCGGTAAAAGGTCACCCTGTCGCCGGGCAAATAATACTTCATGCCCCAAAGGGCGGCGGCGCGGCATTCCGCGAGAATGGTGTTGCCGTCCTCCCGGGAAAGGAAGGTCAGATAGTTTCCGTGGACGTTGATGCCGTCATCCAGCATGCATTCAAACCGGCAGTCCTCAACCCGCATCAGACCCGTGCAGTGGAAGCAATGGAAGCAGTCGGCATTGATGGAAATGACCCGCCCGCGGCTCTCCGCATCGGCAAACATGCGCACGCCGGAGAGGGTGATGTTGTGACATAAGTTTGCCATGATACCCATGCCGCTGCAGTGCAGGAAACGGACTTCTTCAATGTGAATATCGCGGTCTTCCTCTAAAAGAATGCCTGTTTTGCGGCGATCCTCATGGGTCATGGCAAGCACCTCACCGGGACGGGGACGGAAGTTTTTCGGAAGTCCCGTGAGCCGGACGGTGCGTCCGCCCAGATCCTCGGCAAGCAGATGGGCAATGGGAAGCGGGGGATTGGGACGAGGAAAGATCTCGTCGCCGATGAGACCGAGCATCACATGACTGTGGTTGGAGGGACGTCCGGTGGCGCGGTCCATGCAGCGGAAGAGCATATCTCCGTCGCAAAGCTTATGCTCCCAGAATTCCGACACGGCGATAAAGTCGTGACCTTCCACCCGGAAGGGGAAGCTTTCCGGGATGCGGATATCCACATAGCCCTCGCCGGAAGAAATTACGTCGCCCTGCGTATAATAGGGCCGGTCGTAATCGATGGAAAAGCCCCGCAGGGTAATGTTTTCGCACCCCGTCACAGAGAAGGGCATGATCCGCCCGTGAAAGATAAGCTTCGCACCGCCAAGATCAACGGTGACATTCTTCAGCCCCCGAAGTACGAATGCGGCCTTTAAAGGCCCGCCGCCGGTGGCGAGATAGGTCCACCAGCAATCACGCTCCGTCAGCGGGTCAGAGGGATAGATATGGTATATCTCGCGATCGGCCACGTACAGGGTATCGCTTTCGAAAACAGTCCCTGCCGCAAATATCTTTTTATTCATAACAAAACCATTCCGTATTGTTTCTTTACATCATACCACAAAAAAGGCAGGATGGCAAGAATAAACTATTTTTCCATTCCCTTTCGCAGCTTTTCCAGCGCCCGCTTTTCAATGCGGGAGATGTAGGAGCGGGAAAGACCGGTGGCGGCGGCGATTTCCCGCTGGGTGCGGGGCGGGCGGCCGTCCAGGCCGTAGCGGGCGGTGATGATGTGGGTTTCGCGGGCATCCAGCTCGCTTTTGACCAGGGCGCGCAGCCGGGCGCCGGCAAGCTTTGCATCCAGCTGCTCCAGCATTTCTCCGTCGTCGGTGCCGATGATCTCCGTTAAGTCGGGCTGACCGGAATCCCCCTCGCCGTCTCCGGGATGGTCGAGGGAAATTTCACCCGCGTGCTTGCGGCTGGCGCGAAAATGCATGAAAATTTCATTTTCCACGCAGCGTGCCGCATAGGTTGAGAAGCGGGTGCACTTTTCCGGGCGGAAGGTATTGACTGCCTTGATGAGACCGAGGGTGCCGATGGAGATGAGAT
>JAFXIE010000130.1 GCA_017533425.1 Clostridia bacterium | reverse complement strand
GCCGATGCCGAAGGCTATGAGACCTTTGTCATTCCCGACGATGTGGGCGGCCGCTATTCCGTGCTGACCCCCGTGGGTCTGCTGCCCATCGCCGTGGCCGGCATCGATACCGACCGGCTGCTTGCCGGCGCCGCCGAGGCTGCCCGGGATTATCAGAAGCCCGGCCGTGACAACACCGCCTGGCAGTATGCCGCCGCCCGCAATGTGCTCTATCGCAAGGGCTACACCACCGAGATCCTGGCAAGCTATGAGCCCGCCTTCCGCTTTGTTTCCGAGTGGTGGAAGCAGCTCTACGGCGAGAGCGAGGGCAAGGAAAACAAGGGCATTTTCCCCGCCTCTGTGGATCTGACCGCCGATCTGCACTCCATGGGTCAGTATATCCAGCAGGGTCTGCGCAATCTCATGGAGACGGTTGTCAACTTTGAGACCACCCGCGAGGATATGACCGTCGGAACCGACGAGAAGAACGCCGACGGCCTCAACTTCCTTGCCGGCAAGACCCTCTCGGAGATCAACCTCGCCGCCATCCGCGGCACCGCCCTCGCCCATGTGGACGGCGGCGTGCCCAATATGCGCATCGACCTCTCCAACATGGAGGAAGAGGACTTCGGCCGCCTCATCTATTTCTTTGAGTTTGCCTGCGGTCTCTCCGGCTATCTGCTGGAGGTCAACCCCTTCGATCAGCCCGGCGTCGAGGCCTATAAGAAGAATATGTTCGCCCTTCTCGGCAAGCCCGGCTATGAAAAAGAGACCGAGGAGATCAAAAAGCGCCTGTAAGCCGGGGCAAGTTAAGAAATTTTTGTGAAAATTTCACTGTTTGTCTTGCACAAAGCCCCCTTTGTATGGTACTATTTATATGGACGGAGCGTCCGTCCCAATTCACTCTTCTGGAGGAATCATAATGGTTCGTTGCATCATCGGTAAAAAAGGCTCCGGTAAAACCAAGCAGCTCGCGGATCTCGTCAACGCGGCGGTCAACTCGGAAAAGGGTTATGTCGTCTGCATCGAGCGGTCCAGCAAGCTGACCTACGATATCAGCCATAAGGCTCGCCTCGTCGCCACCGAGGAGTATCCCATCAAGGGCTACGACGCCTTCTTCGGCTTCGTCTGCGGCATCTCTTCTCAGGATTATGACCTGACCGACCTCTTCATCGACAACCTCTATAAGAACGCTTCCGATGAGGATGCGGAGGCTGCCGCCGCCTTCCTGGATAAGCTCAATGACCTGGCCGAGAAGAATAACTTCTCCGCCGTCGTCACCATCTCCCGCGATGCCACAGAGCTTCCCGAGGGCATTCTGAAGTACGTCAAATAAACCGATTCCTTTCCTGTGTAAAGGGGGCCGGCAAAGATTGCCGGCCCCCTTTCACTGTTTTTTTCTATCGGCGGATGAAGGTATCACATTCCGTCTCTCCGGAACAGACGGCGGCGGAGCCGCCGATATCGATGGCGCCGGCTTCGCAGCGGCCGCCGCCGTTATGACGGCATTCGCCGGCGGTGCAGGCAACCCGGGCAAAAGCCTCCGGATGCGGGGCAACACAGCGTCCGTCGGTGCAGAAATCGGCACAGCTGGTGGCGGCGGGACGGCGAGCCTCCGCGCCGGAGACATGAACATCGGGCAGACCACAGGTGCGGTCGCGGTTATAGGCGCAGCTTTTTGCGCTGCAGGTAATGCGTGGCATAAAAAACCTCCTTTTTCGCGCTTCCGGGAAAAGTATTTGCCCGATGAGAGAAAATCATACCTTGTCATTTTGGACAGACTATGGTAAAATAAACAAATCAGAATGCGTTTAGTTGAACCGTGCTATCCGGGGAGTCAGCGGTGCCCTGTACCTGCAATCCGCTACAGCAGGGGAGAATGCCACCCTCGGCCATGTGCCCGTGGAACGGGCCCGGATCGCGCTTGTTGAAGGTGCGGTCTTGCACAACGAGACCCCGTGAACCATGTCAGGCGGGGAACCGAGCAGCATTAAGCGGTGCGTTTCGTGTGTTGCGAGTTCGCCGCATCGGAGAGTTGCGATGCGGGAAACCGGCCATGGGTCTTGGACAAAGGTCGGCGCACGGTTCAACTAAGCGCATTTTTCCATATCCAAAAAAACGGCAGGAAGGGAAGGAGCGACGATATGCAGTACTTGACGCTGTACAGAAAATGGCGCCCGGCGCGCTTTGAAGATGTCATCGGCCAGGAAAGTGTCACGCGGACGCTGAAAAATCAGCTCATCGCGGGTCGCGTCGGCCATGCATATCTCTTCTGTGGCTCCCGCGGCACGGGAAAAACCACCTGCGCCCGCATTCTTGCCAAGGCGGTCAACTGCGAAAATCTGCAGGATGGCGAGCCCTGCGGCGTCTGTGCCGCCTGCCGCGCCATCACCGACGGATCGCTGCTGGATGTGGTGGAGATCGATGCGGCCACCTACACCGGCGTTGACAACATCCGCGAGCTGCGGGACGATGCCGTTTATGCCCCCGCCGGGGCAAAAAAGAAGGTCTATATCATCGACGAGGTGCATATGCTCTCCGCCGGTGCCTTCAATGCCTTCCTGAAAATTCTTGAGGAGCCGCCGGAGCATGTGGTGTTTGTGCTGGCAACCACCGAGCTGCAGAAGGTTCCGGCCACCGTGCTTTCCCGCTGCCAGCATTTTGATTTCCGCCGCATTCCCGCCGGGGAAATTGCCGAGCGGCTGCTCTTTATCGCCGGCCGGGAGGGAATTGACCTCGCGGAGGACGGCGCAGCCCTCATCTCCGGCCTGGCGGACGGCGCCATGCGAAATGCCCTCTCCATTCTGGAGCAGTGCGCCGCCGACCGCGCCGTGACCCTCACCGGGGAAGAGGTGCTTCGCGCCCTCGGCCTTGCGGGCACGGGTCAGCTGCTGGCCATGTGCGAGGCCATCGCCGCCGGAGATGCCAAGGATCTGCTCCATCGGCTCAACACCATGTATGCCGCCGGCGCGGAGCCGGGCGGAATTATCGAGCAGCTGCAGGATCTTTTCCGGGATATCCTGATCTATAAAACCCTCGGCGAAGAGCTGGTGATGAGCGGCGTGGGCTACACCATGAAGGATGTGGATCGCCTCGCGCCGCGCTTCTCCTCGGCCCGCCTTGTGCGCATGATGGAGACCACCCGCGAGAGCATCGCCCGTCTCTCCAAGGCGGCCAGCCGCCGCAGCGAGACGGAGATCTGTCTCATCCGGCTGGCGGATCCCGCCCTTTGCGGGGATATCACTGCCCTGGTTGCCCGGGTGGAGGAGCTGGAGCGCAAGCTTGCCGCCGGTGTATTCACCCCGCAGGCAGCCCCCGCAGCCGCCCCGGAGAAAAAGGCAGAGAAAAAGCAGGAAAAGCCCGCCGCAGCGGCGCAGGCCGCGCCGCCTCCCCCTGCGGAAAAGGGAAGGTCGGTGGAATTTTTGCCGGAGCTTTTGGAGGATCTGAAGAAGATCATCCCCATGGGAACCTTCCCGCATCTGAAGCGGGCAAAGCTTTCCCTCACGGAGCAGAATCTGCTCATCAGCCCCGCCGATATCGTGGGCGAGGATCTGCTTAAGAGCGGAAAGGTGCTGGAGGATATCTCCACGGCGGCCTCCGCCCGGGCGGGCAGACCGCTGCGCGCCCTGCTTGCCGGCAGGGATTCCGGCGCGCTGGATGGGGAGGACCCCCTGGCAAAGCTGATTGATTTCGGTCGGGAGCATCCCGATATTACCAAACTTTCCTGAAGGAGACTCAAAAAAATGGCAAAATTTAACGGCGGTTACGGTGGCGGCATGAACATGAACGCCATGATGAAGCAGGCTCAGAAGATGCAGCAGGATATGCTGCGCATGCAGGAGGAGCTCGCGGCGAGGGAGTATGATGCTACGGCCGGCGGCGGCGTTGTGCGCGCCGTGGTGGACGGTTCCCATCAGCTCAAGGCCATCGAAATCGATCCCGAGGCTGTGGATCCCGAGGATGTGGAGATGCTGCAGGATCTCATCGTTGCGGCGGTCAATGAGGCCATGCGCATCGCCGATGAGACGGCGGCCAACGAGATGAAGAAGGTTACCGGCGGCATGAATCTGCCCGGCGGTCTCTTTTAAAGCATGATGGATGAATTTGCCCCTCCCGTAGAGGAGCTCATTGCCCAATTTCGCCGTCTGCCCGGCGTGGGCAAAAAATCCGCCCAGCGGCTGGCTTTTTTTGTGCTGGGTCTGCCGGATGCGGAGGCGGAGGCCTTTGCGGCGGCCATTCTCAATGCGAAAAAGACGGTTTTTCAGTGCTCCGTCTGCTGCAACCTCACCGATGGGGAGGTCTGCGCCGTCTGTGCCGATGAAGGCCGGGATCACACCACCATCTGCGTCGTGGCCGACCCCAAGGATGTGGCTGCCATCGAGCGGACGCGGGAATATAAGGGAACCTATCATGTGCTTCACGGGGTGATTTCCCCGCTGGATGCCGTGGGGCCGGATGATATCCGCATCCGCGAGCTTATGGCGCGCATTGCCGGGGGAGAGGTGGCGGAGCTCATCCTCGCCACCGATCCGGATACCACCGGAGAGGCCACGGCCATGTACATTGCGCGGCTGGCAAAGCCCTTCGGCGTCAAGGTCACCCGCCTGGCCTACGGAATCCCCGTGGGCGGCCATCTGGAATTTGCCGACGATGTCACCCTGACACGCGCCCTGGCCGGCCGCAGCGAGATCTGAGGCAGAGAATAAAATTTCTTCAAATCGGTACTTGACAGGCGGCGAACGTTATAGTATAATCTTTAGGCTGATTAAGAAATCGGCCTGAAGTTTATATGGAGAAGTCGCGTAGTTGGTCGAGCGCGCACGATTGGAAATCGTG
>JAFXIE010000129.1 GCA_017533425.1 Clostridia bacterium | reverse complement strand
GTCTACCGGAGCTTTCCGTAAGAAATAAAAGACAAAAAACGGAGCGTATCTGCAAAGATACGCTCCGTTTTTTGTTGCAAAGTAAAATTTTATTTTCTGCCGGGCAGGAGGAATTTGCGCCAGTGTCCCGTCAGGTAGAAATAGCTCACCGTGGCACAGCGCACCGTCTGGTCGAGCACCAGCGTCCACCGGTAGGCATACACCCCGAGATCGAGAATGCGCACGGCAAGAAATCCGCCGCCCACCCGGAAGACCCACAGGCTGAGCAGGGAGGCGATGAGGGGGGCAACGGAATCGCCCACGGAGCGCAGCGCGCCGGAGATGGTCTGATGGGCATTGATGGCGGGCAGGGATACGGCGCTGACAAAGAGCAGGCCGACGATGGTGGGGTAGAGGCTGGCATCGTTTGAAAAGAGCCGGGCAAGAAAAGAGCCGCCAAGGCACATGATTGCCATTTCCGCCGCGGCAAAGCCCATGGCCCAGCCCAGGGTCAGCCGTACATAGCGGCGGCCGAGCTCCTCATCTCCGGCGGCGACGGCCTGGCCGAAGAGGGTGGTGGAGGCTGCGTTGCAGGCGGAGCTGGAGGACCAGGCAAAGGCCTCCAGATTCTGCACGATCTGATTTGCCGCCAGGGAGGCGGTGGGCAGGCCGGAGATGATCTTGGCCGTCAGGGTGGCGCCGCTCTGCAGAACCACCTGCTCCGCCGCGGAGGTCAGGGCGATGGGCAGAAAGCGGGAGAGAAGCCGCCGGGAGGGAAGCAGGCGCACCCCCCGGGCATAGCGCAGAGGGGATTTGAGCAGAAGGAGGCAGCCCAGGGCAATGAGGAAGGAAATTCCCTTGGAGATGACGGTGGCAATGGCCGCGCCGGCAACTCCCATGGCGGGAAAGCCCAGGGCGCCGAAGATGAGCACATAGTTGAGCCCCACGTTGACGGCGCCGCCGATGAGGTTGTAATACATGGGCAGCTTTGCAATGCCGACACCCCGCAGGGCGGCGGAGATATTCATCGTCAGGATCTGAAAGAGGAAGCCAACGGCATTGATGCGGTAATAGATCTCGGCAAGGCGCAGCACCTCGGCCTCCGAATCCCCGCAGACAAAGTCGGTGATGCCGCCGGCGAAGAAATAGCTCGCGAGGGTCATCACAAGGCTTATAAAGAGGGCCACGGTCATGGTCTGCCAGGTGATGTGGCGGGCTTCCGCCTCCTCGCCGGCGCCCCGGTGCCAGGCAACGGTGGCGGTGGTGCCGATGAAGAAGCCGCCGGAAACGCAGATGATGAGATTGATGGGTGCGCCGCAAAGCCCCACGGCCGCCACGGCGGGGGTGGAGCCGGGCATCTGGCCGATCATAATGCTGTCCACCAGCAAAAAGACCTGCGAGAGAATATTTTCAATCAGAACGGGGAAAAGCAGGGCATAAAAGGCGCGGCGATGGGATTTCTGCAGGGACATACAAGGCGTCCTTTCAAAAAAAGAGATAACAGCCCCGCGTCCGGCGGGGCTGTCGGATAACAAATCAGAGGTTTGCCCGGAACCAGGCGATGATGCGCTTCGCGAGAAGCTCGTGGCCGGCTGCATTGGGATGAAGGCCGTCGGGCATATAGGTCTCCCGCATGGCGGGAATGACGGGGTTCATGCTGCCGGTGGCATAGAGATCGAGAAGGGGGATGCCGTAGAACTCCAGCACCTCCCGCAGAATGTCCACATAGGTCTTGAGGGTGAGGGTGACGGTGACGCCGTCCCGGGTGACGGTGCGGGTCTCATCCGCCCGGTGCAGCGGGGTGAGGAAGAGAAGCTGCGCCTTCGGATAGCGGGTAAGCAGGGTGCCCGCGAGATGGTGCACCGCGCCGTAGAAGGTGTCCGGGGTGCGGTCCTCCGGCGTGCCGAGGGGGGCGTCGCCGTGGCCGAAGTCGTTGGTGCCGCCGAAGACGATGACGATGTCGGCCTCCGGCTCCATATCCTGGGCGCGCAGGCAGAAATCCAGATCCATCCGGGAGGGGGGATCCGCCGGCTTGTGCTGGCGGGCGATGCGGGTGCCGCTGATGCCGCGGTTGTAGCAGATGGCGCCGCAGGCGCGCTCGATAAGGGTGGGATAGCGGCCGTCCGTGCCGGCACCGACGCCCTCGGTGATGCTGTCGCCGAGGAAGATGATCTTTTTGCCCTTCAGTTCCATAATCGTAAACCCTTTCAAACGGTTTGAATGATCAGCCATAAAGGGAAATGCGGGCGTGCAGCCGCCCTTTTCCCGTTTCGCCGCAGATTTCCTCCAGGCGGAAGCGGCCGTAGCCCCGCAGGGAGAGGATGTCGCCGTCCTTCAGCTCCGCCGAGGGGGAGGAGAGGGGCAGCGAATTGCGGAAAACCAGCCCGCGGGAAAACTTTTCCGCCCCCTCCGCCCGGGAAAGGTGGAAAACGGCGCACAGGGCGGCATCCGCCCGGCGGGAGGCCATTACGACGGCTTTTTCCGTCAGGCGGGGCTGCAGATCCTCCGCATCGGGGGAAACCGGGCGGCAGAGAATGTCCGTATGCCGCACGCGGGTGAGATTTTCGCAGATAAAGGGGGCGAGGTGGTCGGCAACAAAGAGAAAGGAGGCCTCCCCGCGCAGAAAAATGTCGCCCACGTTCCGCCGGTCAAGCCCCAGCCCCAGCACCGAGCCGAGAATATCCCGGTGGGTGAGGGCTTCGGCATATTTTGCGCTCTTGGGCGAAATCTGCAGGCAGGCGATGGGGAATTCCGGCGGCAGGCCGAAATCCGCCTCCCGTCCGAAGGCGGCCATGCGGCGCTCGCAGCTTTCCGCACCGCCCCACAGGGTGACGGGGGCGGCCAGGGGGGTACGCAGCAGGATCTCCTGCTCTCCGGGAGAGAGAAAATCCGAAAAGGTGTACAGCCCTCCGCCCGGCGGGCAAGCTCCTGCGCCCGGCGGACAAAGAGGGAGAGATCCTCAGCCATTCGTTTTCTTTGCCTTGCCGGCGGTTTTGTTGTGAATGCGCTGCTCTGCCCAGGCGTGAATATCGGCGAAGACCTCGGCGCGGTTTTCCTCATGGAGCAGATCGTGGCGCGCGCCGGGATAGAGGCGCATCTTGACGTGCTTCATGCCGGCCTTCACAAAGGTCTGGAAGGTGGCGCGCACGCCGCGGCCGGAGCCGCCCATGGGATCCTGCCCGCCGGAAATGAAGAGCACCCGCAGATGGGGATCCATGTGCATATGGTGCTGCAGACGGCGCAGATAGAGAATGCCGCCCAGCATATCCACATACAGGGAGATGGCGGAGGGCTTGCCGCAGAGGGGATCGGCGAGGTAGGCATCCACCTCGGCCTTGTCGCGGGTGCGCCAGTCCTGCGGGGTGCGGTTGGGGGCAAATTTACGGTTGTAGCGGCCAAAAATCAGGCTGCGGAGGCGGTCACTGCGGTGATCGGGACCGTAGCGGCGCAGCTCGCGCCGGGCAAGCATGAGCCCGAGAGCCACCAGCGGGCGGGAAAGCTGTCCCGTGCCGCTGAGGATGGCGCCGAACTGCTCGCCGGGCCAGCGGATGATATAGGAACGCACCAGAAGGCTGCCCATGCCATGACCCAGCATGAAATAGGGCAGACCGGGATACTCTGCGCGGACACTCTCATGAACCCGCCGCAGATCGGAAAGGGCCAGCTCCCAGCCGTCGCTTTCCCCGAAGGAGCCGGCGGAGGCGGCGTCGGAACGGCTCTTGCCGTGGCCGCGCTGGTCATGGGCAACGACGACATAACCCTTTTCCGCCATGAAGGCGGCAAATTCCGCGTAGCGGCCGCTGTGCTCGGCCATGCCGTGAACGATGTGCATCACGGCGTGGGGCTCCCCTTCGGGAAGCCAGGTGTAGCGCGCGATCCGGGTGGAGTTATCCGCGGAGGTGAGAAAGGATTCGGTCGGGTTGGGCATGAAAGAAATCGCTCCTTTGCGTGAGATTCGGTGCGGGAAACCACACAATAAAAGTATAGCCCTTTTTGCTGCCGCCGTCAACGATTTTTTGCGGGAAAGCGGGCGAAAAAAAGGCGCATCTGCCAAAAGACAGATGCGCCGCCGGGGTAAAAATCACTTGGTGCCGAAGATGCGGTCGCCGGCATCGCCGAGACCGGGAACGATGTAGCCGTTTTCGTTGAGCTTCTCATCCACAACGCCGATGTAGACATCCACATCGGGATGATCCTTCTGGATGCGGGCAATGCCCTCGGGGGCGGCGATGATATTGAGGAGCTTGATGTTGGTGGCGCCGCGATCCTTGACAAACTGGATGGCCGCGGAGGCGGAGCCGCCGGTGGCGAGCATGGGATCGAGGACGAAAACCACGCGCTTGTCGATATCCTCCGGCAGCTTGCAGTAATATTCATGGGGCTCCAGGGTCTCATGGTCGCGGTAAAGACCGATGTGGCCAACCTTGGCGGCGGGCACCAGGGTCAGAACGCCGTCCACCATGCCGAGACCGGCGCGGAGAATGGGAACGATGGCGAGCTTCTTGCCGGCGAGCTTCTTACAGGTGGCGGTGGTGATGGGGGTTTCAACCTCCACATCTTCCAGGGCGAGGTCACGGGTGGCCTCGTAGGCGATGAGGGTGGCGATTTCCTCCGCCAGCTTGCGGAACTGCATGTTGCCGGTGCGTCTGTCGCGAAGGATGGAGATCTTGTGCTGAATCAGGGGATGATCCATAATGGTGAGCTTTGCCATACGTTGTTACTCCTTCATTTTTTGTATCTGTAAATCTGCGGGCAGCAGAGGTGTGCGCAAGGGTCAGCCGCGGGCTTCGAGCTTTGCGATCTTTTCCACCCGGCGGGCATGCCGTTCGCCGGCGAAGGGCTCGGAGAGGAAAAGCTCCGCCAGCTCATAGGCCTTTTCGGGGCCGAGGGTGCGGCCGCCGAGGCAGAGAACATTGGCATCGTTGTGGCTGCGGCACATCCGGGCGGAATAAACGTCGGAGATGCAGGCGGCGCGGATGCCGGGGATCTTGTTTGCGGCGATGGAGATGCCGACACCGGTGCCGCAAACGAGAATGCCCAGGGGATGGCTTCCGTCCACGATCTGACTGCAGAGGGCAGCCGCCATGTCGGGATAATCGACCTCCAGGGCTTCGTCATGGAGGTCGGTGACCTCGTGGCCGAGGGCGGTGAGATGGGCGACCAGATGCTCCTTGAGTTCAAGACAGGCGTGATCGGCGCCGAGGATGACCTTCATGTGGCTAAATCTCCTTTTTGTTGTTCTTTTCGGCCTCCAGGCGGGTTTGCTCCGCCTGGGATTTTTGCAGATAGATGGGGCAAAGCAGCTCGCCGGACTGGGCGTCGGCGGAAAATTCCGCGGCGGCGCGGGCGATGCCGATGGCGTTGTGGCAGCGCAGGCTGCAGGGGGCGAGACGGCCGCCGTCGGTAAAGGGGAGGGCGGCCTCCGCGGCGTCACCGCAGAGCAGGGGCGCGCTGCCGCAGAAGGCGCCAAGCCCGGCCAGGGGAAGGATCTGATCCTCTGCCAGCCGGCGGGGAAAGCCCTTTTCCACCCGGAAAAGAGCGGTGTAGACCCGACCGCAGCGGGCATCCACGCAGGGGCAGATAAGCTCCCCCTCCAGATCGGCGCAGTTGGCCGCAAGCCCCAGCAGGCTGGACACGGCCA
Organism: Clostridia bacterium; assembly: GCA_017533425.1. Lineage (GTDB taxonomy): Bacteria > Bacillota > Clostridia > Oscillospirales > QAMX01 > RGIG1911. The sequence continues at coordinate 14,019 of JAFXIE010000129.1, read as the reverse complement.
GGCACCTTGCGCCGCTGCCAAAGGCCATGCCCTTGGCGGTGGCAACGCCGATGCGAACCCCCGTAAAGGAGCCGGGACCGGCGGAAACGGCGATGATATCCTCTGCGGAAAGGGCAAACCCGGCGCAGGAAAGAAGGCTCTCGCACAGGGGAAGCAGGGTGCGGCTGTGGGTCGCGCCCACGTCCTGATACTGGGCGGCGCGCAGGCGGCCGTTCTCCGTTAAGGCCACGGAGGCGGGACCCGCCGAGGATTCCAGGGCAAGAATTTTCATAAGTCAGCCTCTCCTTCCGTCCGGGGAAGGCCGGAAAGGGTGATGATGCGAAGATTGTCCTCTGCGCCGCGGGAAATATCCACGCGGATGCAGTCGGCGGGGAGAAGCTCCGCCACATTTTCGCTCCATTCCACGGCGCAGATCACGCCGGGCAGGAGATAGTCAAACCAGCCGATGCTCTCCAGATCCTCGGGGGAGGAGAGGCGGTACATATCAAAATGGCAGAGCCGCCGGATGCCCTCATATTCGTTGACGATGGCAAAGGTGGGGCTGGTCACCCGGTCGCGGATGCCGAGGGCCTGGGCGATGCCGCCGGTGAAGGCGGTTTTGCCCGCGCCGAGACCGCCGGTATAGGCGATGACGACCGGGCCGGGCAGCGCGGCGAGCCGCTGCCCCAGGCGGAATCCCAGGGCGTGGGTCTCCTCCGGGCTGCGGGTGATGAATTCTCCGTTCATAAAGGCCTCGCTTGCTGCTTTTTACCTATTATACACCTTTAACCCCTTGTAAGCAAGGCTTTTTTGCGGGCAAAGAGGGAAAGATGGCTTGCCCCGGCTCTCCGGATATGTTATACTGAGGGAAAGAAAAACAAGGTAGTTTGGGAGCATCGGAAAAGAGCATGTCCATATTTGATCTCTTCAAAAAAATAGAGGCCGAACGGCCTGCGGGCGGGGCTGTGGAGGCCATCGTCTGCGGGCTGGGAAATCCCGGGCCGAAATATGAAAAAACCCGCCACAATGTCGGCTTTGAGGCCATAGACATCCTGGCGGCACGGGTCGGCGTTCGCATCGACCGGCTGAAGTGGCGCGCCCTCACCGCGGAGGCGAGCCTTGGCGGCCTGCGGGTGCTTCTCATGAAGCCCCAGACCTTTATGAACGACAGCGGTGCCGCCCTGCGGGAGGCCGCCGCCTTCTATCACATCCCGCCGGAGCGGGTGGTGGTGCTCTGCGATGATACCAGCCTCCCCTGCGGCCGTCTGCGGGTGCGGGGAAAGGGAAGCCACGGCGGCCACAACGGCCTGAAGAGCGTCATTGCGGAGCTCGGCGGCGACAATTTCCCCCGGGTGAAGATCGGCGTGGGCGCATCCCCCGCCGGCGGAGAGGGCATGACCTCCTGGGTGCTGGGACATCCCGTGCCCGCCGACCGCGCCCTCATCGAACAGGCGGAGGCCGAGGCCGCGCTGGCGCCGGAGGTCATCCTGAAGGATGGCGTGGACGCCGCCTGCGGCCGCTTCAACGGCTTCCGGGCAGAGGAGGGTAAATAAGATGGCGCGTCGCAGCTCCTCCGGCCGCGGCCTGGTTTCTGTGCTGGCGGTCTATGTGCTTTTCCTGGTTTTGCAGTTCTTTCCGCCGAACATTCCCTTCCTGCGGGATCTTGTGGGGCGGGAGATATATTTCCATCTGCTCATCGCCCTGCTTTCGGTGGTGGCCGTCCTGATCGGCGGCGGCACGGCGGGGCGGGATCTCATGCTGCGCCCCTTCCGGCTGCGCCATCTTGCGGCGGCGCTGCTTTTGTGGATATCCGCCGCCATTCTGATGGAGCTTGTCATTGATCTGCTGGTGCGCATTTTGCCCGGGCTTTCCGCTGCGGGGGATGCTATGACGGGGGATCTGCGGCGGGACGGCCTTCTCTATGCCATTTTCCTCACGGCGCTGCTGCCGGCGGTGTGCGAGGAGCTGCTCTTCCGGGGCTATATGCTCTCCACCCTGCGGCGCTCCTTCTCCGTTCCCCTGGCATCGCTTCTGTGCGCCGCCCTCTTTGCCGTGGCGCATACCACGCCGGTGCGCATTCTGCCCATGCTGCTGCTGGGCTTTGCCCTCAGCCTTGCGGGCTGCTTTTCCGGCTCGGTTTTTATCCCGATGGTCATGCATTTTGTCAACAATCTCTCGGTGGTGCTGGGGGTATATTACCCCGAAGAGAGCGCTGCCGTGCGCGGATTTGTCTTTGGCTACGGCGATTTTGCCGCCGTGGGCATAGCTGCCGCGGCGGGACTTCTCGGCGTTGTTCTGCTGCGGGGAAAGCTTGGCTTTAAGCGATAAAAGTACCGGAGGTACGGCGATATGAATCTGCAAATGGTCAACACCATCCTCGCCCGTGTGGAGGAGAAAAAATTCAGCTGCCGCAGGGATTTCGGCGGCTGGAGCTACCGCCTTGCGGATTTCTCCGAGGACTGCGTCTACACCCATCTTTCCGATTGGGCGCCCCTGGAGCGGGACACCGTCCTGCCCTGGGAGCACACCACCCTTGCCCGCTGCGAGGTCACCTTCCCGGAGGAGATCTGTGAGGGGGAAGGCGGCGTGCGGGACTATCTCTTCCTGCGCTTTGGCGGCATGGAGGGATATATCACCGTGGATGGAGAGATCTGGCACGGCCATGACGGCTGCCGCGACCGCATCCCCTTAAAAAAGGAATGGGCCGGGCAGAAAAAGTGCCTGGAGGTGGTGGCCTTCACCCGCGGAAAGGGCCGGCATTTCCTGGAGTATTCCTATTTTGGCCGGGTGGATCTTGCGGTGGAGGAGCTGGGCTGCGCCATGCGGCTGGCCTGGGACTTCTACAATCTCGATAACGACCGCGGAGAGAAGGACAGCCGGGTGCTGCGGGAACGGGTGCTCGGCGCCCTGCGGGATGCCATGCTCGGCATGGATGTGGACTGCGAGGGAGAGGCCTTCCGGGAGGAATGCGCCCGGGCGGCGGAAATTCTGCGGGATCGCATTGACGCCATTGACGACGGCGACATCCGCGGCGAGGTCAGCCTCGTCGGCCACACCCACATCGATGTGGCCTGGCTCTGGCAGCTGAAGGATACGGTGCGCAAATGCGCCCATACCTTCTCAAATATCCTCCGCCTCATGGAGGAATATCCCGATTTTCAGTTTGCCTGCAGCCAGATGCAGCTGCTGGATTACACCAAGACCCATTATCCCGAGCTTTACGAGCAGCTCAAGGTGCGCATCGCCGAGGGACGCTTTGAGCTCTGCGGCACCATGTGGGTGGAGAGCGACTGCAACGTTGTCTCCGGCGAAAGCCTCGTGCGGCAGATCCTCTACGGCGTGCGCTTCATGGAGGCGGAATTCGGCTGCCGCAACGAGATCGCCTGGCTGCCCGACACCTTCGGCTTCCAGCCGAACCTGCCCCAGATCCTCAAAAAAACCGGCACAAAGTTCTTCTATTCCAATAAAATCCACTGGCAGGGGCAGAATCGCTTCCCCTACACCTCCTTCCGCTGGCGCGGCATTGACGGCAGCGAGGTCACGGCCTCCATTCCCCGCACGGCCAATTTCTACAACGGCTGCCCGGAGCCCTCGCAGCTGCGCTTTGCCCAGGATATGAACCTGCAGGCCGGCCGGGAGGATGCCATCATCCTGCCCTTCGGCCACGGCGACGGCGGCGGAGGCCCCACCCGGGAGATGATCCTGCAGGCCAGAGGCCTGGCGGATTTCCCCGGCCTGCCCCGCACCCGGCATGAGCGTGCCGCCGATTTCTTCCACCGGCTGGAGGAACGCCGGGAGGAGCTTCCCGTGTGGTACGGCGATCTCTACATCGAAACCCATCGCGGAACCCTCACCACCATGGGAGAATGCAAGAAAAACAACCGCATGGCGGAGGTTTGCTACCAGAGCGCCGAAAAGCTCGGCGTGGCGGCGGCCTGCGCCGGCATGCAGCCCGACTGGAGCCTGCTTTCCGAGGGCTGGAAGGAGATCCTCACCCTGCAGTTCCACGATATTCTCCCCGGATCCTCCATCAATGAGGTCTATTCCAAGGACTGCCGCGAGGGCTATGCCCGCATCTTCCGGCGCTTTGAGCAGTTTACCGCCCCCGCCGTCCGGCAGCTTGCCGGCGAGAAAGGCGGCATCTGGGTCTACAATGCCCTGAGCTTTGACCGCACGGCTCCGGTGGAATTTGACTGCCGGGATGAGAGCCTGACGGCGGTGCGGGATGCGCAGGGACGGCTGCTGCCCACCGTTGTGACCGAGCGCGGCGGCCGGCGCAAGCTCTGCTTCCTGGCGGAGTGCGTTCCCGCCCTTGGCGCGTCGGTCTATACCCCCGTGGCGGCCTGCGCCCCCGCCGGCGGCATGGATGTTACCGAAACGGATGCGGGCATCACCGTGGAAAATGCCGGCTATATCCTCTCCTTTGACCGCCTTGGCCGGCTGACGCGGCTCTATGACAAGGCGGCGGACCGCGAGGCCCTTTCCGCCCCCGGCAATGCCCTGCGCCTCTTCCGGGACGGCCCCCAGCGGGAGGACGCCTGGAATATCTATCCCGAATACCGGGAGCGGGAGATCGAAAATGCCTTTACGGGCAGGATTTCCCTTTCGGAGAACAACGCCCTGCGCACCGTGCTCTCGCTGGAGCTCACGGGAGAGCGCTGCACCCTCCGGCAGGATATCGTCATCCGCCCGGACACCCCCCGCATCGATTTTGTAACCAAGGTGGACTGGCAGGAGAAGCACCGCGTGCTGCGGGTCTACTTCCCCTGCAATGTGCAGACCCCCTATGTGGCGCTGGAGGAGGGCTTTGGCACCTACATGCGCCCGACGGTGGCCAGCACCCCCTTCGAGCTTTCCCGGTTTGAGTTCTGCGCCCATCGCTTTGCCGATCTCTCCGAGGGCGATTACGGCGTGGCCCTCTTAAACGACTGCAAATACGGCCACGATGTGGACGGCGGCACCCTGGGGCTCACCCTCCTGCGGGCAACGACCCATCCCTCCACCGTGGGCGACCGGGGCGAGCATGAGATCACCTATTCCGTCTTCCCCCATGCCGGGGACTGGCGGGCGGCGGCGGTGGTTCGCCAGGGTCTGGATCTCAACACCCCGCTGCTCTCCGCCAAGGGAAGCACACCGCTTGAATCCCCCCTGCGGCTGGAGGACAAAAATCTCATCCTCGACACGGTCAAGGCCGCCGAGGATGGGGACGGCTTCATCCTGCGCCTGTATGAATGCAATGGAAACCGCGGAAAGGGCGAGCTGATCTTTGCAAAGACCCCGGTTTCCGTGGAGGAGACCGACCTTCTGGAGAGGCCGGAGCGCAGCCTCGCGGCGGCGAACCGTCTGCCGGTGGAATACGGCCCCTATGAGATCAAGACCTATCGCGTTCGCTGGTAAATCATCATAAATCACCCGCCCGAAAGGGCAGAAACGGAGATACAACCATGTCCAAGTTTATTCTTTCCTGCTTTGCCGACGAGATCGATCCCTCTCCCCGCATCCAGATGGATGAGATGGAGAAGCACGGCATTTCCTACATGGAGGTGCGCGGCATCAACGGCAAAAACATTTCCCTCTACACCCCGGAGGATGTCCGCTCCATCAAAGAGGATTTCTGGAAGCGCGGCTTCCGCGTCTCCTCCCTGGGCTCCCCCATCGGCAAGATCAAGCTGACCGACGATTTTGAGGATCAGCTCAATCTCTTCCGCCGCATGCTGGAGATCGCCAAAATCTTTGAGACAGATTACATTCGTATGTTCTCCTTCTTCATTCCCGAGGAGGAGTGCGACAAGAGCCGCGACGAGGTGCTTCGCCGCTGGGAGCGCTACATCGAGGTGGCAAGGGGCTCCGGCATCACCCTGCTGCACGAAAATGAGAAGGACATCTGGGGCGAGAAGGCCGCCCGCTGCCTCGACCTTGTGGAGAGCCTCGGCTCCGATAAGCTCAAGCTGGTCTTTGACCCCGCAAACTTCATCCAGGCGCAGGAGGAGACCTGGCCGTATGCCTGGAATATGCTCAAGCCCTATGTGACCTATATGCACATCAAGGATGCCGTCATGGCCGACGGCCACGTCGTTCCCGCCGGCTACGGCGACGGCCATCTGCGCGAAATTCTTACCGATCTGTGGAATTCCGGCTACGAGGGCTTCCTCTCCCTGGAGCCCCACCTGCGCAATTTCCAGGGCTTTAAGGATCTGGAGCCCAACTCCCCCATCAATCTCATGGAGGACAGCTGCCCCAAGTGGTTTACCATGGCCGCGGACAGCCTGAAGAACCTCATTGCCGACATCACCCGGTGAAAAAAGTGTAAATTTTGCGCATCCCCCCATTGCATTTTTGCAAAAGTGTGATAGAATAGAAACATACCCATCATTTGAGAGGAGACTGTTATCATGGCATATGTTATCACCGATGATTGCATCGCCTGTGGCGCTTGCGCCGGCGACTGCCCCGTTGAGGCTATTTCCGAGGGTGACGGCAAGTTCGTCATCGATGCCGATACCTGCATCGATTGCGGCGCCTGCGCCGGTTCCTGCCCTGTTGATGCCCCCAAGCCCCAGGACTAATCGTTCATAACGGAAGAATGACAGGGCTGCCCCGCCATGCATCGGTTGGGCAGCCCTTATTCTTGGATTTGACAAATTTCGCGGGAAGGGAGGCGGCCTCTTTTTATGGAAAAAACCGAGATGCTCTACGGCATGCGCTACACCCAGCGCAGCGATCTGCCGAAATTCGGCACCGATTCCCTGCTGCTGGCGGATTTCTGTCCGCCGGTGAAGGGGGATATGGCCGATCTCGGCGCGGGCTGCGGCATCCTTTCCCTGCTTTTATTATCCAAAAACCCCGGCAGGCTCCACGCGGTGGAGCTGGATGGGGAGGCGGCGGCGCTGGCTGTCCGCAACCTTGCGGAAAACGGCTTTGCCGACCGCGCCTTCGTGGCCGCCGGCGATCTCCGCAGGCCGGAGATGCTGCCCCGGGCGGGCTCTGTCTCCCTTGCGGTGGCAAACCCGCCCTATTTTGACCCCGGGGCGGGAACCCTCAGCCCCGATGCCGCCCGGAGGACGGCGCGGGCGGAGGAGAGCTGCACCCTGGCGGATATCTGCGCGGCGGCACGGCGCATTCTGCGCTATCGCGGTCGGCTGTGCCTGTGCTGGCGGCCTGACCGCACCGCGGAGCTCTTTGCCCGGCTGGCGGAGACCGGCTTTGCCGTAAAGCGCCTGCGCTTTGTCCATCCGCAGGCAGATCGGGAGGCAAACCTCCTGCTCTGCGAGGCCCGTTCGGGGGCTGCGGAGGGGCTTTGCGTGCTGCCGCCCCTCATTCTCTCGGAGCCGGACGGCTCCCCCACGGCGGAATACCGCCGCATTTATGCCATCTGAAAGGAGCAAGCCCGGTTATGGAAGGTCCTGCGCTCTATATCGTTGCCACCCCCATCGGAAATCTCGGCGATTTCTCTCCCCGGGCGGTGGAGATCCTGCGCGAGGCGGATTTTATTGCCGCGGAGGATACCCGCGTGACCCAGAAGCTGCTGGCAAAATTTGATATCGCAAAGCCGATGGTGAGCTACTATGCCCACAATCTCCGGGGCAGAGGGGAGGAGCTGCTCGGCCGCCTGCGGGCGGGTGCCTGCTGCGCCCTGGTGTCCGATGCGGGAACCCCCGCCATCAGCGACCCCGGCGAGGTCATCGTCGCCCAGTGCCGGGCGGAGGGGATCCCGGTCTACACCGTGCCAGGCCCCTGCGCCGCCGTCTCGGCCCTTGCGATCTCCGGGCTGCCCACCGGTCGGTTTTCCTTCGAGGGCTTCCTTTCTGCAAAGGCAGGCGAGCGCCGCGCCGCCCTGGCAGAGCTTGCGGCGGAGCGCCGCACCATGATATTCTACGAAGCGCCCCATAAGCTGCGCAGCACCCTTTCGGATATGGCGGCGGCCTTCGGCGCGGAGCGCAGAATTTTCCTCGGCCGGGAGCTGACAAAGCTCCACGAGGAGGGCATTCTCACCACCCTCGGCGAGGCCGTTGCCCGCTATGGGGAAAATGAGCCCCGGGGCGAGTTTGTGCTGTGCGTGGAGGGGGCAGCCCCGGAGGAAAAGAAGGTGCTCACCGCCGAGGAAGCCTCGCGGGAGCTTTCCGGGGAACAGAGCGCGAGGGACAATGTCCGCGCCGCCCGGGAAAAGGGGCTTTCCCGCAATGAGGCCTACCGCGCTGCCCTGCTGGCAAAGCGCGCCGCCGAGCAGGCGGAGGGCTAACCCCGGCGGGAGATCTCCGAAAGAGCCCGCGAAACCTCTGCATCGCAGGCGTGGCTGCGGGAAAGATCCCCCAGGGAGAGCATCCCCACGAGAAGATCCCCGCGCAGCACCGGCAGCCGGCGCACCCGGCCGTCCCGCATGCGCCGGGCGGCCTCCTGCACGTCGGCATCCTCATCCACCGTCACGATGCTGCGGGTCATGATATCCCGCACCCGACAGGTGTCGGGCAGCTCTTCCTCGGCCACACACCGGGTGACGATATCCCGGTCGGTGACGATGCCCCGCAGCCGCCCGTCGGCGGACATGACGGGCAGCGAGCCGATGTTGTAGCGATGGAGCAGATGCGCCGCCGAGGCGGCGGAATCCTCCGGCGAAACGGCCACAATGTGGCGAACCATAAGTTCCTTAACCTGCATATTTTGCCTCCCCGTGTCAGTTGTTGCGGGGATAGTATGCGGAAGTCCGCCGCGGTTTATGCGGCGCAAGCAAATCGGGAGAAAAAATGAAAGAAAAAAGATTCCTGCGTATCCTCTCGGCGGCGGCCGTTGCCATCGGCCTGCTGGCGGGCGTTGCGGTGGCCTGCGTTGCCATGGTTTTTCCCATGGCCTTCTCCGGCCGCTATCCCAACCTTGCCGTCACCCTGACGGAGACCTTTTCCGTCTCCCGCGGCACCCAGTTTCTCATCCGCGCCTTCCGCAGCGATGGGGAGATCCGCGAGGTCATGGAGCAGGGGCTCTATTACACCAATTTCCCCGAATTTGAGGATCTTTCCGGCTTTGCGGACCCGGCGGATTTTTCCCCCGAGTCCCTCATTGAGTATTTTACTCTGAAGGGCACCAGCTTTGTGGGTCATGTGCTGGTGCTGCACGATCCCGGGGCGGTGGAGCTGCTGGTCAGCCCCGATCTTGGCCGCCACGGCTACTCCCTTTCGGAATTCAACGAGATCTACGGGCTGGTGGCGGGTATCAATGCCGGCGGCTATCTCGATAACGACACAATGCTCGGCAAGGGCGGCATTCCCGCCGGCTCGGTGATCGCCGATGGGCAGGTCATCTGGCAGTCGGGCACCCCCGACGATAAGGAAAACCTCCTGGGTCTGACGGAGGAGGGCGTGCTGGTCTTCGGCCGCTGGTCGGCCACGGAGGCGGCGGAGCAGCTCGGCCTGCGGGATGCGGTGTGCTTCCGCCCGGCGCTGGTCTATCAGGGGCAGGGGCTCATCACCCGGGGCACCGGCGGCTATGGCTATGCCCCACGCTCGGCCATCGGCCAGCGAAAGGACGGCACGATCATCTTCGTCATGCTGGAGGGTCGCCGCCCGACGAGCATCGGCGCAACCCTGCTGGATGTGCAGAATGTGCTGCTGGATTACGGCGCCTACACCGGCGTCCTGCTGGACGGAGGCTCCTGCGCGACCCTGGTCTTTGACCGGGAGCGGGTCAGCCGCCCGGTGGATATCTTCGGCGAGCGGCCGGTTCCCTCGGCTTTTGGCATCCGGGCGGAAAACTTCCGGGGAGGTGAGGAAAAATGAAGTACCTGAAGCTTCTTTTTCAAACTCCCTTCCGTGCCCTGTCCCCCGGCTGGCGGGCGGCACGCATTGCCCTCATTCTCGCGGGGATGGTGCTGCTTGCCTACCTCCTTGACCGTGCGCTGCTGGGCTTTCTCGAATCGGTAGTCAACCGCGCCGGCCCCATCCGGCATTTCTACGAGAGGCAGATCGCAGGTTCCTGAATTTTCAAATGTGTGCGCGGGCGGATTCCCTCCGCCCGTGCATTTTTTGTTCCACACTGCCGATGTGTACGGATTATCGGACACATCCTGTGGTATCATAGCCTCAGAAACCAAACAGGAAAGAGGTATGATAGATGAAAAACATTCTCATTGCGATGATGGCCCTTTCGGCGCTGGCCATTCTCATCGGTCTTGCGGCGGAGCTGCGCGCCCGCCTGCGCAAGGCGGCACCTGCCCCGGCGGATTACGAGGCCTATTGCCGGGTGCTGGCGGCGGTGTATGCCGACTGGCGGGGCGCACGGCGCTATTATCCCGCCTGCTACCACGCTTTTTTTGAGCATAACGACCGCGCCCGCATCGACTATGCCCGCACGGTGGCTGCCCGGATGGAGCGCGCCGAGGGGCGCGAGCCCTGGTGCGAGGCGGCGGGGGAGGATCCCGAGCGGGAATTCCGGATGCAGTATGCCTGGGAGCTCTGCCTGTGCGAAAATGGGCAGACGGCCTGAGATATGCTTGCGAATCCCCTGGAAGGTGTGATATAATCTCAAAAAAAGAGCCCTTTGGAGGATTTGCAATATGCTCTGGTTTGAAAGCGATTATACCGTCGGCGCCCATCCGGCGGTGCTCGCGGCGCTGGTGGCCACAAACGGGGAAAATCTCGCAAGCTACGGCGCGGATGTATACACCCTTCGGGCCAAGGAGAAGATCCGTGCGGCCTGCGGTGGCAGGGGAGAGGTTTATCTTCTTGCCGGCGGAACGCAGACCAACATGCTGACCATCTCGGCCATGCTTGCCTCCCACGAGGGGGTCATCGCCGCGGAAACGGGGCATGTGGCCTCCCATGAGGCGGGCGCCATCGAGCACACCGGCCACAAAGTGCTGACGCTGCCCCATTCGGAGGGCAAGATCTCCGCCGCCCAGGTGGATGCCTTCGTGGAGGCCTTCTATGCCGACCCGGTGTATGCCCATATGGTGCATCCCGGCATGGTTTACATCTCCCAGCCCACGGAATACGGCACCCTCTACAGCCTTGCCGAGCTGGAGGCGCTGCGGGCGGTGTGCGACCGCCGCGGTCTGCCCCTTTACTGCGACGGTGCGCGGCTGGGCTATGCCCTGGCCTGCCCGGAAAACGATGTTTCCATGGCCGATCTTGCCCGGCTGTGCGATGCCTTCTACATCGGCGGCACCAAGGTGGGTGCCCTTTGCGGCGAGGCGCTGGTCTTCCGCGAGGGGGCGGCGCCCAGAGCCTTTCTGACCTACACCAAGCAGGAGGGTGCCATGCTCTGCAAGGGTCGGCTGACCGGCGTGCAGTTTGACGCCCTCTTTACCGACGGCCTTTACGAAAAAATCGGCTCGGTGGCCATCGGCTGTGCCGCCGCCCTGCGCCGGGCGCTGCGGGAAAAGGGATATGCGGAGCATATCGCCGCCCCGACAAACCAGATTTTTGTGCGCATGACCCGGGAAAAGTATGAGCAGCTGCGCCCTTCGGTGGCCTTCAGCTTCTGGGAGCCGCTGGATGCGGAGATGTGCGTGGTGCGCTTTGTCACCTCCTGGGCCACCCGCCCGGAGGATGTGGAGCAGCTTTGCGCGCTGCTGTAGTCGGTATATTTTTTCAAGGGAAAAGCCCGCTGTCGTCATCTCTCGGCGACAGAGGGCTTTTTTGTATATCCGCGCTTTTCTTGACAGACGGAAAAGAAATCGGTATAATGAGAAGATGAAAGGTATGTAATTTTTTCGAAAGGAGTGACGGAATGCAGGATTTTCGCGTTCGGCTGAAGAATGCGCCGGCCTTTAAGGCGGGAATGCACCGCGATCTGCGGGCAGCCCAGCTCCGTCGGCTCCTGGCGCGCACCGGCGCTGCTCTGCGCCGCTTTGCGGCCAAGGCGGTGCTGGAGATCGGCACTGTTTTCCGTGAGATCTTCGGAAAATTCCGCCGCTGGCTGCTGCTGCTTCTGCTTTCCCTTGGGGGAAATCTTGTGCGTAACGAAAGCCGCCTGCTGGCCGACCGCCGGCGCGGCCGCCATTTTCTCATTCCCCGGGGCATGACCTTCCGGGAGGCGGCGGCTCCCATCTTCTCAAAGCTTCCGAACCATATCCGCCGCACCCTCTTTGAGCGGGCGCGCCCGCGGGCGAGCCGCCTTGTGGCGCTGAGCTTTATCATTGTGCTGGCCGTTATCGTCATGAGCTCCCAGTTTTCCGGCCTTGCGGTGGAAATCCACATCGGCGGTCGCTATATCGGCGCCGTGGAGGATGAAACGGTGTATGCCGAGGCCGCAACCCTGACGGAAAATGAGGCTCGCCGCAGTCTCGGTCAGCTCTATACCCTGAATCTTGTGCCCACATATACCCTCGGCGTTGCCCGAACGGATGAAATCCTCTCGGCGGAGGAGCTTTCCCTGCGGCTCTTTGAGCAGATCGACGAGGTGCAGGAGCTCTACACCATGACGGTGGACGGCGTGATCTACGGCGCCGTCACCGACCGGGCCATGGTGGACGATTTTCTCGCAGACTATCTGGCTGCCTGGGATCCCGGCGAGGCCGACACCAAGGTGGCCTTTGCCCAGCACATCGAATTTGAAAAGAAAACGGTCAGCCTCAAATACTATATGGAGCCCTCGGAGCTCATTGCCGCCCTGTCGGGCAACCGCACGGAGGCGAAAACCTATACCCTCCGCAAGGGAGATACGCTGGCAAATGTTGCCCTGCGCAACGGCATGACCCTGGCGGAGCTGGTGGCGCTGAACCCCGGTATCGACGTCAATGCCGTCCGGGCGGGCGACAAGATCCTGCTCAACGAAAGCGTCCCGGTGCTGGATGTGGATATCTGCCGCCTGGAGACCTACAATGAGATCATTCCCTATCCCACCGAGGAGATCAAGGACAAGACCCTCTACGTCGGCCAGACCCGCACAAAGCAGCGGGGCAAAGACGGTGAAAAGACCGTAACAGCCTATGTCACCTATCGCAACGGCGAGGTGGTAAAAAGAGAGATCGTGACGGAAACGATCATCACCGAGGCGGTCACAAAGATCGTCCGCGTGGGAACCCGGCCCCGCAAGACGGGCGCGACGGGCACTTTCCAGTGGCCCACCTCCGGCGTGGTCACCTCCACCTACGGCAAGCGTCCTTCCCGCGGCGATTTCCATACCGGCATCGACATCGCAAACCGCAAGGGAACGGCCATCTACGCAGCTGACGGCGGAACGGTGGTGCTGGTCAAAAAGCTCAATTATTCCTACGGCTATTATCTGCGTATCAAGCACGATTCCACCGGCTATGAAACCCTCTATGCCCACTGCAGCGAGATCCTCGTGGAGGAAGGGCAGCGGGTGTCCAAGGGACAGCTCATTGCCAAAATGGGCTCCACCGGAAATTCCACCGGCAACCATCTGCATTTTGAAGTGATCAAGGGCAACCAAAAGATCGACCCGCGGCCGTTCCTGCCCTAAAGACAAGGAGGTACAATTCCGTGCATTATGTTGAATTTCTCGGCCTCGCGGCAGCCTTTATTGCCCGCTTTGCCCCGGCGCTGCTTATCGGCGCGGCGGTTTCCGCACTGCTGGCGTTGCTGTTTGGCAGCCCCTCGGGCAAGGCCTATGCCCCCCGTCGTGCCGGCCGCATTGCGGCGGCCTTTCTTCGGGCTGTGCCCGATCCCGCCCTGGGGCGTGATGCGGCCGAAAGCGCCCGCCGCCTGCGGGAAGGCGGTGCCAGCGCAGATGCCTCGGCGGCCTATTTCGTATCCAAGGTGCAGAGCGCGCCGGACAGCGTGGCGGCAGCCGTCACGGTGCTTGGCCCCCTGCCGACGGCCATCCGCTGGCTGTGCGCCCTGCTTTCCTCTACACTTCTCGGCTATGTGATGACCCCGCCCAACGGCCTGCGGGCTCTGAAGCGCAACGACCCCGCCGCCTATGCGGCGGCAAAGGCGCAAATGCGCGCCGAAAGGGATGAGATCCGCGCTGCGGCGCGGGCGGAACGGGGCAGAAACCGCGCTGCCCGGGCGCTGAATGCGGCAGAGCGCGGCCTTTTGCGCGCCCTTCCCGGCCTGATTGTCGCCTGCCTCATCGCCGCGGCGG